>JAFRRM010000014.1 GCA_017428105.1 Lachnospiraceae bacterium | reverse complement strand
CCGAGAGACCCGTTTACGGGTGGCAAGTAACAACCTCGCGCCGCTGGCAGGCCACTTTATACGCACTTGTGCGTGGCTAGTAGTATTAGGGCTATGCCCGAAAATGAAAAACCACCCGCTAGGCGGGTGGATCATTATTTTCCCCGGAAAACTTCAGGGACTGCCGTGCCGGCAGTCCGATCTGATCAGCCGCGGGGGCGGTCATCGGCCGCCCGTCCTCATATACATCCGCAGAGGCCGGCATCCCATCATCCCCGAAAAGAGGAGCCCCATGTTTGTAGACAGTGCCAAGATCTTCATCAAATCCGGCAAAGGCGGCGACGGCCACGTGAGCTTCCGCCGCGAACTTTACGTGCCCGCAGGCGGGCCCGACGGCGGCAACGGCGGCCGCGGCGGCGATATCATCTTTGAAGTGGACACCGGTCTGAACACCCTCGGCGAATTCCGCAGCGTCCGCCGCTTCATCGCGGAGGACGGCGAGGAAGGCCGCAGCAAGCGCCGCAGCGGCAAAGACGGCAAAGACCTGGTCATCCGCGTGCCCGAAGGCACCGTGATCCGCGAGGCGGAGACCGGCAAGGTCGTGACGGACATGTCCGGCGACAACCGCCGGGAGATCGTCCTCAAGGGCGGTCGCGGCGGCACCGGCAACATGAACTACGCCACGCCCACCATGCAGGCCCCCCTGTATGCGAAGCCGGGCCGGCCCGGCCGGGAACTGCACGTGCTGCTGGAACTGAAGGTGATCGCGGACGTGGGTCTGCTGGGGTATCCCAACGTGGGCAAATCCACCTTCCTGGCGGCCACCACCAATGCGCGGCCCAAGATCGCGGACTACGCGTTCACGACCATCACCCCGAACCTGGGCGTGGTGGATCTGCCCGGCGGCGCCGGCTTCGTGATGGCGGACATCCCCGGTCTGATCGACGGGGCCGCGGAAGGCGTCGGCCTGGGTCACGATTTCCTAAAGCATGTGGAGCGCACGCGCCTGCTGCTGCACCTGGTGGATGCGTCCGGCTTTGAAGGCCGCGATCCTGTGGAAGACATCGAAAACATCAACGGCGAGCTCGCGAAATACAGCGCGGCCCTGGCCGAGCTGCCCCAGATCCTGGTCGCCAACAAGATCGACGCCGTGGACCCGGAAAGTGATAATCCGGCCCGCCTGCGCGCATATGCCGAAGCGCATCAGATGCCGTATTTTGAGATCTCCGCCGTGAGCGGCGAAGGCGTGAAGCCTCTGCTGTACAAAGCCTCGGAAATGCTGCAGCAGATCGGCAAGAAGCCGCTGGTCTTTGAGCGGGAGTTCAGCTTTGAGGATCTGTCCGGCGGCGATCTGCCGTATACCGTCGCTTATGACGAAAAAGAGGAAGAGTACGTCGTGGAAGGCCCTGCCATCGAAAAGATGCTGGGCTACACCAATCTGATGTCCGAAAAAGGCTTCCTCTTCTTCCAGAAATTCCTGCGGGAGCGCGGTATCCTGGATGAACTGAAGGCGCTGGGTCTTCAGGAAGGCGATACCGTCCGCCTGTACGGCCACGTCTTTGAATTCTACGAGGACGAAGAGCAGTAAACGCGCAGAAAGCGCTTTGAACAGAAAACGAAAGGACCGCCGGGGCGGTCCTTTTTCATGGAAATAAAACAGGGGCCGCTGTGTCAGCGGCCCGTTTTGGGGAAAAACCTGACAAAGGAACCGTCCCCCTGTCAGGAAGCGGCGAGCAGCGCCCGCTCAGCGGTCGCAGAGTTCTTCTTCCGCCGGCTCGTAGGGCTCCAGCCAGGCGTGGAAGTGGCGCATGGGGAGGTTGTGGCCGAAGGTGATGCGGAGGTTCGGGATGGTGTCGCGGTCGCGGTGGAGCTGGGCGGCGGCGGCGATGATGTAGTCCATGTGCTGTTTGGAATACTGGCTGCGGTTGATGGCCAGACGGACGACGTTGCAGACTTCGGCCTGCTGTTCGGGGGTCTTGAGGTCGTATTCCATGGAGAAGTCGCCCAGTTCGGAGCAGCGGATGCCGTAGCGGTGGATCATCTCCAGGGAAAGGGCCTGGCCGGCGAAGCTTTCATGGCCGCGCTTGTAATCAAAGAACTTGTCCACGTCAATGTACACGCCGTGGCCGCCGGCGGGCAGGACCACGGGGACGCCCGCATCGTGCAGGCCCTGGGCCAGATATTCGCACTGCCGCACGCGCTCGTCCTGATATTCGAAGCGCTGTTCCTCGTACAGGCCCTGCGCCAGGGCCATGATGTCGTGGCCGCTCATCGCGCCGTAGGAGTCGTTGCCGTAGGCGGAGATCTGGCGGACCTTCAGCAGGTGGCCGATATCGGTCTTCACGGTCCCGTCCTCGTTGAATTCCGAGAACTTCTTCCAGAAATACCCCTTGTCGCGGAACGCGAGCAGGCCGCCCATGTTGGCGTGGCCGTTTTTCTTTAAGGAGGCGCACACCGCGTCGAAATAGGAGAACATCTCCTGCGCGATCTCCGGGATGGTCTTGTCGCGGTAGCCTTCTTCATTCATCTTGATGAAGTAGCAGTTTTCCGCCCAGCGGGCGCCGTCCATGATGTACGGCAGACCGTAGCTGTGCGCGATCTCCGCGACTGCGCGCATGTTCGCCATGGAGACCGGCTGGCCGCAGACCGAGTTGTTGGTCACGGTGGTATAGATCATGGGGATATTTTCCACGCCCACGGCATCGATCAGCTGGCGCAGTTTTTCGATATCCATGTCGCCCTTGAAGGGGTTCTTCTCATAGCGGCCGCCTTCGGGGACCTGGAAAAGCAGTTCTTTGTGGAAGAGATTGCGCGGCACGGAGCCCATCTGCTTGATATTGCCCTCGGTGGTGTCGAAGTGCGCGTTGGACGGGATGGTGAAGACCTTGCCCGGGTACCGGCGGGCCAGCAGCGGCTTGATGACGTCGAAGAGCAGCGCTTCGGCGCAGCGGCCTTGCGGCAGGATGAAGGTGTTGGGACGCTCCAGCTGGAAGGCGCCGCCGTTGAAGAAGCCGCCTTCGCAGTCCACCAGGTAGACTTCGTCCATCATTTTCTGCACGTCGTCGCGGTCCACGCCGTTGCGCAGGTAATTGATCAGGCGCTTCTGGTCATTGCCGCGCTCAAAAGCGTCGCGGAAAGCGTCCAGCAGAATATAATAGCCCTTGTTGCGGCCGTAGGATTCGTCGCCCAGGAACATGGCCGCCCACTGGGTGTCGGTCATGGCCGTGGTGCCGGAATCCGACAGGCAGTCGATGTAAAGCAGCCCCGCGGGGAAGGCGAATTCATTGAAATGGGTGGCTTCCAGCGCTTTCCAGCGCTGCTCGGCCGTCACGGTGGGAAGCTGCCGCGTCACGAACGTGCAGGATTTGGGCGCTTCCACAGCCAAAGGGAAATCATGCGGCATGATGTCGTACCTCCGAAAAAAGATTGTCAGGAACCATTTCTGATATCATAACACCTTTTCGGCAAAATGTCATCCGGAAAATGCGGCGGAACGGGACGAAACGTGACAGAGGGACGGTTCTTTTGTCATCTTTTGTGACAGAGGGACGGTTCCTTTGTCATCTTTTTTTCGGGCCGTCGGCACAACAGCCCCTGCATTGGTGACGGGAGAAGGGTTTCGTTTATTATATTTCATGTTAAAAGCAGAAAGCCTTCTTTGTGATTTCCCTGAGGAACGGGTGGTCGTTATATTACCCGTTTCCTGCTCTCTGATCCGATTCAAACCAGCTCGAAACCTTGCAAAATTATCGTAATACGATAAAATATTATTGACATTCGATCTGTTCCGCGGTATAAATACCCATATCCACCCATACCATATCACATCCGACCGGGAGGTTCATCATGATGAAACAAAGTACCTTATCCGCATGGCTGAAGACCATCGTGATCGGGATGGCCCTGTGCGGGCTGGCCGTTTACGGGATCGTGCTGCCTTCCTTCGGCGCAAGCCTGACAGCCTCTTATCCGGAGTTTCAAAACCGGTTCTGGCCCTGGCTCATCTTTCTGTGGGCATCGGGACTTCCCTGCTATGCGGTGCTGGTCCTGGGCTGGCTTATCGCCGGCCGCATCGGACGGGACCGTTCCTTTACGGAGGAAAATGCCCGGAGCCTGAAGTGGGTCGCGTGGCTGGCCGCGGGCGACGCCTGCTTTTTCTTCGCGGGCAACGTGCTTCTTCTGCTCCTGAACATGAGCCACGCGGGCGTGTTTCTGCTGTCGCTGTTGGTGGTATTCACTGGCGCGGCCATAGCCGTGGCAGCGGCCGCCCTGTCACATCTGGTCGGCAAAGCGGCGGCGCTGCAGGAACAGTCGGACCTGACGATCTGAAGGAGGACTTATGGAAGGCGAGATCATTTTCAACATCGACGTCATGCTGGCCCGGCGGAAGATGAGCCTGACCGAACTGGCGGATAAAGTGGGGATCACGGTCGCGAACATGTCGATCCTGAAGACCGGCAAGGCAAAGGCGGTCAAAGTCTCGACGCTGGCCCGGCTGTGCGCGGCGCTGGACTGCCAGCCCGGCGACATTCTCGAATACCGCAAAGCGGAGGAGAGGGCATGAAAGCGGGGAAGAAGCGCCTTCCTCTGTCGGTCAGGATCGTCCTGGGCATCCTGATCGCTGCCGCGGTCATCAACGGCCTGCTCGTTCTCGGCATGCTGCTCGCATTCCGGCGCAGCAAACCGTCCCTCCGCGCGTTCGATGCGGCGGCAGAGGGGCTCCTGGAGGTCCGGACGGAGATCGTCGAAAGAGACCGGCATATCGGGGAACAGCGGTCTTACATTCTGGCGGACGGCTTCCGCATCATGGCGGGAACGGATCTCGAACCCGACCCGGCGACCGTTTACCTGGTTCCCTACGGGTGTTTCGAGTCCTATATCGACGACCGGCAGAACAAAGTGCTCAACCGTCTGATCCGGGTGGCCGTGACGGACGAGAAGGAGGTCCCCTGCCCTGCGCCTGATATCATGCAGGACATTTTCCCGGCCATCTCTGAGTTGGAGCACGACCTTTTTACCGTTCAGATCTTCGAGGACGCGGGAGAATATTTCGTTTATGTCGAGAAAAACGTCAACCTCTGGAGCCCGTGCGCTCTGTATTATTACGATCGGGAAGCGAAACGGCTGACAGAATTATACACCTGGGACGATGAGAAGGTCGTCGGGATCCGCATGATTTCCGCGGACCGGCTGCACGCCCTGGGGCAGCCGTGAAAGGAGGAGCCGATCCTCCTGTCATATTTCCCGGGAATCTGTAGGGACCGTTGTGCCAACGGCCCATGTAAAGACGACAAAGGAACCGTCCCCCTGTCACGAACGGCCCGGGTACGGTGCGGAAGGTGCCGCAGGACCGTTCCGCCGGTCACGGAAAATAAGAAAGGAACCGTTCCCTGTCATGCGGCGGGGGACGGTTTTTTATGTCATTTTTCGAAATCTTCCTAAAAAAAGGATTGACAAGAGGACGGGCGGGTGTTATCTTATACACAGATGTTAGCACTCTAACCTGACGAGTGCTAACAACCCGGAGAGAGGAGGCCGGAGCGCATGGAACTGGATGCCAGAAAATTAGAGATCCTCTTCGCGATCATTGAGAATTACCAGGAGACCGGCGAGCCGGTCGGTTCGCGTACGATCTCCAAACTGGACAGGCTGAATCTGTCCCCGGCCACCATCCGGAACGAAATGTCGGACCTGGAGGAAATGGGCCTGATCGTGCAGCCGCACACTTCGGCGGGCCGCATCCCGACGGATAAGGGCTACCGCCTGTACGTGGACAGAATGCTCGCGGATCAGGCGAAGAAAGCCGAAGAGCCGCGCGACCTGCCCGCCCTGCCCATGCAGGACCTGCTGACGCGCCGCATCGACCGCGTGGAAGAGATGCTGCTGAAAATGGCGCAGATCCTGGCGGCCAACACCAATTACACCACCATGGTCACCGGCCCGCACAGCCGCAAGAGCAAACTGAAATTCCTGCAGCTGTCCCCGATGGACAAGGGCCGCATCCTGGCGGTGGTCGTTCTCTCCGGCGACATCGTGAAGAACAACATCCTGACCCTGGACGAGGAAGTGGGCAGCGACGAACTCATGGAGCTGAACTTCATCCTGAACAAGCGCCTGACCGGCCTGAGCCTGGAGGAGATCAACCTGAGCGTCATCTCGGGCCTCAAGAATGAAGCCGGCGATCACGTGGAAGTCGTCTCCAAGGTCCTGGACGCGGTGGCGGAGACCTTCGCGAAGGAAGACTCCTACCCCGTTTACACCAGCGGCGCCCCCAACATCTTCCGCTATCCGGAACTCACGGGCGGCGACCGGGCCAGCGAACTCATCAGCACGCTGGAGGAGAAAAAGACGCTGGGCAGCGCGATCGGCAGCCTGACGTCCCCGGCCGGGAGCAGGCAGGACATCCAGGTCTACATCGGCGACGAAGTCCCGGTGGAATCCATGAAGGACTGCAGCGTGGTGACCGCGACCTACAGCCTGGGCGACGGCGTCCAGGGCAAGATCGGCATCATCGGCCCCAAGCGCATGAACTACCAGAAGGTGGTGGATACGCTGCAGGAGACCATGAGCCACCTGGACGGCATATTTTTACAGACGGAGGAATAGTCCATGATCGAGATAGAAGAAGAAAAAGCACCTGACAGAACGGAAGAAGTTCCGGTAGAGACCTCTCCGGAAACGGAAGAGACCGCAGAGGCCCCGAAGACCGCGGAATCGGTGGAAGCACCGGAAGGCCCCGCCGCTCCGGAAGCGGAAGAGTCCGCGCCTGAAGAAGCGCCCGCCTCGCCGGCGAAGGAAAAGAAAGGCTTCTTCGGCAAGGTCAAGGCGGACAAGTCCGAAAAGGCCCTGAAGGAAGCCGAGGCCAAGCTGGACGAGGCGGAAGCCAGACTGGACGAGGCAAAGGACCGCATCCAGCGCCAGATGGCGGAGTTCGACAACTACCGCAAGCGCACGGAAAAAGAAAAAGCCGCCTCCTTCGAACTGGGCGCCCGCAGCGTGATCGAAAAGCTGCTTCCCGTCGTGGACAGCTTCGAACGCGGCCTGGCCACCCTGGACGAAGCCCAGAAGGAAGAGCCCTTTGAGACCGGCATGGTCCAGGTGTACCGGCAGATGGGCAAGATCCTGGAAGACCTGGACGTAAAGCCCATCGAGGCCGTCGGCCAGCCCTTCAACGCGGACCTGCACAACGCGGTCATGCATGCGGAGGACGAAGACCAGCCGGAAAACACCGTGGTCCAGGAGTTCCAAAAAGGATACACCTTCCGCGGAACGGTGATCCGCTACAGCATGGTGAAAGTGGTCAATTAAGACCTTTCATATAGAACAAAACAGACTACAACACACAAATTGATCGGGAGGACAATACAATGAGCAAAATCATCGGCATCGATTTAGGAACTACAAACTCGTGCGTGGCCGTCATGGAAGGCGGCAAACCCGTGGTCATCGCCAATACGGAAGGCGTTCGGACCACCCCTTCGGTCGTGGCTTTCTCCAAGACCGGTGAGCGTCTGGTGGGCGAGCCCGCCAAGCGTCAGGCCGTGACCAACGCGGACAAGACCATCTCCTCCATCAAGAGAGAGATGGGCAGCAACTACCGCGTCAACATCGACGGCAAGAGCTACACCCCTCAGGAGATCTCCGCCATGATCCTGCAGAAGCTGAAAGCGGATGCGGAGAGCTACCTGGG
>JAFRRM010000013.1 GCA_017428105.1 Lachnospiraceae bacterium | reverse complement strand
AGCGGAATCTGCAGCTGATGACACCAGCTGAGTACCATGAACAGTACTATCTGGCAGCATAAGAATACCGCCAGCTGTATATACAACTGGCGGTACAGAACTTTTTGATTTTTCACTGTCCTCTTGACGGGTAGCACACCACATCTGCCGCGGAGGGGTTTTTGTTCTGTACAAATGCGTGAAAATATATAATAATAGATATAATGGATTGTTCCGTCGATAACGAAAGGGGCTTCTGATATGAAACGAAGACACACCATCCAAAAAACAACGGCATTGCTGCTGGCGCTGACGCTTTTGCTTACGGCTTGCGGGCCGGAGCGGCCGCCGATCACGATATCCCCGACGAATCCCGTTGTGACCACCACTGCCGCGCAGGACGTCACCGAACCGTCTACAGACCCTGCCGAGACCACCTCCGCCGACTGGCGCGCCGAAGCCCGCGGCCTCTCCGACGAGCCTGAAGAACTCCCTGAATGGCCTTACCACAGCGAAGCCCTGGACTTCTCCCCCGCCGAGGGCATCCGCATCACTGCCGAGGCCGGTGCCCTGTACGATGACACGGAGATCACCCTGACCCCCGTCACAGAGGACAGCGAGCGCCTGATCCGGATCGCGGAGGACTTCGAGGACTACGGCGAGCCGCTCATCGGCGCCTGGGAAGTCCACGCCGGCCTGGAAGAGGACGAGCACCTGCCCGGCGAATATACCGTCTCCATCGATCTTTCCACCTTGGACCTGGACGAGTCCCTCTGGCCCGCCGTGCGTCTCTACCGCCTGACGGACGGCGGGAAACTGACGGCGTACAGCACGGAACTGGAGGGCAGCATCCTCAGCTATTCCAGCGATCAGAACAGCATCACCATGGCCAGCGTCGGCACCAGCATCGTCGTGGGCATCGCACTGGGCCTGCCGCTCTATTACGGGATCGAGAAGATCAAGGCGGACTGGTATTACTGGGACTGGACCGGCGCATCGTATCATCACGGGAAGAACAAATACGGGAGTTACACGATCAAGTGGTCCATGAAGGACGTGGATCCGAAGCAGCAGGAAAAGAACGACCGGATGCTGGAGATCGCGAAGGAATACAAGCCGAAGGCCGAAAAGGATTACGAACAGGAGAAAAAGGACCGCGCGGACACGAGCGTCCTGTACCGCATGTTCACCAAAAACAAGTCCGTGGCGGAGCGGTTGAAGGACTATCTGGTGCAGGACAAGGAATATCAGAAGATCGTAGCATCTCTGAAGACGCCGGAGCTGATCGTTGCGGTGGCGGAAGCCATCGACCGGGCCTATGCCTACCTGGGCGGCGTCGTGTACGCTCGCATGCCGAAGAACGATCTGACGTTCCGCCTGAAGCGTACGGACGGCAAGGGTAAGGATGACACCTACGGCAACTCCGTGGCCACCATGCTCTCCGACAGTTACATCGAGATCAACGTGGACAAGATCATCGGCCTGCTGAACGGGGACGCCAAGGGGCAGGAGGACCGGGACAACATGCTCCTGACCGTCACCCATGAGCTCTTCCACATCTGTCAGGAACGCTATCATTACCGCTATTTAACGGACAGCATCCGCTTTGACGAGATGACGGCTCTGATACTGGAGGAGGACGCGAAGAAATACTATCAGGAGGAGAAGATCATCACGACGGATCCGCCCCTCACTGCCACCGGCCATTGGTCGACCCTGCGTCTGCCGATCGATAAAAGTCCTAAGTTCAGCAGTGTGCTGCTGCGGCATCAGGGGTATCTGCTTTCCGATCTCGTGCGGTATCTGCGGGAAAAGACCGGCGAATACGTGAGCGGCGTCCAAATCTACCGCTGCCGCAGTTACTACTCCAAACCGGTGACATCCCAACCGCTGATGGCGGCGTTCAAACTGTCGGAAGTGCAGTTCGACAAGTATTTCCGCCAATTCTGCGTCACGCACTGGAAAGACTTCATCACCGGTTACGTCACGGAAGGAGAATACAATCCCTATCCCGAACTGAGCCTGAAAAAAGACGAAGGCGTCCACGTGAGCCTGTCCACGGAAGGCAGCTATACCGCCGGCGTCCGCTGCTTCTATATATATGAGCCAAAGGCTCTGCCGCTTCTGATGGTCGTGGACGAAAACCGGGCAGCAGAGCACCCGGAGGCGGAGATCGTGTGCGGGGAAAAGAGTATTTCCACGCGGAACGGCGCATATATGCCCGGACCGGGAAAATATGTCGGCCGTTCTCAGAACCGCCGCCTGTTCCTGGAGGTCTACGGTAAACTGGGACCGAATACCGGCACGGAAAGCGGCTATACGGTCTGGGCTCTGGACGAGCCGGACGCCCCGGTGCTGGAATGCGCGGACGGCAGCCTGACCGTGAAGTTCCCGGAGCCGCGCGGCGCGGCCAAAGCAGGCCTGATGGACGGCCTGCTCCTGAAGGTCGTTTCCGATGACGGGAAAGAAACGGAGTGGAAATACAGCGAACTTTATTTCGGCAAGAGCATTACCATTCCCCTGCAGGAACTGCTGAATGAGGGCACGGACAAGGCCACGCTCACCGTGAGCTTCGCGGAATTCGTGTACAGCAAGAAAAATGAAACGTGTCCGGGCCTCTATTCGAAGGAAGTGAAGATTCCCGTGGATTACAGTGTGAAAGGCCAGGCCTACCGCTTTAATTCCGACACACTGGTGATGGTTCCCCAGGTGCAGGTGTTTCCGGCCTTGCGGGACGCCCTTGAAAACTCTACGCTGTATCTGAGCGAAGACGGCTCCTTCACCGTTTTCGGCACCGGCCGGGCCGCCCGGACGCCGGAGAATGAGCAGGGTACCGCGGAGGGCTTCGCTACGGCCAGTTTCACCATCAAAGGTCAGTACGACATGAAGACCGGCACGGGGACCGCGACCATTTCCGGCACCGTCCGGGACGATGAAGTCTACCAGGAAGTCTGGGAAAGAGAGGAGTCAGCTTCCGGGACGGACAGTGAAGGACGTCCTTATAAGCTGACCCATATCGAGAAGACCTATATTGAGGAGAAGACGAATTTCATCTTCACGTTCTCCGGGACCGGCCAGGTGAGTGCGGTGGATGCGAACCTGCATCCGGGCGTTGATGGCCTGATCCTGACATTTGCCACACACTGGACCCGGAGCGGGGAATGGGAGTCCTGGAAATGGACCGTCAAAGACTGGTTCGGTTCCCCGGACTACGAAGGACATGAGGAAACGGAACGAAAACTGGTCGATGAAGACCGCAGCAAGGATCCATGGGACGAGACCCTGCAGTTCTGCTGGACCATCGGTGAGTATAAAGCGATCCTCGATCCTTTCCCCACTTCTCACGGGCCCATGGGCTACTGACGCCGGAGAGACCCAAAGACAGGGGACGGTTCTCAGTCTTTTGTCGAGAAGACGGAGAACCGTCCCCTGTCTTTCTGTCTTTCATTGGACCTTCAGCACCTTTTCAATCAGCGATTTTGGGATACCGGTCAGCCGACTGAGAAGCCGGATCGGTATCCCCGAATCATACAAATATCGGATCCGAAGAGACAATTCTGCCGGATCGATCTGCTTGCGGGAATAGGTGAATCCATTCCCAAGAGTGGCTTCTATCAGCCGCATTGACGCTTGTTCGGTCAGTTTATAATGGCCTTTTTCCGTGATATCCAGACAGGCATCTTCATTATCCTGGTTCAGAAATTCACGCAGGATAGTTTCGCCGGCCAGTGAAAAAGCAAATGCGGTGTCGGTGATCCCTTCAGCCCCTAAGAGGTATTCACGTGCACTGCTATAGGGATATGCCACCGAAGACGCACAGATCCCTGCTTTGACCGGATTCTGCAGAATATACCGCAATACCGTCAGATAATAGGGGTCATTTTCGACGGCCTCGCTTTTGAAACGGTCCTGAAACAAATGGCCGACCCGTTCGTATTTCTGATTGTACCAATAGACGAAGGAGGCTCCGAGCCTCCGGAAAACCAGGGACAGCGGCTCATTTCCCGTCTCCAGAAGCAGGTGAATGTGATTTCCCATCAGGCAATAGCAGTGGAGCCTGAAATGCGAGATTTCTTTATACCGTTTCAGAAGCGAGATATAGCGGCAGTAATCTTCTTCATCATAGAAAATCTGTTGTCGGTTGATTCCGCGTAGCATCACATGATAAATACCGGATTCACCCAGTATTCGGGCTTTTCTTGGCATAAACAACACCTCTGGATTTGTTATTGGAATTAGACAGATGAATAAAAAAAAGTTATGTCAGACAGTGTGATACTGTTCTGCAGATAAGCATAGTTTATTTTATGATATGCGTCAAGAGGAAAAAAGAAGACAAAGAACCGTCCCCTGTCCTGCAGGTTTTTTGTTACGGCAGCGGATACTGTTCGATGATCCACTCTTTCCAGGCGCCGAACGCGGTGTCGTAGTCCGTGCCGAAGGATTCCTCGAACGTGTTCTGCCCGAAGACGAAGCGGGCCAGCGGGGCGGGGCCATGCTGCTCGTCGAGCCAGGCGACGAAGGAGGCGGCCATGAAGGCGCTCAGGTCGCCGTCGCCGGAGTTGACCTTGTTGGAGCCGACGCGGCTGTACACGGGCTCGGCGGTGACGGGGAGACTTTCGCAGACGGCGCCCCAGTGGGTGAGGCCGTTTTCGAAGGCGTAGCGGGCCACGGCGTCATAGAACGTGTGGAATTGCGACGGGGCCAGGACGCCGCTGTCCAGGCCCGCGCGCACGCAGACCGGGGTGTAGAGGACGTCGGAGGCGGGGTCGATGACGGGGATCCGCTGCAGTTCGCAGTAAGGATCGAGGCACGTGGCGAGGTACCAGACGTAGCCGAGCTGCTCCCAGCCGGTGTTGCCTTTCTCCATGAGGGCGGTCAGCCAGTAGAATTCGCGGTGGTCGATGCTGGTGGTGTCGACGGCGATCCGTTCGCTGTTTTTCTTAAATCCTTCCCGTATGGTGCTTTTGAACTGCCATTTGACGGGGAGATCCGCCGCCGCCGGGTAAGCGTCACCCGCGTTTTCTTTCAGGTAAGAACGGAGGAAGGAGAGGCTTTGGCCGCAGCGGGCGATAAAGGCGGGCAGGCCGTCCGGGATATCGATATTGTGCCGGCTCAGGAGCTGTACGCCGGCGATGAGGGTGAAATCATCGTCGTCCACCTGGAGCAGGCCGGGGTTGTCCGCCGCAGGGAAGATAAGGCTTTCATAGCCGTCCGTGCCGGTGACCAGATAGGTGCGGGAGGCCTCGTCGTAGCGGACCGGTTCGGGAACTTTCGTGGCAGGTTCGGGCTGCTCGGTGACGGGATCGGCCGAAGGCTCAGTGACGGCGGGCTCAGTCGCGGCGGGCTCAGTCGCGGCGGGCTCAGTCGTGGCCGGCTCAGTCGTGGCCGGCTCGGTCACCGGTCCAGCCGTCGCGGCCGTCGCCGCTGTTTCGGAAGCGCTCCCGGACGGGACCATGGGACTCTGGGAACATCCGCTCAGCACGACCGCCGCCAGCAGACAGAAAGCGATGGCCCGGATAGATTTTTTCAGCATAGAAAGCCCCTCTCTTTCCAAAGATCTGATTCAGATAAGCGTCTCATCCGCCCTGTTCAGATCCATTATCACCGAAACAGATGGCCCCGTCTACGGCGCCTGCAGCAAAATCATGCCGGCTATTCTGTCTGCGGTGACAAAAAGGGCGGGCTTTGCAGCCCACCCGGTTTTTGAGACGGTTTCCCGTCACAGCGTTTTTTTCTTCTTCCCATAGGTGTGGAAGATCAGGCCGACTGCACCGGTCATGGCGAACAGCGCGACCGCGTTGGGCAGCACCATCAGCTGGTTGAACATATCGGACAGCTCCCAGACCAGGTCGCTGGAGGCGACAGTGCCCAGGAAAATGAAGACCAGCGCGATGGCGGTGTAGATAATGGTGCTCTTTTCGCCGAACAGATAGATCATGTTGATCTTGCCGAACATGTTCCAGCCCAGGATGGTGGAGAAGGCAAAGCAGAAGAGGCAGATGGCCACGAACGCGGAACCGAAGCCGGTGCCGAACGCGGTGCCGAAGGCGGTCTGGGCCAGGTTGGTCTTGCCGATGGTCTCCGGGATATTGCCGTCCGCCAGGATGCCGCCGGGCGTGTACAGTGTGGTGATGATGACCAGGGCGTTCAGGGTCAGGACCACGAAGGTGTCGATGAACACGCCGATCATGGCCACGGTCCCCTGCTGGTGAGGGTTGTCCACGTTGGCCTGGGCGTGCGCGTGGGGCGTGGAGCCCATGCCGGCTTCATTGGAGAACAGGCCGCGCTTGGCGCCCTGCGTGATGGCCGCTTTGATGGCCGCGCCGAACGCGCCGCCGATGATGGCCTGCGGCGTGAATGCGTATTTGAAGATCAGGCCGATGCCGGCGGGCAGTTTGGAGATGTTCATGATCAGTACGATCAGGCCGCCCAGCAGGAATACCGCCGCCATGATGGGGACCAGCTTTTCCACGACGGCCGCGAGCCGTTTGGTGCCGCCCAGGAAAATGAAGCCGCAGATCAGGACCAACACGATGCCCACGATCCAGGAAGGGACGCCGAAGGCGGACTGGAAGGTGGAGCCGATGGAGTTAGCCTGCACCATGCAGCCGAAGAAGCCCAGGGCCAGAATGATCGCGATGGCGAAGAAGCCGGCCAGGAATTTGCCGAAACCGCCCTTGAATGCCGTGGTGATGTAATAGACCGGGCCGCCCAGGATCTCGCCGCTTTCGCTCTTGCGCCGCGTCTTCTGGGCCAGGACCGCTTCCGCGTAGATCGTCGCCATGCCGAAGAAGGCGATGATCCACATCCAGAAGATGGCGCCGGGGCCGCCGGTCAGGATGGCGCCGGACGCGCCCACGATATTGCCGGTGCCCACCTGCGCCGCGATGGCGGCCGCCAGGGCCTGGAAGGACGTCATGCCGCTTTTCTGCGCGCCGCCCCGCAGGGACAGGCCGCCGAAGAAGCGCTTCATCCCTTCCTTAAAGAAGCGGATCTGGACGAAGCCTGTCTTGAAGGAGAACCACAGGCCCAGCCCCAGCAGCAGGAAGAGCAGGACGTAGTCGGAAAGATAGCTGTTGATGGTGACGACGAATTTGGTCAGGGCTTCCATACGTGATACCTCTCTTGCGTATGATTGAAAAATGATATCGCATAAAGCCGGAAGACAGATCTTCCGGCTTTTTACGTGCCTGCGGGCGGGCGCGGCTTTACAGCCCCTGGTCCGCCATGGTCTTATAGGCCTCGTAGCGCGCCTTCGCGTCTTCCTCGGCCTGCGCGAACAGCGTGCGCGCGTTTTCCGGGAAGGTCAGGTGCAGGGCGGCGTAGCGGTTCTCGCCGTTTAAGAATTCCTGGTAGTCCAGGCTGGGGGCTTTGGCGTCCAGCGTGAACTTGTGGTCCGGCTTGGACGGATCGAAGCGGTACAGAGGCCAGTAGCCGGCCTCCACGGCGCGCTTCATTTCCGCCTGGACGTTGTTCATGCCGGCCTTGATGCCGTGGTTGATGCACGGCGCGTAGGCGACGATCAGCGACGGGCCCGGGAAGGCTTCCGCTTCGGTGATGGCCTTCATGAGCTGGTTCATGTCGGCGCCCATGGCGACGGAGGCGACGTAGCAGTTGCCGTAGCTCATCATCATCTTGCCGAGCTCTTTCTTGCCGGTCTTCTTGCCGGAGGCCTGGAACTGCGCGACCGCACCCAGCGGGGTGGCCTTGCTGCTCTGGCCGCCGGTGTTGGAATACACTTCGGTGTCAATGACCAGGACGTTCACGTCCTCGCCCATGGCGATCACGTGATCCAGGCCGCCGAAGCCGATGTCGTAAGCCCAGCCGTCGCCGCCGTACATCCAGACGGCCTGCTTGTTCAGGTGCTCCGCATTCTGGAGGATCTCGGCCTTGAGCTCGCCGGCGCGGCCTTCGGGTTCGGTCTCCGCCAGCACGGCCAGCAGCTTCTTGGAAGCGTCCGCCGACGCGTTGATGTCCGAGAAGGCTTCCAGCCAGGCGTCGATGGCCTCAGCCAGTGAGCCGTCGCTCACGAGCGTCCGCAGTTCCTCCATGCGGGCCTTCATCTTGCGGCGCTGCTGCTTGGCGGACAGCGCGATGCCCAGACAGAACTCCGCGTTGTTCTCAAACAGCGAGTTGCTCCAGGCCGGACCCTTGCCCTCTTTGTTCACGGTATACGGGATGGACGGCATGGCGGCGCCCCAGGCCTGCGAGCAGCCCGTGGCGTTGGCCCAGTACATGCGGTCGCCGAAGAGCTGGGTCAGCAGCTTGGCGTAGGGCGTTTCGCCGCAGCCCGCGCAGGCGCCGGAGAATTCGCACAGCGGCTGTCTGAACTGGCTGCCCTTGACGGTGTCGGCTTTGAACGCGTCCTTTTCGGTGACGGTCAGGCCGTACTCCCAGGCGGGGGTCAGGGTCAGCTCGCGGTCCACCTGCTCCATCCGGAGCGCTTTGCCGGAAAGCGGGCAGGAGGCCACGCAGGAGCCGCAGCCGGTGCAGTCCATGTCGCTGATCTGCAGGGAGAAATACAGGCCGGCGGCGCCTTTGGCGGGAACGGCCGCGAAGCCTTCCGGCGCGTTCGCCTTTTCTTCCTCGTTCAGCAGGTACGGCCGGATGACCGCGTGCGGACAGACGAACGAGCAGCGGTTGCACTGGGCGCAGACCGCGGGATCCCAGACCGGAAGCTGGGTGGCGATGCCGCGCTTTTCATAGGCGGTAGTGCCCAGCGGCATGGTGCCGTCCTCGATCCCCGCGAAGGCGGAGACCGGCAGGTCGTCGCCCTTTAAGGCGTTGATGGGCCGCAGGATGTTTTTGATGAACGGCGGATCCGTTGGCAGAACGCCGAACGCGGTGACGGGAGACGTGCCTTCGTCCTCCGCGTTTTTCCAGGCGGCCGGGATCTCCACGCGGTGCACGTGGCCGGCCCCCTGGTCGATGGCGGCCAGGTTCATCTGCACCACCTCACCGCCCTTTTTGCGGAAGGTCTTCTCCGCGGCGGTCTTCATGTAGCCCAGGGCCTCCTCCATGGGGATGATGTCCGCCAGCGTGAAGAACGCGGACTGCAGGACCATGGAGGCGTGGTTGCCCAGGCCCAGCTCGCGGGCGATCGTGTTGGCGTCGATGATATAGAATTTCGCATTCTTTTCCGCCAGCAGGCGCTTCACTTCGGCCGGCAGCTTCTCCTCCAGCTCCGCCTCGTTCCAGGAGGTGTTGAGCAGGAAGGTGCCGCCCGGCTTCAGCTCGGACAGGATGTCGTATTTCTTCAGGAAGGACTGGTTGTGGCAGGCCACGAAATCCGCCTCGGTCACCAGGTAGGAGCCGATGATGGGCTCCTCGCCGAAGCGCAGGTGGCTGCGCGTGATGCCGAAGGATTTCTTGGTGTCGTATTCGAAATAGGCCTGCGTATACATCGGTGTGTTCTGGCCGATGATCTTGATGGAGTTCTTGTTCGCGCCGACCGTGCCGTCGCTGCCCAGGCCCCAGAACTTGCACGCCACCATCTTCCTGTACGGGATGGCCAGCGGCGCGCCGACGGGCAGGGAGCGGTGCGTCACGTCGTCCGTGATGCCGACGGTGAAATTGCCCCACGGCTCGTCCGCCAGCAGGTGGTCGAACACCGCCTTCATCTGCGCGGGCGTCGTGTCCTTGGAGGAGAGGCCGTAGCGGCCGCCGACGATGTACGGGGCGTCCTTCCGGTTCGTGAACGCGGCGCAGACCGCCAGGTACAGCGGGTCGCCCGCCGCGCCCATTTCCTTGCAGCGGTCCAGAACGGCGATCTTCTTTACGGTCTTCGGCAGCGCGGCCCGGAACATCTCCGCGGAGAACGGGTTGAACAGGTGTACCTGCAGGAAGCCGACCTTTCCGCCCGCGGCGTTCAGCACGTTCACGGTCTCGCGCACGGTCCCGCTCACGGAGCCCATGGCGACGATCACGCGCTCCGCGTCCGGCGCGCCGAAGTAATTGAACACGTGGTAATCCTGGCCCGTGATCTCATTGATCCGGCCCATGTATTCCTCTACCAGCGCGGGCAGGCCGTCGTAGAAGCGGTTGTTGGCTTCGCGGAACTGGAAATAAACGTCCGGGTTCTGGACGGTGTTGCGCAGCGTGGGATGGTTCGGATTCAGCGCTTCCGCGCGGAACTTCTTCACGGCGTCCCAGTCGAGCAGTTTGCCGAATTCTTCATAGGGGATGGCGCGGATCTTCTGGATCTCATGCGAGGTGCGGAAGCCGTCAAAGAAATGCATGAACGGCACGCGGGCCTTCACGGCGCACAGATGGGCGACGGCGGCCAGGTCCATGACTTCCTGTACGGAGCCGGTGGACAGCTGGGCGAAGCCGGTCTGGCGGCAGTTCATGACGTCGCTGTGATCGCCGAAGATCGACATCGCGTGCGTGCCGACGGTGCGGGACGCCACGTGCAGCACGGCGGGCTGGCGCGTGCCGCTGATGCGGTGCAGCACCGGGATCATCAGCATCAGGCCCTGGGAGGAAGTGAAGGAGGTGGCCAGGGAGCCCGCCTCCAGTGCGCCGTGCACCGCGCCGATGGCGCCGGCTTCGGACTGCATCTCGACCAGGGAGACCGTCTGCCCGAACAGGTTCTTCCGGCCGTTCGCGGACCATTCGTCGGTCTTTTCCGCCATAGGGGAAGAAGGCGTGATGGGATAGATCGCCGCCACTTCGGAAAACGCATAGGCCACGTATGCGGCGGCTTCGTTTCCGTCAACAACCATAAATTGCTCTTTTGCCATAGTGATATGATTCCTTTTCGATCAAAAAAGATTTTGGGAAAGCACGAAAATTCTTATCAAAAAATCATTATAGATGATTCGAAACGGAAATTCAACACGTGGAGCCATAAAAAAAGAGGGACGCGCGGGGCGTCCCTCCGTGACCGTCCGGGTGCGGCGGCTTATTTGCCCACCAGCGGAGTCAGGAAATCGTTCAGCTTGTCGCTGAGGTTGTGATCCCAGTCCCCGGGCTTTTCCGTGACGATGACCAGGATCTTGTTGTTGCCGGACAGAACGTCGGAGATCACCTTGGGGAGCCGTTCCATCGCGCGGTCGGCGTCCAGCCCATTGCTGATGGACTGGTTGAAACGGTAGTAGTTGCCGTCTTTCACGCCGAAGATGACATACATGTCGAGGGACTTGTCCGCATCGGCTTCCCCTTCAAAGGTGATCTGGGTCTTGTCCGTGAAGGAAAGTCCTTTGCCCGCTTCCACGGGTTTGCCGTCGACCTTGACCGCGAAGTTCTTGATCGCGTCCGTCACGTGGATGTCAAAATAGATCTCTCCGTCTTTCACGAAGGGGATCAGGTCTAAGTGCTCCTCTATGGCGTCCGTGGTCACGGCCGGGGTCGTGGCCGGCTGGGTCGGAGCCGGCGAGCTCGAACACGCGGCCAGGGAAACGATCATCAGGAAACATAACAGCAGGGCAGCGATTTTTTTCATCATGTTCTTTCTCCTTGCATTCTCTTCTGAAAGGGGACTGCGCCGGCCCGCGGTGCGGGGCGGTTCCTTTCCGCTCTTCTAGGATAAAGTTTTTTCGGAAAAAGTCAAGAAAAATGTCAAAAACCGGTCGGGATGCCCGCGCTTTTGCCATTCTTTGCGGCGGGAGATATTGCAAGAGGCGGATTCTTATGATATACTTGACCCAAATGCCCGGCAGGGCTTCTTTGTGTATGCACAAGAAGCGGTCCGGCAGGGAAAAAAGGAGACCATATGCAGACTTATCCTGACAAACCTTACTATATTACCACCGCCATCGCGTACGCTTCCGGCAAGCCGCACATCGGCAACTGCTACGAGATCGTCCTGACGGACGCGATCGCCCGCTTCCGCCGCGCGCAGGGCTACGACGTCTTCTTCCAGACCGGCACCGACGAGCACGGCCAGAAGATCGAGGAGAAGGCAAAAGCCGCCGGGATGGAGCCCAAGGCGTTCGTGGACAGGATCGCCGGCGACATCCGCGGCATTTGGGATTCCCTGAACATTTCCTATGATTACTTCGTCCGCACCACGGATGATTACCATGAAGCCCAGGTGCAGAAGATCTTCAAGAAGCTGTACGACCAGGGCGACATCTATAAAGGCGCCTACGAAGGCTGGTACTGCGTGCCCGACGAGTCCTTCTTCACGGAATCGCAGGTCACGGACGGCAAGTGCCCGGACTGCGGCCGGCCGCTCGTGCGCGCGTCCGAAGAGGCGTATTTCTTCCGCATGAGCAAATATGCGGACCGGCTGATCGCGTACATCAACGAGCACCCGGAATTCATCCAGCCCGTCTCCCGCAAGAACGAGATGATGAACAATTTCCTGCTGCCCGGCCTGCAGGACCTGTGCGTCTCCCGCACGTCCTTCAAGTGGGGCATCCCGGTGAGCTTTGACGACAAGCACGTGGTCTACGTGTGGCTGGACGCGCTGTCCAACTACATCACCACGCTGGGCTATCAGGCGGACGGCGAAAGCGGGGACCTGTACAAAAAGTTCTGGCCGGCGGACGTGCACGTCATCGGCAAGGACATCATCCGCTTCCACACCATTTACTGGCCCATCTTCCTGATGGCGCTGGGCGAGCCGCTTCCGAAGCAGGTGTTCGGCCATCCCTGGCTGCTGCAGGGCGACGGCAAGATGAGCAAATCCCGCGGCAACGTGCTGTATGCGGACCAGCTGATCAGCATGTTCGGCCTGGACGCCGTGCGCTATTTCGTGCTGCACGAGATGCCGTTCGAAAACGACGGCGTCATCACCTGGGACCTGCTGATCGAGCGCATCAACACCGACCTGGCCAACGTGCTGGGCAACCTTCTGAACCGCACCGTGGCCATGAGCAACAAGTATTTCGGCGGCCGCGTGTGGAAGGCCGGCGTGCATGAGCCCGTGGACGAGGAGCTGATCGCCCTGGCGAAGGAGATCCCCGCCCGCGTGGAAAAGGACATGGAGACCCTGCACGTGGCGGATGCCCTGACGCATATCTGGGAACTGTTCAAGCGCTGCAACAAATATATCGATGAAACGACGCCCTGGGCGCTGGCCAAGGATCCGGCAAAGCAGGACCGCCTGGCCTCCGTGCTGTACCACCTGGCCGAAGGCCTGACCATCGGCGCCAGCCTGCTGGCCCCCTTCCTGCCCGATACGGCGGCGAAGATCGTGAAGCAGCTCGGGACGGAGATCCGGCCGTTTGAGCAGCTCGGCGGATTCGGCCTGCTGCCCGAAACGAAAGTGACGGAAGCACCGGAGCAGCTGTTCGCGCGTCTGGATCCCGCGGCCGTCATGAAGAAGGTGGAGGAACTGTTCCCCGCCCCGGCGCCCGAACCCGCGCCGGCGGAGGCCGAAGCGCCCGCGGAGGAGCCCGCTCCCCCGGCCCACAAGCCCGAAGTGGAATACGAAGACTTTGAAAAGCTGGAGTTCCGCGTCGGCACCGTCCTGGTCTGCGAAGAAGTCCCGAAGTCCCGGAAACTGCTCCGGTTTGAGATCGATTTCGGCGGCGAGAAGCGCCAGATCGTCTCCGGCATCAAAGCCTGGTACAAGCCGGAAGAACTGGTCGGCAAACAGGTCATGGCCATCGTGAACTTAAAGCCCGCGAAGCTGGCGGGCCTGATCTCCGAAGGCATGCTGCTGTCCGCGGAAGACGCGGAGGGGAACCTGTCCCTGATGACCGTGGGACGGCCCGTGGGCGCCGGCGCCGAGATCCGGTAAACGGCGGACCGCCGCAGGACGGGAAAAGCTGACAAAGGAACCGTCCCCCTGTCTGAAAAGCTGACAAAGGAACCGTCCCCCTGTCAGATGAGAAAAGCAACGAGGTAAGGAATAGATGAGTTTAGTGACGAAAATTTTCGGAACTTACAGTGAAAAGGAGCTGAAGCGCATCCAGCCGCTGGTGAAGGCGATCATCGCGCTGAGGCCGCAGATGATGGAGATGAGCCAGGAGCAGATGCGGGCCAAGACGCGGGAGCTGCAGGACCGCCGGCGCCGCGGGGAGTCCCTGGACGACATGCTGGTGGAGGCGTTCGCGCTGGTGCGCGAAGCGGCACGCCGGTCCATCGGGCTGGAGCACTATCCGGTGCAGCTCATGGGCGGCATCATCCTGCATCAGGGCCGCATCGCGGAAATGAAGACCGGTGAAGGCAAGACCCTCGTGGCCACCCTGCCGTCCTATCTGAACGCGCTGGACGGCGAGGGCGTCCAGGTGGTGACCGTCAACGACTACCTGGCCAAGCGCGACGCGGAGTGGATGGGCGAGATCCACCGCTACCTGGGGCTTACCGTGGGCTGCGTCTTAAACAGCATGACCCCGGAAGAGCGCCAGCAGGCCTACGGCTGCGACATCACCTACGTGACCAACAACGAGCTGGGTTTCGACTACCTGCGCGACAACATGGTCATCTACAAGGAACAGCTCGTGCTCCGCAAGCTCCATTACGCCATCGTCGACGAAGTGGACTCGATCCTGATCGACGAAGCCCGCACCCCCCTGATCATTTCCGGCCAGGGCACCCGCTCCACCAAACTGTACGAGACCTGCGACTACCTGGCCACCCGCTTAAAGCGCGGTGAAGCCAAGGAGCTGTCCAAGATGGACATCCTGATGAAGGAAGAAGAGCAGGAGACCGGCGACTTCATCGTCAACGAGAAGGAGAAGCAGGTCCACCTGACCGCACAGGGCGTGGAAGCCGTGGAGAAATTCTTCCAGATCGACAACCTGGCCGACATCGAGAACCAGGAGATCCAGCACAACATCATCCTGGCCCTGCGCGCGCACTACCTGATGTTCCGCGACCAGGACTACATGGTCAAAGACAACGAAGTGCTGATCGTGGACGAATTCACCGGCCGCGTGCTGCCGGGCCGCCGCTATTCCGACGGCCTGCACCAGGCCATTGAAGCGAAGGAGCACGTGAAAGTGAAGCGCGAGTCCAAGACCCTCGCCACCATCACCTTCCAGAACTTCTTCAACAAATACGAAAAGAAGGCGGGCATGACCGGTACCGCGATGACCGAGGAAAAGGAATTCCGCGACATCTACGGCATGGACGTCATCGAGATCCCGACCAACGTCCCGGTGCAGCGCAAGGACCTGGAGGACCTGGTCTACAAGACCAAGCGCGAGAAGCTGCACGCCATCGTGGAGGCGGTATCGGAGGCCCATGCGAAGGGCCAGCCCGTGCTGGTCGGCACCGTGACCATCGAGGCTTCGGAGGAGATCGCGGCGATGCTGCGGAAGAAGGGCGTCAAACTGAACGTCCTGAACGCACGCTACCATGAACAGGAAGCCGCCATCATCGCGGAAGCCGGCGTCCACGGGGCGGTCACGATCGCCACGAACATGGCCGGCCGCGGCACCGACATCAAGCTGGACAAGGAAGCGCTGGCGGCCGGAGGCCTGAAGATCGTAGGCACGGAGCGCCATGAATCCCGGCGTATCGACAACCAGCTGCGCGGCCGTGCCGGCCGTCAGGGCGACCCGGGCGAATCGCGCTTCTACATCTCCCTGGAGGACGACCTGATGCGCCTGTTCGGCGGCGAGCGGATGATGACCCTGTTCAATTCGCTGCGCGTCCCGGACAATGAGCCCATCGAGCACAAGATGCTCTCCAGCGCCATCGAGCGCGCGCAGAAGCGCATCGAGGGCAACAACTTCGGCATCCGCAAAAACCTGCTGGAATTCGACCAGGTCAAGAACGAGCAGCGCGAGCTGATCTATGCGGAGCGCCGCCGCGTGCTGGACGGCGAGGACATGCGCGGCGTCATCATGAAGATGCTGGCGGACGTGTGCGACGGCGCCGTGGACAGCTACATCTCCGACGACAGCCATCCGGCGGAGTGGGAGCTGGACGACCTGAACCAGGCTCTGATCCCGCTGGTCCCCATCGCGCCGCTGACCCCGGAGACCGTAGCCGGCTTCCGGCATAAGAGCGACCTGAAGCAGCACATCAAGGAAGAAGCGGTGCGGCTGTACGAGAAGAAGGAAGCAGAGATCGGCGATCCCGAAAAGATGCGCGAGATCGAACGCGTGATCCTGCTGCGCTGCGTGGACCGCCGCTGGATGAACCACATCGACGACATGGAGCAGCTGCGCCAGGGCATCGGCCTGCAGGCCTACGGCCAGAAGGACCCGGTGGTGGAATACAAGATGCAGGGCTTCGACATGTTCGAGGCCATGACCGCCGGCATCCAGGAAGACACCGTCCAGGCCCTGCTGCACATCCGCCAGGAGCAGAAGGTGGAGCGCGAGCAGGTCGCCAAAGCCGTCGGCACGAACCGCGACGAGTCCGTCGTCAAGGCCCCGGTCAAACGCGCGGACGTCAAGATCTACCCGAACGACCCCTGCCCCTGCGGCAGCGGCAAGAAGTACAAGCAGTGCCACGGCAGAAAATAATCAGGATCACGGGAAAACACGTATGGTCGAATTAGATAATTACAAATCCGAACTGGCGGCCTTAAAGGCCCCGCTGCAGGAAGTCTGGGAATCGCTGGACGTCAAGGGAAAGCAGAACCGCATCACCGAACTGGACAAGATGATGGAAGAGCCGGACTTCTGGAACGATCCGGTCCGCGCCGCGAAGGTCTCCTCGGAACTCAAGAATCTGAAGGACACCGTCGCCCAGCTGGAGGGCCTCTCCCGCCAGTATGAGGACATCGAAGTCCTGATCGAGATGGGATATGAGGAAGAGGACCCGGCGGTCGCCGAAGAAGTGGGCGAACTGCTGGCCGCCCTCAAAGACGAGCTGGAAGCGCTGCGCATGGAAACGCTGCTGTCCGGCGAATTTGACGCGGACAACGCGATCCTGACCCTGCGGGCCGGCGCCGGCGGCACCGAGTCCTGCGACTGGTGCTCCATGCTGTACCGCATGTACACCCGCTGGGCCGCGAAAAAAGGCTTCGAAGTGGAATTGCTGGACATGCTGGAAGGCGAAGAAGCGGGCATCAAGTCCGTCACGATCCAGATCAACGGCTATCACGCCTACGGCCTGCTCAAGTCCGAGCACGGGGTGCACCGCCTGGTGCGCATCTCCCCGTTCAACGCGGCGGGCAAGCGCGAGACGTCCTTCGTGTCCTGCGACGTGATGCCGGACATCGAAGAGGACCTGGACATCGACATCCCGGACGACGACATCCGCATCGACGTGTTCCGCTCCAGCGGCGCCGGCGGCCAGAAGGTCAACAAGACCTCGTCCGCCATCCGCATCACCCACTTCCCGACCGGGATCGTGGTGCAGTGCCAGAACGAGCGCTCCCAGTATCAGAATAAAGACAAAGCCATGCAGATGCTGAAGGCCAAGCTGCTGATCCTGAAGCAGCAGGCCAATCTGGAGAAGGCGGCGGACATCCGCGGCGTGGTCCGGGACAATAATTTCGGCTCCCAGATCCGCTCGTACGTGCTGCAGCCCTACACCATGGTCAAGGATCTGCGCACGAACGTGGAAACGGGCAATGCCGCCGCCGTGCTGGACGGCGACATCGACCGCTTCATCTACGGGTTCCTGAAGGCGAAGGCGCTGGAAAAGCAGGCGCCGCCGCAGGCTTAAGTCAGGGCGCCGGAGCGCCGTCCGTCCCGCCGCCGTACTGGATCTTTTCCTGCAGCGCGAGGCGGTAGATGGTCTCCCGGCCGCGGAAGTCCGCATCCTGATAGCAGCGGACGACGGCACGGCCCTTTTCGTCCAGGGACGGGACCGGCCGGGGCTCGTCCGAGAGACCCAGCAGATAGTCCGCGGTGGTCCCGAAATACCGGGCCAGGCTGACCAGGGCGTCGGCCTGCGGCAGACGTCTTCCGGTCTCATAGGAGCTGTAGGTGCTGCGGGCCATGTGGAGCTCGTCAGCCACGTCGTCCTGAGTCTTTCCGGTGCCCTTTCGCAGGGACGCCAGGCGTTCTGAGATCATGATAATGTCCTCCTTTATGAAAAGCAGGGTCATTATAGGGAGCGGAGACCGGGCGCCGGCAGAATGGCGCGAAACGACGCATTTTCAACGGAAACAGAGGGTAAAAGGCGAGCAATGACGCGCAAAGTGTCACGCCGCGGAAGCCATATCATCCCCCGGCACGCATGCCGGGACAGACAGGAAAGGAAGACCATGTTAACTGACATCGCCATTGCGCAGGCCTGCGAGAAGCAGCACATCCGGGAAGTGGCAAAGACCGCCGGGATCGATGAGAAGTATCTGGAACAGTACGGGAATTACAAGGCCAAGGTGGATTACAGCCTGCTGCAGGACCGGGCGGACCGGCCGGACGGCAAGCTGATCCTGGTGACGGCCATCACGCCCACCCCCGCCGGGGAAGGCAAGACCACCACGACGATCGGGCTGGCTGACGGCCTGCGGAAGATCGGCAAAAACGTGATGGTCGCCCTGCGCGAGCCCTCGCTGGGACCCGTGTTCGGGATCAAGGGCGGCGCGGCCGGCGGCGGCTACGCCCAGGTGGTCCCCATGGAGGACATCAACCTGCATTTTACCGGCGACTTCCACGCGATCGGCGCGGCCAACAATCTGCTGGCGGCCATGATCGACAATCACATCCACCAGGGCAATGCCCTGCGGATCGACGCGCGCCGCATCACCTGGAAGCGGGCGGTGGACATGAACGACCGCGCGCTGCGCGAGATCGTGGTGAGCCTGGGCGGCAAGGCCAACGGCTTTCCCCGCCAGGACGGCTTCGACATCACCGTGGCGTCGGAGATCATGGCGATCCTGTGCCTGGCTTCGGACATCACGGACTTAAAGGCCCGTCTGGCCCGCATCGTCATCGGCTATGACCTGGATGACCGGCCCGTCACCGCGGGCGACCTGCATGCACAGGGTGCGATGGCCGCGCTCCTGAAAGACGCCTTAAAGCCCAATCTGGTGCAGACGCTGGAGCACACGCCCGCGTTCGTGCACGGCGGCCCGTTCGCCAACATCGCGCACGGCTGCAACTCCGTGACCGCGACCCGCATGGCCCTGAAGACCGGCGATTACGTGGTGACCGAGGCCGGCTTCGGCGCGGACCTGGGCGCGGAGAAATTCCTGGACATCAAGTGCCGCATGGCGGGCCTGACCCCCTCCGCGGTCGTGATCGTCGCCACGGTGCGCGCGCTCAAGATGCATGGCGGCCTGGCCAAGACGCAGCTGAAGAACGAAGACCTGGCCGCACTGGAAAAGGGTCTGCCCAACCTGCTGCAGCACGTGGAGAACATCACGCAGGTCTACGGCCTGCCTGCCGTCGTGGCCATCAACCGGTTCCCGGACGATACCGAAGCCGAGCTGGCCCTGGTGGAGGAAAAGTGCCGGGCCCTCGGCGTGAACGTGGTCCTCTCCGAAGTCTGGATGAAGGGCGGCGATGGCGGCAAGGCGCTGGCGGAAGAAGTCGTGCGCCTGTGCGAAGTGCCTTCCGAATTCCGGTTCTGTTATGAGGACGAATTGAGCCTGAAAGAGAAGATCGAAGCGGTCGCGAAGCGGATCTATCACGCGGATGGCGTGGACTTCCTGGCTCCGGCCGTGAAGGAACTGGACAAGCTGGAATCCCTGGGCTACGGCCGCCTGCCCGTGTGCATGGCCAAGACCCAGTATTCCTTCTCCGACGACGCGGCCAAACTGGGCGCGCCCCGGAACTTCCGCGTGACGGTGCGCCAGGTGCGCATCAGCGCCGGCGCCGGCTTCGTGGTCGTGCTGACCGGCGACATCATGACGATGCCCGGCCTGCCGAAGAAGCCCGCCGCGGAAAACATCGACGTGGACGAGAACGGCGTGATCACGGGCCTGTTCTGAGAAAAAAACGCAGGGGCGGCCGCCGGCCGCCCGCGGGCGGAAGACATCATGGCTGAAATATTATTCGGCGCTCCCGTGGCCGCAGCCATCCGGGAACGCAGCAAAACCGAATCGGACGCCTTAAGAGCGGCGGGGATCGTTCCCTGCCTGGCCGTCGTGCGCATCGGCGACCGGCCGGACACCGCCAGCTACGCGGCCGGCCTGGAGAAGGGCGCTCCGAAAAGCGGCGTGGAGATCCGGCGCATCGAACTGCCGGAGACCGTCCCGCAGGAGGAAGCAGCCCGCACGCTGGACGGCCTGGACCGCGATCCGTCCGTTCACGGCATCCTGCTGCTGAGCCCGCTGCCGAAGCATCTGGACGCGGACCTCCTCCGCAACCGCATCGCGCCGGAAAAGGACGCCGACTGCGCCTCGGACCTGTCCCTGGCGGGCGTCTTTTCCAAAAACGGGACCGGGCCCGCTCCGGCCACGGCCCGCGCGGTGATGGAGATCCTGAGGTTTTACGGGATCCCGACGGAAGGCCGCCGCGCCGCTGTGATCGGCCGCTCGCAGGTGGTCGGCCGCCCGCTGGCCATGCTGCTGCTGCGCGGCAACGCCACCGTCACGATCTGCCACAGCCGCACGCCCGATCTTGGCGCCGTGTTGCGCGAAGCGGACATCGTCGTGGCCGCCCTGGGCAGGCCTGAAGCGATCGGCGCCGCCGTCCTGGGCGAAGGCCAGGTCATCGTGGACGTGGGCATCCACCGGAAGGAAGACGGCCATCTGTGCGGCGACGTGGACCAGGCGGAAGCCGCCCCGCTCGCCCGCGCCATCACCCCGGTGCCCGGCGGCGTCGGCGCCGTCACCTCCGCCGTCCTGCTCCGCCAGGTCGTCGAATCCGCCGCGCGAACGCATTAAAATCCGCAGGGGCGCAGGCCCCTAAAACCGCAGGGGCAGCCCCCGTCTGCCCTGGAAAGAACATATTTCATGAACTATATCGTATTTGACCTGGAATGGAACCAGTCTCCGGGAGGCCGGTTCCGGGAGAACCCCAAAATTCCGTTCGAGATCCTGGAGATCGGCGCCGTCAAGCTGAACGGCCGCCGCAAAATGGTGGACGAATTCCACGAGACCATCAAACCCCTGGTTTACACCCGCATGAACCGCTACACGCAGAAAGTGGTCCATATGGACATGAAGGACCTGAAGGATTCCCGCACCTTCACGCCGGTGGCCAAAAGCTTCCTCAAGTGGTGCGGCCGCAATCCGGTCTTCGTGACCTGGGGGCCGTCGGACCTGTTCGAACTGCAGCGCAACCTGGAATATTACCACATCGAGCACCGCTTCCCGCAGCCCTTCCTGTACATCGACCTGCAGAAGATCTACAGCCTGGGCTATCTGGACGGGAAAAAGCGGCCCGCCCTGCACGAGGCGGTGGAAGCGATGGAGATCCCGCAGGACCGCCCCTTCCACGCCGCCTTCGACGACGCCTGGTACACGGCGCAGATCATGCAGAAGATGGAGGGCATCAAGCCGCTGCTCGGCTATAAATCGGTGGATTATTACCGGCTTCCGGAGAAGAAAGAGGAAGAATTCACCCTGAACTTCAAGACCTACTCCAAGTTCGTCTCCATGCTGTACCCGGACAAGGACGCGGCCATGAAGGAGGCCTCCGTCACGGACCTGCGCTGCAACCGCTGCGGCAAGCCGCTGGAGATCAAGATCGACTGGTTCTCCGGCGCCGGCGGCACGATGTACTACGCCCTGTGCGAGTGCCCGAAACACGGGCCCGTGAAGGGCAAGATCCGCCTGCGCAAGGGCCCGGGCGAGGAAGTGTACGTGGTGAAGACCATCAAGGCCGCCACGGAGCAGGACGTGCAGGACATCGAGGAGCGCAAGCAGCAGGCACAGGAGCGCCGGCATAAGCGCGCCGAGAAGGAAAAGGCCCGCCGCAAGGCGAAAAAGGCCGCGCTGACGGAAGAGAAGAAACTGCAGGCCAAGGCCCGCATCTCGCAGCAGAAAGCCCGCCGCAGCCGCACCAAGAAGCCGGACACGTCCCCCAAGGGACCCAAAAAAGAGGGATGATCCATGGACGTACTGTCGTCGCTCCGCAGCCGGTTCAGCCTGAATAACCTGCAGCTCAAGATCATCGCGGTGGTCAGTATGCTCATCGACCATACGGCCGACGCGCTGCCCGTCTTCCATACCGCGTCCGTCAGGCCGCTGTACATGCTGATGCGGTACGCCGGCCGGCTGGCCTTCCCCATCTTCGCGTTCCTGATCGCGGAAGGGGCGGTCAGGACGAAGAACGTCGGGAAGTATATGCTGCGCCTGTTCGCGTTCGCCGTGATCTGCGAGATCCCGTACGACCTCAAGGGCGAGGGCCGGCTGTTTTACTGGGGCCACCAGAACACGCTGTTCACGCTGCTGCTGGGGCTGCTGGCCATCGAGGGCTTCCGGCGTCTGACCGCCCGGAAGGACGTCTGGGGACGCACAGCGTATCTGGCCGGCCTGTTCTGGATGACGGCCTGCGCGGCGCTGGCGCACGTCGCCCATACGGATTTCCGCGCCCCCGGCGTGCTGCTGGTCGTCGGGTTTTACTTCTGGCATACGGAGATGCGGGAGAGCGACAGCTTCCTGGCGTTCCTGATGCTGACCATGGGCGTCGTCTGGCGCACCAACACGCTGCAGCTGTTTTCCCTGCTTGCTTTTCTGCCTGTCTATCTGTATAATGGACAGTTGGGCAGGAGGCTGCCGCGCTATACGTTTTACGGGATCTATCTGGCGCACCTGCTCGTGCTCGGCGGCCTGCGGCTGCTGATGTCATAGCCGGGCGGCGCCCCCGGAACAGCCCGCCGCGGGCGGGAAAAAGAACAAGTAAATCCGCCATAAAGAGAATTTCGCATATGGCATAAATACAATAAAGGAGCGAGTCATGTACAAAATCGTCAGGAAAAAAGAACTGAATCCTACGGTGACGCAGATGGAGATCCTGGCCCCCCTGGTGGCGAACAAGGCCCTGCCGGGGCAGTTCATCATCCTTCGGGTCGATGATGAAGGCGAGCGGATCCCGCTGACCGTCGCCGGCACGGATCCCAAGGAAGGCACGGTCAAGATCATCTTCCAGATCGTCGGCGAGACCACCCTGCGCTTAAACCACAAGCAGGAAGGCGAAGAGATCGCCGATTTCGTGGGCCCTCTGGGACGTCCCACGGAGACGGAAGGCATTAAGAAAGTCTGCATCGTCGGCGGCGGCGTGGGATGCGCCATCGCGCTTCCCGTTGCGGAGGAATTCCACCGTCTGGGCGCGGAAGTGACCAGCATCATCGGTTTCCGCAGCATCGATCTGCTGATCCTCGAGGATGAATTCAAGGCTTGCTCCGACCGGCTGATCGTGATGTCGGACGACGGCTCCTACGGCCGCCACGGCAACGTCACCGTGCCGCTCAAGGAGATGCTGGAAGCCGGCGAGAAATTCGACCTGGTCCTGGCCATCGGCCCCGGCGTCATGATGAAGTTCACCGTGCTGACCTGCAAGCCGTTCGGCGTGCCTTGCCGGGTCTCCATGAACCCGATCATGATCGACGGCACCGGCATGTGCGGCGGCTGCCGCCTGACGCTGGTCCGGGACGGCAAGCGGATCACGAAGTTCGCCTGCGTCGACGGTCCCGAATTCGACGGTTATGAAGTAGACTTTGACGAGGCCATGTCCCGCGGCCGCATGTACTTCCCGTACGAGCGCCACGCCTACGACGAGGCCTGCAACCTGTTCAAGCAGGCGTAAGGAGGAAAAAACGATGGCATTAAATCCGAAGAAAAACGCAATGCCCAGCCAGGAACCCCAGGTGCGGGCTCACAATTTCAACGAAGTGGCCCTGGGCTATACCCGCGAGCTGGCGCTGGATGAAGCGGCCCGCTGCTTAAACTGCAAGAACAAGCCCTGCGTGGCCGGCTGCCCCGTGAACATCGACATCCCCGGCTTCATCATGAAGGTGAAGGAAGAGGATTTTGAAGGCGCCTACCAGGTGATCAATAAGACCTCCTCCCTGCCTGCCGTCTGCGGCCGCGTCTGTCCGCAGGAGACCCAGTGCGAATCCAAGTGTACCATGGGCATCAAGTTCGAGCCGGTCGGCATCGGCCGTCTGGAACGCTATGTTGCGGACTGGCACAACGCCAACGCTACCGGGAAGGCACAGGCTCCCGCCCCCAACGGCCACAAGGTCGCGATCGTGGGCGCCGGTCCCTCCGGTCTGACCTGCGCCGGCGACCTGGCCAAGAAGGGATACCACGTCAGCATCTTTGAAGCGCTGCACAAAGCCGGCGGCGTGCTGGTGTACGGCATTCCCGAGTTCCGTCTGCCCAAGGCCATCGTGGCCAAGGAAGTGGAAACGCTCAAAGAGCTGGGCGTGGACGTGAACACCAACGTGGTCATCGGCAAGACCCTGACCATCGACGAGCTGTTTGAAGCCGGCTATGAAGCCGTCTTCGTCGGCAGCGGCGCCGGCCTGCCCAACTTCATGAACATCCCGGGCGAACATTTCAAGGGCGTCTATTCCGCCAATGAATTCCTGACCCGCAGCAACCTGATGAAGGCTTATCTGGACGATCCGCGCACGCCCATCATGAAGGGCGGCAAGGTGATCGTGGTCGGCGGCGGCAACGTCGCGATGGACGCGGCCCGTACGGCCCTGCGTCTGGGCGCCGAGGAAGTCTCCATCGTCTACCGCCGTTCCATGGAAGAGCTGCCCGCGCGGCGTGAGGAAGTGGAGCATGCGGAAGAGGAAGGCATCGTCTTCCGTCTGCTGCAGAATCCGGTGGAGATCCTGGGCTTCAACAATCCGGAGAACCCCCGCGATGAGCGCAACGGCTTCGTGCGCGGCATGCGCGTGATCAAGATGGAACTGGGCGAGCCCGACGAGAAGGGCCGCCGCCGTCCCGTCCCGATCCCCGGCTCCGAGTATGAGCTGGAGGCGGACACCGTGGTCATCGCCATCGGCACCTCCCCCAACCCGCTGATCAAGGACACCACCAAGGGCCTGGAAGTGAACCGCCACGGCGGCATCGTCGTGAATGAAGACGGCCTGACCTCCCGCGAAGGCGTCTACGCCGGCGGCGACGCCGTCACCGGCGCCGCGACCGTCATTTCCGCCATGGGCGCCGGCAAGGTGGCCGCGGCTGCGATCGACGAATACCTGAGCAAGAAATAAGCAAAAGCTGACAAGGGGACGGTTCCTTTGTCAGATCTCCGGCCGGAGCCGGGGTGCAGAAGGACCGTCTCCCCCCTGTCAGGGGCACACAATAGGGCGGCTGCTGGCTTCCGCAGAACGAAGGGAGGCCGTCGGCCCCCGCAAACCGAAGGGGCGGCCATTGGCCGCCCTCTCTCCCCAAGGCGGTCCGTCATGACACGTGAACACACCCCCAAACTGATCCTCATCATCCCCTGCTACAACGAAGCCGCCGTCCTCCCCGTCACGGCCCCGCTTTTCCTGGGCAAACTGCGGCAGCTGACCGCGGACGGAAAGATCGCGGACACCAGCCGCCTCCTTTTTGTGGACGACGGCAGCAGGGACGGCACCTGGGACCTGATCAAAGGCTTCGCGGCGGAGGACCCGCATGTCGCCGGCATCCGGCAGAGCCGCAACCGCGGCCATCAGAACGCCGTGCTGGCCGGCCTGATGGAGGCGAAGGACCATTGCGACATCACGATCTCCCTCGACTGCGACGGCCAGGACGACGTGGGCGCGATGGATGAGATGATAGACGCCTGGGCCGGCGGCGCCGAGATCGTCTACGGCGTGCGCAATGACCGCGAAACGGACAGCTTTTTCAAGCGCTTCACCGCCGCCCGCTTCTACAAACTCATGAACCGCATGGGCGTGGAAAGCGTGTACAACCACGCGGACTACCGGCTGGTCTCCGCGCGCGTGCTGCAGGCCTTCGCGGATTTTCGGGAGGTGAACATCTACCTGCGCGGCATGTTCCCGCTGGTGGGCTTCCCGAGCACCTGCGTGTATTACAGGCGGCAGGAGCGGCTGGCGGGCCGGAGCCATTATCCGCTCAGCAAGATGGCGGGCCTGGCGGCGGATGGGATCACGAGCCTGTCCATCCGGCCGATCCGGATCATCACCGCACTGGGATTCTTCGTCTCGCTGGTCAGCCTGATCGGCATCCTCTGGATCCTCATCACGCATTTCACGGGCCATTCCGTGCCCGGCTGGGCCTCCACCACCGCCATCATCTGTTTCGCCACCGGCATCCAGATGCTCTCGCTCGGGATCATCGGGGAATACGTCGGCAAGATCTATCTGGAAAGCAAGCACCGCCCGCGCTATATCATCAGCGAGCGGACGGGGGAGCGCGGCGCGGAAGAAGCGCCGGCAGAGACTGCGGACGGGAAGGACGAATAGATCAGGACCCGACGGAAAAGCCCCAATCGAAAAGAGAGACGGACAGCCGTCTCTCCCTTTTTGCTTTCCGGAGTCAAGGGACCGTCATGGTCCTGTTTTTTTGTACAGATAATAGTCGTAATACCGGTGCCAGTCAGCCCGTAACACACGCCGCCGGTCTTTTCAATGATTTTGGACCTTATCGCCTCTTATGCAAGAATTTGATGATCTTGTATTACTCTCGGCTATAGCCTTCTGAAAACAATTCATTTTACTGATATCCCGTGCCGCTGTATATTTAAGGAAATACAAACAGAAAGGATGGTCACATGAAACCAACAAGTTACTTGAGTCCGTTTAATGATTTTCCGGAGGTTGTCAGCGATATTCACTTTAATGACAATCTTACTCTTTGTGACTGCACGCTTCGCGACGGAGAACAGCAGGCAGGCGTTGTTTTCACAAAAGAAGACAAAGTTGAGATCGCAAAACTCCTGAATGAAATGCGTATTCCGGAAATAGAAGCCGGAATGCCCTGTAATTCTAAGGAAGATGCCGATGCGATCGCGGAAATCAGCGATACCTGTCATTTTTCAAGGATTACGGCTTGTGTCCGGGGATTGGAAGCTGATTTTGATCTGGCAAAAGACATTGGTGTTTGGGGGGTTACGATCAGTCTTCCCATTGGCACCCTTCAGCGCAAATACAAACTGAAATGGGATGATGACACCTACATCGCCAACATGTGCAGATTGACTGAATACGCAAAAAACAAAGGCTTATATGTGAACTTAAGTCCTTACGACACGACACGTGCGGATCCGGCCTTTATGGATCGTGTCATGGAAGAAGCTGTTAAGTGCGGTACGATCGACAGGGTAAGGCTGGTGGATACTGTCGGTGCCGCTTCTCCTCAGGCGATCCGGTATATTGCGCGACGGATCAAAGATATCCTCGGCAGCAAGGTCTGGCTCGAAGTCCATTGCCATAACGACTTTGGACTTGCAGTCGCGAGCACTCTTGCAGGGGCACTGGGCGGCGCCGAGGTGCTATCAACTACGATTAATGGGATAGGGGAGCGTTCCGGCAACACGTCGACAGAAGAGACCCTTATGGCTTTGAAGATGCTGTACGGGAAAGATCTCGGAGTGGATCTGACACGTCTGGTTGAAGTGTCCCGGCTTGTAGAGGAGCGTTCCAATACTCCGCTGCAGAATCATAAACCGGTCGTCGGAAAACATTCCTTCAGCCATGAATCCGGTATGGTCGTTGCGGGTGTTCTGGAAGAGCCTTTCGTCGCAGAAGCGTATGCACCGGAACTTGTCGGCGCCAAGAGGGAAATCCTGATTGGGAAAAAGAGCGGCGCAAAGTCAATAGAAGCGAAGCTGCTGGCGAAAGGGATCTCTCTGGAAGAAGACCGGATCCGGGCCCTCCTGCAGGATGTGAAGCAGAAGGCGTTGGAAGTGAAGCGTTCTCTGACGGACGATGAATTTATGCTTCTGGTGAACCGGTATCTATAAAGGATGGGAGGAACAAATATGTTAAACCGTTTTGAGGGGAAAACCGCGTTGGTTACCGGTGCATCCGGAGGGATCGGCAGTGCCGTGGTAGAAAGACTGGTTGATGAAGGCGCCCGCGTTCTTGCTGTCGATATCAATGAGGAAACGCTGCAGGCTTTGCAGAACCGGTTTGACCAATCAAATCCCGGAACCGTATTTTCGATGGTTTGTGACGTGACAAAGCTGGAGAATGCCAAGGCTGCTGTCGCTAAAGGATGGGAACTTTTCGGGACTGTTGACACACTGATCAACGTTGCCGGAGGTTCCCTCCCGGGATGTCCGACTCATTTACTTGAGGTTACGGAAGAACGCTGGGATCTGATAATGAATCTGAATGCGAAAAGTACGTTCTTTTTTGGGCAGGAATTCATTCGGACGCACCTTGAACATGGAACGGCCGGGAATATTGTGAACTTTGCTTCCCAGGCAGGAATCGTCCCCAATGAATATGCCCGCCCTCATTATGCGGCATCAAAAGGCGCGATTGTCAGTCTTACAAAGCATATGTCTAAAGAATTCGCACCTCAGGGGTTCCGGGTGAATGCGGTTGCCCCCGGTTATTGTGCCAGCGGCGAACGGATCCGCGCCTTATGGAAGATCCGTGATGAACAGGGCGTCAGCGAAAAAATGCTGTGGAATGTAGCCATGCACCGCCTTGCCGAGCCTTCGGAAGAAGCAGCTGCTGTTGCGTTTCTCGCCTCGGATGATGCCTCATACATCACCGGAGAAATCCTCAATGTATGCGGAGGCGGCTTCTGACTATTTTTTTTCCGGGGATGGTTGACAGCCATCCCCGGATCTTTAGCCCAGGTTTTTGAAATAATTCATGGCATAATCAACAAATACCCGGCTCGCTTCAGACAGATAACGTCCTTTCTTCAGTATCATATAACATTCCCAAGGGAATATCGGTTCAAAGGGAACAGCAATCGTACCGTGGCTCGGATTACTTCTGAGATATGCTTTCGGCATGATTGTGATTCCGCTGCCGGCCTCTGTCAGACGGATCAGAAACAGTGTCACGTTGCTGGAAAAATTAATTTGCGGCAGAAAGCCGGCATTCTGGCATCGATGATACAGTTCTCTGTTCATGGCATGTCCAAACACATATGTGTTAATCTTTTCGTCTTTCAGGTCCTCAATTGATATGCTTTCTTTCTGGGAAAGAGGGTTCTGATTGTGAATCAGGGCAATGATCTGTTTTGAAAACAGTTTACGTAATTCTAAATCTGAACTCTTCTGTAATTCCTCAGTATCCATACAGAAACCGACGTCCACTTTGTTGCGCCGGACATCTTCTATTATGGAAAAGGTATTACTCTCCCGAAGCTGGAGGTCGATGGCGGGATATTGATTATTAAACTCGGGAAGAAAATTAACAAGATACAGCCCTGCAAGCATAGGTGTTGTACTCACATTTACAGGACCGACGGGATTGTTCCCGATATCGTGAATCAGTTCAGGAAGCCTGTTAAATTCATTTACGAGAGGCTCTGCCAAACGCACGAGTTGGTTGCCGTAATCGGTAAGCACGATTCTCTGCCCCTGGTGATCAAATAACTTGACATCTAATTCTGATTCCAGTCCCTTTATGGTTTTTGTCAGGGTCGGTTGGGCCAGAAACATTTTTTGTGCCGCTTTTGTGTAGCTCTGATTCCTGGCTACTTCAAGAAACTGTGTCAATGAGCGGATATCCATGGGGCTGCTCCTTTTGACCGGTACTATTACTAAAAGTAATCGCTTTTTAGAAACCGGCTATTTTACTTATATATATCAAAGAGGTACAATACAGTCAAGTGATACAAGCCAAAATCTGTTGGTGGGAAATGGGTCGTGTGAAGCGCGTGCAAGCAAAAAAGAAACGAGGAACAAAACATGAACGAACTGGTAGGGAAAAAAGTCTTCTATCTCGAGCCTATTGACGGCATCGATGTATATGTTGATCAATTCAAACTGTATCGGGAATCCGGCTGTGATTTATCTGTCGGACCATTTGTCTCGGAAACGGATAAGGTTTATTCGAAAGAAGAACTCATTGAGATCGGCAACACGTATGACGCAGTTATCGGTATGCACCGCGAAGCGTTTACCCGGGATATCATAATGCAGTGTGATAAACTGCAGATGATCACCAAGACCGGAATCGGAATGGACCATGTCGATATTCCGGCAGCAACCGAGAAAGGAATCCTTGTCACCAATACCCCCGGTCAGAATACGCTGACTGTTGCAGAGCATGCAATCACACTGATGCTTGCATTGCTGAAGAAACTCCCTTATGAAGAACGGCACTTGCGTGAAGGCTTCTGGAGAGATAATTCGACTTTGTCCGAGGAGATCTTCCACTCTACGATCGGTCTTGTCGGCTTCGGGAATATCGGCAAAATGGTGGCCAGGCGCCTGCAGGGCTGGGATTGCAATCTGATTGCTTATGATCCTTATCTAACAGAAGAACAGATCGAAGGAGCCGGACTCAACGTGAAGAAAGTGGACTGGGAAACTCTCTGGAGTGTCTCGGATGTTGTGTCCGTACACTGCCCTCTGACTGCGGAGACGAGAGGCCTGGTGGGAGCCAGGGAATTGTCCCTGATGAAACCCACAGCATATCTTATCAATACCGCACGGGGACCTATCGTCAAGGTAAAGGATCTCAACGAGGCGCTTCGGGCAGGAAAGATCGCCGGTGCGGGCATTGACACCCATGACGGTCCCGAACCGGTTCTCCCGGATTATCCTCTGCTGGATCTCCATGAAAACGTCATTCTTACCCCTCATAATGCCGGCTGGGCTGGTCCGGGGCTTGCAAGATTAGCTGTTGTTGCCGCACAAAACACGATTGACGGCTTGACCGGCAAGATTACCAATGCCTGCAACCCGGAAGTTGAATCGTTTTGGAGAAGCCGCTTTTTCAGTTAACGGAGCAGAAGATGGAAAAGATGGAATTGCTTGAGCGGTTTTCGAAACTGCCGACCGGGAACATTTGCGACGCCATCTATGACTTAGGGATGGTTTGCCACACGGTGGACGGTATTCCGCCGCTGCGTATCGGTCAAAGAAGAACTGCCGGCTATGCCGTGACCATTCAGCAGGCAATGCGGAAAGAGCCGTATTCTCCCGTGTCACTGATTCGGCACCCCAAATACATTGACAGTGAGCTGGAGGAGGGGGATCTTCTGGTTATCGATGTCGGCGGGAAGATGAACGTGTGCTCAGGTGGATCGTTTCTGGCGGAAAAAGCCATGAAAAAGAAGGCGGCGGGCTTTCTGGTGAACGGATGCCTGCGGGATATTGAAGAACTCTATGAACTTGATTTCCCGATTCATCTTTTGGGAGGAAATCCTGTCAAAAGCGCCGCATTGATCGAAACCGTTGGAATCAATGTCCCTGTTGAGATCAATGGAACGCAAATCAAACCGGGAGATATCATTGTCATGGACAGCACAGGTATTGTTGTCATCTCTCCGAAAGATGCCGAAAGAGTTTTGGAAGAAGCAGAGAAAATCTTCGTTCTGGAAACAAAAGTCGCCCAATTGGTCGAGGACGGAGAAGACGTAACTAAGGCTTTTAAAGAAGCTTCAAAATAACACCAAAGGAGGAAACTATGAAAAAAACTGTATCCCTGATCCTTGTTCTTGCCCTTTCAGTCTGTATGCTGGCAGCTTGTGGCGGAAATTCCGGCACCACCACGGCGGCCACAACGGGAGGCAACGCTGCCGCTACGACAACCGCTTCTGAGGGCAAAACGTACACGCTCAAAATCGCTCATGTTATGAGTGAAGCTGATCCCTACCACACCGGTGCACAAAAATTTGCGGATCTCGTTACCGAAAAATCGGGTGGCCGCATCAAATTTGAGATGTATGCCAATGCTCAGCTCGGCGGAGAACGTGATATCACGGAAGGCGTCAGCATGGGAACCATTGAATGTGCCGTGGTTACCAATGCATTCTGCGTGAATCTGTCTCCGGACATGGGGGTTCTGGATTTCCCTTATCTGTTCAAGTCCCACGAAGAGGCATACAGAATCCTGGACAGTGAAATCGGAACCGAGCTTTTTGCCACACTAGAGGCGCATAACATCAAAGGTCTTGCCTACATGGAAAACGGGTTCCGAAATCTGACTCTCGTTGACAAGACTGTGACGGATCCTTCTGAAATCAAAGGTTATAAGATCCGCACGATGGAAACGCCCGTTCATCTGGCTGCCTTTAATGCAGCTGGTGCGAATGCTACGCCTGTAGCTGCTTCTGAACTGGTAACCGCCCTGCAGCAGGGAACCGTTCAGGGTCAGGAAAACCCGCTGAAGTCTATTTACGATTATAAGTTCTACGAAGTCTCTCCTTATATTTCGATGACTGAGCACTTCTATTCCACTGCAAACCTGATTATGAACCTGAACGTATGGAATTCGTTCTCGGCTGAAGATCAGGCTCTGATCATGGAATGCGCTAAGGAAGCGACTACGGTTCAGAGAGAGGCCTGTGCAGCACGGAATGAAGAAGTCAAAGGCTTAATGTTGGCTGAAGGCGTACAGATCGAAGAGAACGTTGATAAAGACGCCTGGGCTGCCGCCATGCATCCGGTTTATGAAGACCCGGAAATGATCCAGAAATACGGCGTCTATCTTGAGAAAATCGAGACGGCTCTGGGCCGGTAGATTGTTCTCCCCGGAGATTTGAGGGGGCCCGGCAAGGCCCCCTTTCAGAAAGGACCGTCCGGTATGAAAAAAAGAATTGATTCGATTATGAACATAGTGGACAAAATCGTAGAAGCGATGCTTTTTGTTGTCACCATAACTATGTTGATCTCCGGCATTCTGCAGATAGTCTATCGTTATCTTTTGAACGCTTCCCTTTCATGGAGTGAAGAGTTGATGCGTTATCTGTATGTCTGGCTTACAATGATCGGCGCCTCTTTGGCGGTGAGAAGAAAGCAGTTCGTCACGATCGAGGCTGTTTACAACATTATTAATAAAAAATCGCCCGTCGCGGGGAAGATCTTGACCGTGGTTGCAATTATTATGCAGGTTTCGTTCTTCATTGTTCTGGCAATTTACGGGCAGCAGCTGGCTGCGAAGAACATGGCGGCTGAATCGCCGGCAATGGGGCTCTCAATGGGGATTGCCTATCTCGCTTTGCCGCTGGGTGGATACTTAGGTTGTATTTATTGCCTTTTTGAACTCTATGATCGGTTTGTTAAGAAGGAGGAGGTAACGCAATGAGCTCAACCATCCTGATTGTATGTCTCATCCTTTTCATGATCATCGGTATACCTGTCGCATTCAGCTTAAGCTGGTCCGGGATTTTTGCGCTGCTTTCCAAAGGTGAGATTCCTCTTCTGGTGTTTCCACAGCGTTTGTGGGTCGCTATTGACTCCATGCCGATGCTTGCCATCGTTTTTTTCGTTATTTCGGGCGACCTGATGCTGCAGGGCGGTATTTCAAAGCGTCTGATCAACTTCGTCATGGCTTTCTTTGGCAAACTCCGCGGAGCTCTTGCCGTAGTTTCTCTTGTTGCCTGTGCACTTTTCGGAGCGTTATCCGGTTCGGCGCTGGCGACAACCGCAGCTATCGGCGGGATTATGTATCCGGAAATGACCAAGAATAACCGCTATGGAAAAACTTTTTCGGCCGCGTTAGAGGCCGCGGGCGGAACCCTGGGAACTATGATCCCGCCTTCTATTACACTGATCTTGTATGCTAACGTAACCGGGGCTTCCATTGCGAGCCTGTTTATCGCGGATATTGTCCCGGGAATTATAATGTGCTGTATGTATATTATGGCCGCCATGATCTATATTCACCGGCGTGGATACGACAAAAGGGTTCCTGTTAAAAGTGCTCCTGCGGAAAAACAGGAAGAGCCCGAGGAACAGATCCCTTTCTGGCGTGCCATGAAAGAAGGTGTTTGGGCGATTCTTATGCCGGTAATCGTTCTCGGCGGGATTTATTCCGGCATCTGCACACCCACGGAATCGGCTATTATTGCATGTGTATATGCTATGCTTGTAGGATTCTTTGTTTATCGCGAGCTGACAATTAAGAAGTTTTATCAGACGATCGTTAAAAGTGCTGTGACCAGTGCTACCATTATGCTTCTTTGCGCGACGGCCAATTTCTTTGGATGGGTGATGGCCATTCTGAATATCCCAAGCAGTGTGATGAATTTCCTGTCGTCTTTCATGAATACAAAGTTTTTGTTCCTTTTGCTGATCAATGTTGTGTTCCTGATCTGCGGCATGTTTATGGACACTTCCGTCATAATCCTGCTGATTATACCCTTGGTTTACCGGGCTGCTCAGAATTTGGGCATCAATCTGGTTCACTTCGGTTGTATCGCGTGCATCAATCTTTCCATGGGCATGATCACGCCTCCGTTTGGAACTTCACTCTTTGTCTCAGCCAATATGACGGGGATTAAGATCGAACCGTTGTATAAGGAAATCATCCCCTACTGTATCTGGGGCATCATAGGAATACTGCTTGTCACCTATATTGAGCCCCTGTCAATGTTTATAATCAAATAAGTTGAGAAAGGCGGAAAAGAACATGGGTATGCGAATTATCCCGATCAAAGTGGGTAACGAGAAATGGGGGAAGTCCTATTTCGTGGACGGAGCTCCTCAGCTTCCTGCTGTTGATATCCCTCACATGATGTTTTACATCGACGGCGCAGAGAAAAAAATACTTGTCGACTGCGGCGGCAGAGATCCCGAGTCCGAAAGCGGCAAGCTGCACAGCAAAACATATACAAGGGCGCCGGAAGAGAAGCCGGATGTGGCTCTGAAACGGGCAACGGGGATTGATCCGGAAGAGATCGAGATTGTCATTCTGACACACCTGCACTGGGACCATTGCGGAAACCTTCATATGTTTCCCAATGCTCAGGTGTATGTGCAGCTGGATGAAATCCTGGACAGCATCAATCCGATTCCGCGTTTCTACAAAACGTATGAATCATTTAAATACGGCGTTGTCCCGCCATATGCTCAGCAGCCTGTGAAATGGAACTTTGTTCAGGGCGATGTGGATTTTATGCCCGGAATCAAGTTGATTGAGATCCCCGGACATAGCGCCGGTGTTATGGGGGTTTATGTCGAAACCGATAAGGGCCCTTATTTCCTCGGATCCGATGCGATTCCGCTGTATGACAATATTGAGAACGGAGAGATCAAAACCAGTGCCTTGTGCCTGAGCCTTGAAAAAGCCTACTACAGCGCCGTGAAGCTGAATAAAATGGTAAAAGAGACGGGAATGATCGTCATTCCGGGTCACGATCAAAAAGTCCTGGAGCACAAGAGCTTTCCGGACGAGGAATAAGAAAGGAATGCGTTATGAGCAAAAAAATCGGAGTGATCGGCGCCGGTCATATGGGCGGAAATATGGCAAGGTGCCTGGCAGATGCCGGATTTTCCGTCTATGTGTATGACAATGTTGAGGCTGTTGCCGAGCAGTACAGAGATTGCGCCGAAATATGTACGACGCTCGAGGAGATCGCGAAACACTGCGATTACTTCCTGACTTCCCTGCCAAACGGCAAAGTGGTCAAGGATGTTTTGGTGGAAAAAGGCTTTCTCAAACTGTTAAAGCCGGGAGACATTGTGTTTGAGACATCTTCGACAATGCCGGAAGAAGTCGAATTCTGTGCGAAAGAGGCGGAAGCAAACAACGTTTATCTGGTGGATTGCCCGATCAGCGGCGGCCCGAAGGAGGCCAGGAATGGCAAGCTGATTATGATTTTCGCCATGAAGGAAGAAATCAGAGAGCGCTGCCAGGATATTATTGATTGCCTCGGAGCGAAGCAGTTCTTTGTTGGGGAACAGCCAGGTTCCGCCAAGGCAGTTAAAATTGTCAACAACACTATGTCTATGGGAAATCTTGTCGTTGCGTCTGAGGCGTTTTCCCTTGGCGTAAAATATGGGCTTGATCCGCAGAAACTCTTTGATATTCTGAAGGTCAGCGGCGGGACTTCCAACCAGTTTTCGAAGCGCTTCCAAAAAGTTGTCGACGATGACTATGAACCCTGGGCAACTGTTGAGATCAGCTACAAGGATCTTTCACTGGCGATCGATTGGGGAGCTACGAAAAACATTCCAATGGATGTTGCAAGGCTGGCCAGAAGCTATTATGAGAAGGCGATTGCGGAAAATCGCGGGAAAGAGGACATGGTTTCCGTTTACCATGAGTTTCTGTAACGTGGTTCAGTAAATTGTCCTTGACTGGTTTTGTTGTGTCTCCCGGTATTATCCTTCTTGGAATAATGCCGGGAGATTATAGAAAGAGGGATGCGTTTGAAAGTAATTGCATGCAACGGAAGCCCAAACGTAAACGGAAACACAGCCTATGCCTTGAAGGTGGTATCGTCTGTACTTGAAAACCATGGAATCGAAACAGAGATCCTTCAGGTCGGGAGTGCGCTGATTTCTCCTTGCTCCGGTTGCAGAGCCTGTGCAAAAACAGGCATGTGTGCCATAACGGGTGACGATCTTAATCTATGGATCCGTAAACTAGAAGATGCGGACGGCATTATTTTGGGCAGTCCTGTCTATTTTGCGGGAATTGCCAGCCCTATGAAGTGTTTCCTTGATCGGGCTTTCTATATTCTTTCCCGTGACAGAAAACTCCGCGGCAAAATTGGAGCAGCAGTTGTAGCTGTTCGTCGCTCCGGAGGCAGCGCCGCTTATGATAATCTAATGCGTTACTTGAGTTATTCTGAAATGTTAATTGCCACAGGAAGTTACTGGACGATCATTCATGGAAGAGATCCGGGAGAAGCCAGGGAAGACATCGAAGGAAATGACAGCCTTACTATTTTGGCCGAAAACATGGTATGGGCTTTGCGAATACGTGAAGAAGCGTTTCCGGTGCACCCGTGTCCGGACACGCCCCAACGACGTATAATGAGTTTTATCCGATGAAGGAGAAGAAATGAACCAGGATACTAGTTTAAAGAAAAAGATTACACTGGAAACCATTTACGCCAACAAAGCCAACGGGATTAAAATGCCCCGAACGGCATTGTATGATTATCCCATGGCGGTGCTGGCCGAAGAGGCCGGGATTGAAATCATTAACGTTGGTGATTCGCTCGCGACGGTTATGCTGGGAGAGAACAGCACAATCAAGGCAACTTTAGATATTATGATTGAGCATGCCAAAGCTGTGCGGCGCGGCGCACCTCATTGCTATATTATGGGAGATATGCCGTACATGACATACCAGACATCCGTGGAAGAAGCCGTAAAAAACGCATCACGCTATCTTATTGAAGCCGACATGGACTGCGTCAAAATGGAGGGCGGACTGGAACTGGTGCCTGTGATTGAGGCCTGCGTAAAGGCCAGTATACCGGTTATCGGACATACCGGTCTTACCCCGCAAAGTGCTATCGTACAGGGCGGATACAAGACGCAGGGGCGGAGTGCGGAAGCGGCAGTCAGCCTGATCAAGATCGTTGATGCGTTGGAAAAAGCCGGGTGCATAGCCATCGTGCTGGAAGCGGTGCCGGAGGAGGTCGCAAAAATCATATATGAACGATCGTCCGTACCGATACTGGGAACAGGATGCGGGCCATACAGTGACAGTCCTATGATTAACTGGTATGACATGCTGGGGTTTTATGAGAGGACTCCGAAATTTGCAAAGCACTATGCAGATCTTCGTCATGTGATTCTTGAAAGCGTTTCATGCTTTGCAGACGAAGTTAAATCGGGATTATATCCGACTTCTGATCAAAGCTACCATATGAAACAGGGGGAAGAGGAGCGTCTGCTTCAGATCCTGGCACAGGAGCAATAATCGGACCGTAGAATACTTGCGATGTGGAGACGGACAGCTGTCTCCCTTTTTGCTTTCCGGAGCCAAGGGACCGTCACGGCCCCGTTTTTTTGTACAGATAGTAATCGTAATATCGGTACGAGAAGAAGAAATTGGCGGTCTGCACCAGCTCGTACTGCCCGTCTTTTATCAATCGTGCCGGCAGCGGATCGCGCCGCGTGACCACATAGTCCGCTTTGGCGTTCAGGATCACGGATTCCTGCTCGGGCCTGAGCTCGGGCGGATTCATGTTGAAGAAGCAGAAGAAACGGTTGACCGGATGGGCGCCGGCGGTGTAGTAGAAGCCGCCGTCCAGGAACCAGTAATTGAGCAGGGTGGCGTCCGGCGTTTCGCGGATGATCTCCGCAAACTGATACTGGGGCAGATCGGCTTTTTTGTACTTCATCAGATACGCGCCGGGCGAGAACAGGCCGATGGCGAGCATGCCGCCGCCGGCCAGGAGCAGGGCGGCAAGGCCCAGCAGCAGCCCGGCCTGCCGGGGGAGCGACGGACGGTCGGGGACCGTGACGCCTGCGAGGGCGAGCAGCCATTCGGCCAGCCGGGCGATGCCGATGAGCCCGGCCGCGGCGAAAGGCGCCAGCGTCAGGCCGTAATACGCGTAGCCGGGACTGCTGACATACGTGGTGACCGCGATCCCCGTGAAGCAGAGCAGCACGGTCAGGCTTTCGCGCCAGTGCCGCCGCAGCCCGGCGAGCAGGAAGGCGGCGCCCGGCCAGACGAGCCAGCCGTAGGCGGTCAGGTTCCTTTTATAGGTCTTTTCCAGGGCGGAGAGGATGCGCCCGACTGCGGATTTATCGTCCGCCTTGGCGTAGAGCGTCATATTGTCCGTGAAATAGACCTGGAACAGATCGCCCAGCGCACCATGCAGACCGAAATACAGGAACACGGGCACGGAGATCAGGACCAGGCCGGCCAGCATTTCACCGGCCGTGCGCAGGATGCGGGTCCACCAGCCGCGGCTGCCGTACCAGATGATGACGGCCGGCGCCAGTCCCGCAAAAAAGCCGCAGAACGTATACTTGCTCCAGAACCCGAAGCCGGCCAGCAGGCCGATGACGAGGTCTTCGCGGAACGTGAGAGGCCGGTCCTCGCGGATGGCTCGCAGCAGATAATAAGCGGACAGCGGGAAAACGAACAGGTAGATCTCCTCCAGCGACCCGGTATTCACGAACGACGGCGCCAGCGGCAGCGCGACGCCCAGGAACACCATCACCAGATACGGCGCCAGCCGGTTCTTCACATACAGCCCGCAGAGCTTTGCGCTGTAATACAAAAACAGGCCGAAGCAGACTGTTTCCGTCAGGTAAACGCCGAAATACCCCTGCCTGAAAAAGACGGCCAGGAATGCGTGCAGCATGAACAGCAGCGGCCCTTTCTGCTCGAACAGATCGCGGTAGGGCACCTGCCCCCGCAGCATCTCGCGGCCGACCGTCATGTACACGTTCAGGTCCACATTGTCGTTCATCGGATACAGCGGCGAACTTTTGCTCCCCACCAGCAGAAACAGCGCGCTCAGCGCAAACGCTGCCGCCAGCAGCAGGGGCGGCCGCTTCATCCGCCATTTTCCGATCTTCAGTTCCGGCAGTTTTTTCATCTCTTCCTCTCCGCAGTGCCGCCTCATTATATCCCATCTCTCTTCGGAAGTCAAAGGTCTGAGACCCGATGGAGTCCGCGGCTGTTTTGCCGCCTGACGGTGCCCATGGGCCTCTGTCAGAAAGAATCTGACAAAGGAACCGTCCCCCTGTCAGAAAACCTGACAAAGGAACCGTCCCCCTGTCAGGTTTTCGCTTGACAAATACCGGCCCGGGGTATATAGTAGGGGCGGAAGATACCCCGGGGCGGTATCCGGAGGTGAGAGAGAAGAGGGATGGTTTCATGGATAATACCTGTTGTCATACGAAAAAGTTGCGGGGAGAAGAGGAAAAAAGGAATCTGATGAACCGGCTGAAGAGGATCGAGGGGCAGGTGCGCGGGCTGCAGAACATGCTGGAGCAGGATGCGTATTGTCCGGACATCCTGATCCAGGTGTCGGCGGTGACGCAGGCGCTGAACAGTTTCAATAAGGAACTGCTGGCGGAGCACATCCGGAGCTGCGTCGTGGAGGACATCCGCGCGGACAGGACGGAGACGGTCGACGAGCTGGTGGAGACCCTGAAGAAGGTGATGAGATGACGGATCGGTATACTGTCACGGGCATGAGCTGCGCCGCCTGCAGCGCCCGGGTGGAAAAGGCGGTGTCCGGCGTGGAAGGCGTCACGGAGTGCAGCGTCAGTCTGCTGACCAATTCGATGGCGGTGGAAGGCACCGCCTCCCCGGAAGCCGTCGTCCGCGCCGTGGAAGCGGCGGGCTACGGCGCGTCGCTGCTCGGGGCGCCGTCGGAAGGCGGCGATTCCTATCAGGCGCGCCTGCAGCAGACCCGCGCGGCGCTGGAGGACACGGAGACGCCGAAGCTGAAAAAGCGGCTGATCGCGTCCGTCGCGGTGCTGCTCGTCCTGATGTATTTTTCAATGGGCCATATGATGGCCGGCTTCCCGGCCCCGAAGGCTTTTGACAACATGGTCTTCATGGGGATCTTCCAGATGTGCCTGGCGCTCCTCGTCATGGCCATCAACGGCAGGTTTTTCCGCAGCGGCCTCGCCTCGCTGCTGCACCGCGCGCCGAACATGGACACCCTGGTGGCGCTGGGCTCCGGCACGGCGTTCGCCTATTCGCTGGCGGAGCTGCTGCTGATGGCGCTGGCGCAGGGCAGAATGGATCACGCGGAGGTCATGCGCCTCGGCATGAACCTGTATTTTGAGACCGCGGCGATGATCCCCACGCTGATCACGGTCGGCAAACTGCTCGAATCCCTGTCCAAGGGCCGCACCACGGACGCCCTGCGGGGCCTGATGGAGCTGGCGCCTCAGACCGCCACGCTGCTGCGCGACGGCAGGGAAGTTACTGTGGACATCGAAGCGGTGCGGGCGGGCGACCTGTTCGCGGTCAGACCCGGCGAGAGCATCCCGGTGGACGGCGTTGTGGAATCCGGGACCGGCGCTGTGAACGAAGCCGCCCTGACCGGGGAAAGCATCCCCGTGGACAAGCAGGCGGGCGACCCGGTCTCCGCCGCGACCGTCAACGGCGCGGGCTATCTGGTCTGCCGCGCGACCCGCGTGGGGAAGGACACGACGCTGTCGCAGATCATTCAGATGGTCTCCGACGCGGCGGCCACGAAAGCGCCGCTCGGACGCATCGCGGACAAAGTGTCCGGCATTTTCGTCCCGACGGTCATCGGCCTCGCGCTGCTGACCATGGCGGGCTGGCTGATCGCCGGCCGCGATCTCACGTTCGCGGTCGCGCGCGGCATTTCCGTGCTGGTCATCAGCTGCCCCTGCGCGCTGGGACTGGCCACGCCGGTGGCGATCATGGCGGGCAGCGGCGTCGGCGCCAAAAACGGCATCCTGTTCAAGACGGCCGCCGCGCTGGAAGGCGTGGGCCGCACGCAGATCCTCGCCATGGACAAGACCGGCACGCTGACCAAAGGAGAGCCGGAAGTGACGGGCTTGTACCCCGCGCCGGGCATCCCCGCGGAAGAACTTCTGCGCCTCGCCGCCGCCCTGGAAGCAAAGAGCGAACACCCGCTGGCGAAAGCGGTGATGAAGAAGGCCGCGGAGGACGGCGTCCCCGCGCCGGAAGTCACGGATTTCCTGGCCCTGCCCGGCAACGGCCTGACCGCGCGCCTGACCGAACCGACGCGTCCGGCTGATCCCGCCCGCTCCGCCGCCCGCACCCTCCGCGGCGGCAGTCTCAAATACATGACCGCCGAACTCTCCCTCCCCGCGTCCGCCTCCGAGCAGGCCGCCTCCCTTTCGGAGCAGGGGCAGACCCCGCTGCTGTTCGCGCGGGACGATGAGTTCCTCGGGATCATCGCCGTCGCGGACGCCCTCAAGGAGGACTCCCTCGCCGCCGTCGCCTATATGGACGAACTGGGCCTTAAGACCGTGATGCTGACCGGAGACAACGAAAAGACCGCCCGCGCCGTTGCCGCGAAAGCCGGCGTGAAGGACGTGGCGGCCGGCGTGCTGCCCCAGGGCAAGGAAGAGGTGATCCGCGCCCTATCGGAGCAGGGGAAGACCGCGATGGTGGGCGACGGCATCAACGACGCTCCCGCCCTCGTGCGTGCGGACGTGGGCCTGGCCATCGGCGCCGGCACCGACGTCGCCCTGGACGCGGCCGACATCGTCCTGATGAAGAACTCGCTGATGGACGCCGCCGCCGCGGTCAGACTCGGCCGCGCCACCATCCGCAACATCCACGAAAACCTCTTTTGGGCCTTCATCTACAACCTGATCTGCATCCCTTTGGCCATGGGCCTTCTGGGGATCGAACTCAAGCCCGTTTACGGCGCGGCCGCCATGAGCCTCTCCAGCTTCACGGTCTGCATGAACGCCCTGCGTCTGAACCGGGTGCGCCTGTACCCGGATAAGGCCAAAGAGACCGGCCGCCCGGCCCCCGCCGCACCGCAGGAGGACCCGGCGGAACGACTGAACGCGAAAACCGTGGATGCGCAGAAAACGCAGGCCACGGAGGATCGGTATACACGACCCGCAACACCAAATACAAAACCCGAACAACAGGAGGAACCCGCAATGACCAAGACCCTTGAGATCGAAGGCATGATGTGCATGCACTGTGAAGCCCGCGTCAAAAAAGCCCTGGAGGCTCTGCCCGGCGTGAAGGAAGCCGTCCCCAGCCATGAAAAAGGGACCGCGGTGGTGGAACTGACCGAAGCCGTCCCTGATGAAGTGCTGAAAAACGCCGTCGAAGCACAGGATTATAAGGTGAAAGCCGTCTTTTGATTAACAAAAGCAAATCCTTTGAGGGCAGGGCGGAAAGGCCTTGCCCTTTTTTCTTTCCTATGGTAAACCAAAGGGGTCGGAGAGGAACGAAAATCTATCCCGAAACAGTATTATTTTCAAGGAGGCGCCTGATGAAAGTCGGATGCGTAAAAGAGATCAAGAACAATGAAAACCGCGTGGGTCTGACCCCGGACAACGTCAAGGCTTATGTGAGAGCCGGCCATGAAGTGCTGATCCAGAAGGGAGCCGGCCTGGGCTCCGGTTTTACGGATGAGCAGTACGAAGCGGCGGGAGCGCAGATCCTCTCCACCGCGCGCCAGGTCTGGAGCAAGTCCGAGATGATCGTCAAGGTCAAGGAGCCTCTGGAGCCCGAATATAAGCTGATGAAGAAGGACCAGATCCTCTTCACCTACCTGCATCTGGCCGCCGACAAGGAACAGACCGACGCCCTGCTGGAGCGCCAGGTCAAGGGCGTCGCCTATGAGACCCTCGTGGAGCGCGACGGCTCCCTGCCCCTGCTGATCCCCATGAGCCAGATCGCCGGCCGCCTGTCCATCCAGGAAGGCGTCAAGTATCTGGAGAAGACCTTCGGCGGCGAAGGCGTGCTGCTGGCGGGCGTGCCCGGCACTCCCAAGGCCAACGTCGTGATCCTGGGCGCCGGCACCGTGGGCACCAACGCCTGCAAGATCGCCGTCGGCATGGGCGCGAACGTCACCATCATCGACATCAACTTAAAGCGTCTGGAGTACCTGGACGAGATCTTCGGATCCCGCATCCAGACCCTGGTCTCCACGGACGCCAACATCGAGAATGCCGTGAAGGAAGCCGACCTGGTGATCGGGTCCGTGCTGATCCCCGGCAAGTCTGCTCCCAAGCTGTTCAAGAAAGCCTACCTCAAGGAAATGAAGCCCGGCGCCGTCTTCGTGGACGTGGCCGTGGACCAGGGCGGCTGCGGCGAGACCACCCATGCCACCACGCATGACGATCCCATCTTCGTCGTGGACGGCGTGGTGCACTACTGCGTGGGCAACATGCCCGGCGCCGTGCCGCGCACTTCCACCATCGCCCTGACCAACGCGACCCTGCGCTACGGCCTGCAGATCGCGAACCTGGGCCTGGAGAAGGCCTGCCAGGCGAACCCCTGCATCTACTCCGCCATCAACACCTATGCGGGCAAGCTGACCTGCAAGAACGTGGCGGACAGCTTCGAGGACTACGAGTACACGGACATCCATACGCTGTTCTGATGACGCAGGGCGGGGCCGCAGAGGCAGTTCCGCAGGATAGACCCAATAAAAAAGCATCCGGTCCGCCGGATGCTTTTTTCGTTCCGCCGCCGAGGCCGGGCTCGCTCCGCCGCGGCCTTCCGCGGTCATTCGGCCTGGTGGACCACTACCTGCGTGAACGGGATCTCGATGCCCGCCCGGTCGAATGCGATCTTGATCTCGCGGTTCATGATGCGCGGCGCGGAGAAGACGTTCTTCTCATCCACCTGCCCCACGAATTTCAGCGCGACGCCCGAATCGCCCAGTTCCTGGATGCCCAGGTACCGCGGATCCGCCAGGAACACGTCCGGATATTTTTCCCGGATCTTCGGCATCAGCTCCGCGATCACCTTCTCCACATATTCGATGTCCGATGCGTACGAGATGCTGACCGTCGTGACCGCCATGCTGTCGGAGGAAGAGCGGTT
>JAFRRM010000012.1 GCA_017428105.1 Lachnospiraceae bacterium | reverse complement strand
GCCCATCTGCTCCAGTTCCACGTTGCGGTAGAAAGGCGTGCCGCCGCCGCGGCGGTTCGGATACACCTTCTCCTGCTCGTCCAGCTTGACGCCCGAGCAGTTCAGCACGTAGACCATCGGGATGTGCAGGCACTTCGCGGTGTCGGAAGCACGCAGCAGGTTGTCCGCCTGGCCGGGGATCCAGGCGCCGGCCAGCTTCTTGTTGTCGGAAGCGACGACCAGTGCCCAGTGGCCGCTGATGCGGCCCAGGCCCTTCACGACGCCGGTGGAGCCGTGGGAGTTGTGCTGCGGGTTGTACAGGCTGTTGAGCGGGCACCAGGTGCCGGGATCGATCAGGTACTCCAGACGCTGCATGGCAGTCATCTCGCCGCTCTTGTTCACGGCCTCGTCGGCCTTGCCGGCCTGGATGGCGTTGTAGGCGGCCTGATGCAGTTCGTTCTCAATGGCCAGGATGGCTTGCTCGTTTTGTTCGTTCCGGGCCTTTAAAGGTTTGCCCACCTGGGGCATCGCCTGAAAATAGCCGGGCATGGAATAGAAACCCATGGTATATCTCCTCCTTAATTATTCCTTCGGGACCTTGATGAAAGCCTGGCCGGGGTCGATATCCTCGCGGATGGTGCGGATGATCTCGGGGCTGGGGCCTTCCATCAGCTGCGCCCGTTCGTCCACGATCAGCGGGAAGTCCGGAATGGCCGCCTTGATCTCTTCGGGCGTGGTGTAAGGATAGTAATAAGCCAGATACATGCGCTTGGTCTCTTCGTCGAACTTCATGATGCCCATGTCGGTCACGACCATCTGAGGGCCGCGGTTGCCGGGCAGGCCGACTCTTTCGCGGCCGCCGGGGCCGTCCATCCACCCGCAGGAGGTGATGTAGTCGACCTTGTTGACGAATTTGGTCTTGTCCAGCTTGATCATGATGATGGTGTTGCAGAAGCCCGCGATGCCGTTGGCGCCGCCGGAACCGGTGAAGCGCACCTGGGGCTTGATGTAGTCGCCCTTGCCGTAGATGCAGGTGGAGTTCACGTTGCCGTACGGGTCGATCTGGGCGCCGCCGATGAAGGCGATCAAACGGTCGGTGTCATGCAGCCACTCGTTGGCTTCGAAGCCCACGAAGCGGATGTTGGGCCACTGCACCGCGCAGTGCGCCATGAAGCGCAGGTCGCCGACGGAGCGGGGCACTTCCACGGGGGAGCAGTCCATCAGGCCGCTCTCCACGATGGGATGGCAGCTGGGGCAGACCACCGCCTTGGCCAGGGACGCGCCGATCAGCGGCAGGCCCGTGCCGACGATGACGATCTGGTTCTCTTTGATGTTCTTCGCAATGGCGTACGCCTGCATTTCGGACATCGTATATCCGACTTTCTTGTAATCAAACATTGCTCTATGCCTCCTGCCTCAGTGTCTCGTGGAATAGCCCAGATGCGGCTCGATCTTCAGGTTCATCAGGCGGTTGCCGCCGATCTTGTCCAGCAGTTCCTCATGCGTCTTGACGCTGTAGACCCACTTGTCCACGTAATCCTTGAAGGTCTCGGGAACCTTGGTGCCGTCGGCGCAGGCCTTGGCGGCTTCTTCCGCCTTGACGGCGGCGGCTTCCAGCTTGGCATCGCCGGGTTTGGCATCGGCGGCCTTGCGGGCCTTGGCGGCGGCCTTCGCGAGCTTGGCGGCGGCGTCCGCGGCGTCCACGTAGTTCGAAGCCTTGTCGTATTCCTTCAGGGCCTTATCATCGTTGTCATAGTATCCGTAGCACTGGCTGGGCCATGCGCCGTAAGGGGCGCGCACCACGGCGTCCACGCACTCTCCGAAGATCTTGGTGGCGGCGGGATCCCGGCGGATGTATTCGTCGCTCACGATCTCTTCGCAGGTCACGATCGTGCGTTTGGCAGCGATGGCGATATCGACGTCATGGAATTCATCGCCCATCAGGATGCAGGTGCCGTCCGGGGAGGCCTGCTGCACGTGGATCACGGCGCAGTCCAGCTTCGGGACGGGAACGGCCACGACCTTCTCACCGGGGTTGAAGGGGTTGTCGACGTACGCCAGCTTCAGATCGTCCACGCTGGGCAGCGTCTTGCGGACCTCTTCGGTGATGCCCCAGTATTCGCACAGACCGGAGCCCATCATCAGGCGCACCGGCAGGAAGGGAAGGCCCAGGGAAGCGGCATGAAGCTGCAGCATCAGCACGTCCTGGCTGTAGTCTTCATAGATCATTTCGCCCTTTTCGATCGCGGCGCGGAAACGGCGGGACACGTTGGTGTAGCCGGAGTTGGCGGTATAGCAGTTGATGTATACCTTCACGCGGCCTTCTCCGATCAGCATATCCCAGTCACCGCCGGCGGGACCGGCCCACACGGTAAAATCCGTCTTGCCCTGACGTAAGATCTCATACGCCACGGCATAGGGTTTACGGTTGGTCGTAAAACCGCCGAAACAGATCGTGTCGCCGTTCTGCACGTACTTCTCAACGGCTTCTGACAAGGTGCACACTTTGTTCATGATAAATGAGTCTCCTTTCGGTTAGGTTATCATGGTTTTTCATGTTACATTTTAGCAAGGCAAGCGTACGGTGTCAAATAAAACCTTCCGCATATTGACGATTTGAAAGTGAAAATTTTTGTTATTTCATTTTTTGTATGGGCCCTGCGCCCTCATTCGGAATTTGAAACGAAAAATCCCGTTTTGGCCTTGACAGGACCTTGCCTTTCTTTGTAAAATCTACTTGAAAATATATCCTTCGGCGGCGGTCGTGGTATGGACCGCCGGAGGGTCTCATCTCTGTTTTAGGAGGTTTCCCATGGAAATGGTTCTGTTCGAAGAGCGCGGCCGGGTCGGCATCATCACCATCAACCGGCCCAAAGTTCTGAACGCTCTGTGCTCTCAGGTCCTGGAAGAACTGAACGAAGTGCTGGACGGCATCGACACGCAGAAGCTGCGCGCCCTGATCGTGACCGGCGCCGGTGAAAAATCCTTCGTGGCGGGCGCCGATATTTCCGAAATGAGCACGCTGAGCAAGGAAGAAGGCGAAGCTTTCGGCAGGAAAGGCAACGACGTCTTCCTGAAACTGGAAGCGTTCCCCCTGCCCACCATCGCGGCCGTGAACGGCTTCGCGCTGGGCGGCGGCTGCGAGCTGGCCATGTCCTGCGACATCCGCATCTGCAGCGAAAACGCCATGTTCGGACAGCCGGAAGTCGGCCTGGGCATCACCCCCGGCTTCGGCGGCACCCAGCGGCTGGCCCGCATCGTGGGCACCGGCATGGCCAAGGAACTGGTCTTCTCTGCCCGCAACATCAAGGCGGCGGAAGCCCACCGCATCGGCCTCGTCAACAGCGTCTACGCGGCGGAAGAGCTCATGGAACAGGCCTTGAAGCTTGCGGACCGCATCGCGAACAACGCCCCCATCGCCGTACAGGCCGCCAAGCGCGCCATGAACGAAGGCATCTCCCTGCCGATCGATCAGGCCGTGGTCAAGGAAGAAAAAGCCTTCGGCTCCTGCTTCGCCACGGAGGACCAGAAGGAAGGCATGGGCGCATTCCTGGAGAAGAGAAAACCCACGGGGTTTATCAACAAATAATCACAATTTAGGAGGAACTTTATTATGAAAGTCGCTATTTTCGGCGCCGGCACGATGGGCAGCGGTATTGCACAGGTATTCGCTGCCAAGGGACATATTGCTCTGATGTACGCTTCCAGCGTCGCTTCCGCTCAGCGTCATAAAGACAAACTGGACGCTTCCCTGCAGAAGCGCGTGGACAAGGGCAAAATGACTCAGGAAGCCAAGGACGCCCTGATGGCCAACGTCCTTGTGGAAGAAAAATCCGCCGCTGCCGACGCCGACCTGGTAATCGAATGCGTGAAGGAAGAAATGGGAACCAAGCGCGAACTGCTGAACGAGCTGGATGAGATGTGCAAGGAAAGCACCATCTTCGCGACCAACACCTCCTCTCTGTCCGTGACCGAGATGGGTCTTGGCCTCAAGCACCCCGTGATCGGCATGCACTTCTTCAACCCTGTGCCCAGCATGAAGCTGATCGAGGTCATCCGCGGCGCGAACACCACCCAGGAGACCTTTGACTTCATCTACAACCTGAGCAAAGAGATCGGCAAGGATCCCATTGAAGTCGCGGAAGCTCCCGGCTTCGTCGTCAACCGCGTCCTGATCCCCGAGATCAATGAAGCGATCGGTCTGGTAGAGACCGGCGTCGCCTCCGTCGAAGACATCGACAAAGCCATGAAGCTTGGCGCCAACCCCCCGATGGGCCCGCTGGAACTCGGCGACTTCATCGGCCATGACGTCTGCCTGGCCATTATGGACGTCCTGTACTCCGAGACCGGCGATCCCAAGTACCGCCCCGCCCTCCTTCTCAAGAAGATGGTCCGCGCCGGCAAGCTTGGCCGCAAGACCGGCAAAGGCTTCTACGACTACAGCAAATAATTCACGCATCCCTATGGGATCTTTCCCGGGGCGGCCTGCAGGCCGCCCTTTTCGTGTCCGGAACAGGTCCCGGTGCGCTGCCGGCAGGAACACAAAAAACAGGACCCCGCGGGGTCCTGTTTCATTGAGGTCCGTTCAGGCCGCTGCCTCAGACCGGTTCCCGTTCCGCCGTTCCCGCATGGTCCGATGCCTGCGAGAGCTGCGACATATCCACATAATCCGACGCCTGCCGCTCGAACATCTGCCTGTACAGCGTCGGCTGCGAAAACAGCGTCTCGTGCGTGCCGGATTCAGCCAGGCGGCCTTCGTGAAACACGAAGATCTTGTTGCTGTAGCGGACACTGTGCAGCCGGTGGGACACGTTGAGGATCGTCTTCTTTCCGTGCAGCCTGCTGCGGATCCGGTTGTTCAGTTCGTATTCGATGTTCGGATCCAGCGCCGCGGTCGGCTCGTCCAGGATCAGCACGTCGCTGTCCCGATAGACCGCCCTGGCCAGTGCCAGCCGCTGTCCTTCTCCGCCGGACGGCGTATATCCCTTCGGATCGAACTCCCGGTAGATCATCGTATCCGTTCCCTTTTCCAGAGAAGCGATCTTCTCCGTCAGGCCCGCGAAGGCAATGGCTTCCTCTATCCTGCGCTCTCCGTCCGGATCGTCTTCATGCAGGCCGAGGGAAATGTTGTCTTTCACCGAGAACGACAGCAGCTGGAAATCCTGGAAGACGCAGGCGAAGCGCCCGGCATACTCCCGGCGGTTCATTTTCGCGATATCCGCTCCGTTGACGGTGATACGGCCCGCCGTCGGTTCGTACAGGCGCAGGAGCAGCTTGATGAAAGTGCTCTTGCCGGCCCCGTTTTCCCCGACGATGGAAACGATGTCGTTCCGGCGGATCTCACAGCTGACGTGGGAAAGCGCGTCGTGATCCATTCCCGGATAGCGGAAGCAGACGTCCTCGAAGCGGATGCACAGATCATCTCCGAAAGCCGGAACGGGCAGCGTCTCCTCCTGCGAAAGGGCGTCGCTGTCGCTCAGGGTGTAGTATTCCTTGAACGACTCATAATACTTATTGTACTGGTTCAGCGAAGCGATCCCTCCGACCACCGCTTTGAGCCCGCCGGAAAGGCCTTCGACCGACTGGAGCATGGCGCTGAACACACCGGCGGATACGATCTGTCCCGCCCGGGCTTCCCCGATCAGGAAACCGTACGTGACCGCCCGCTGGGCGATGCTCACGAAGAGAGTCAGCGCCCCGTATCTGATCCCGTAGCGCGCCATCTTTTCATTGAAGCGCTGCAGTACGTTCAGCTGGCCGGTGTAGCGGCCCAGGATCCAGTCGTTGCATCCGTTGCCGCGGATCTCCTTGCCGTATTTGAAGTTCTGCGAGATCAGGATGAAGTAGCCGGCCCGGCGTTCCTGCACGGATTTTTCCAGATTGATCTCGATGTTTTTCCGGGCCAGGCGGTAATTCAGCCAGATGCTGATGCCGCTCAGGAGCAGGACCAGGAGGATCAGCGCGCCCCCGTGCTCCCGCAGGTAATCCCGCAGGTAATCCACATAGACAAACATGGTCAGAAACGAAGAAAAGAGTGCGAACGCCGTATCCAGGATCTGTCCGAAGCCGGCGCCGCCGGCTGTGATATACTGGTCCGCCCGGGACTTCAGATCCAGAAAATCCGACGCCTCCGTCCTTTCATAGCGGACCGACATGATCCGCCGCGCCATTTCCAGACGAAACTCCTTGTACACGATCATCCGTTCCACCTGAAGGCGGTTCGTGATGACGGTCTGGAGCAGGCTGGTGACCAGAATGGACGCCAGCAGCATGATCATGTATTTCACACCCAGTGAGTAATCCGGCGCTGTGAGCACGCCCGCCGGGCGCGGGATCAGCGCGTCCACGAACAGTCTCACGTAGCGGCTGAGCCCCTGCGGGACAGTCGTCTGACCGGTCAGGAAGACCGTATCGATCAGCAGCGGGGAAAGGATCAGGGTGAATTGTGTCGCGACCGGGCCGATCAGCGTGTTGAAAAGCAGCAGAAAAAGGAACCTGGGATTGTATTTCCAGCAGGTCCTGAACAGGAAACCTAAGCCCTCAAAGGGTTTTATCTTCAGTTTCTTATTCTGCTTCTCCATGCAGTGCCGCTTTACGCCTCCGCCGCACTCTCCTTTTCCTCTTTTGCCGCCTTCTGCTTCTGGAAGTCCTGGATCATCGCCATGCCTTTGATGGCTTCCGCTTTGGAGCGGCGGAACTCCTCGCACATTTGCGGAGCCGGCTTAAAGAGTTCGCCCGTTCCCAAATGCATGAGGCCCAGACAGGGCGTGCAGGTCTCTTTTGCGAAGCATTTCATGCACTCTTCGTGATCTTCTTTGAAGCAGCTGAAGAAAAGATGTCTCTGGGTCCGCAGGAATTGTTCGCCGCGCAGGACGTTCTCGTCGCAGACGTTCCCCATGTGCAGCTCTTCTATGTCAGCCAGCATGAAGCAGGGGTAGATGTCCCCTTTCGTCGTGACGGCCAGTGTGTTCAAGCCCGCGGCACAGAACAGCGGGTTCAGTTTTTTGTCTTTTTCCTTATTTCCCGTAAACTCGTTCACGGCAGCCAGATAGCAGGGGACCATTTCGCCGTTATTGGCAAGGATCCGCCTGGTGACCTCCGCTATGCCGGCCGGGAACGCCGTCGTCTCGTCCGGGATATAGGCGCAGCCCTTGTCACCGGCGGCCGCGGCGATCTGTACCACGGCATCCGGGAAGCGCTCGTGGATATAGTCGAACAGATCCATCACGGATACGCCGGCTTCTTCATGGAAGCGGGTGTAAGTGGCTTCGATCGCGCCCGGCTGGCCGGTCTTTTCCTTCAGAAAACGGATCTTTTCTTCGATGATGGCACTGGTGCCCGCTCCGTTCGGAAACACGCGGAGACGGTCATTGACTTCCGGGACCCCGTCATAACTGACCGTTACTTCCAGCCCGTAGCGGTTGACGATCTCACAGAACTTCTCGTTGATCAGCGTTCCGTTGATCACGATCCCCATGCCGATCTTGTCGTCCTTCTCTTCTGCTCCTTCTTTTGCTTCCGGCTCTTCTTTCGCTTCCTTCTTTTCCTGTTCTTTCTTCGCTTCTATCGCTTCGTTGATCCGGCTGATCTTCTCGCAGGCATACTCCAGCAGGGGCATGTTCATGAGCGGCTCTCCGCCGAAGAACTGGATCGTATTGATCTTTCTGAAGCGCTTCAGGAAGACCTCCAGGGTCCTGTCAAGCATTTCCTTCGTCATCAGATCGCGCGTGGAATGATAATTGCCGCCGTTTGCGTAACAGTAGATGCAGCGCAGATTGCAGTCATTGGATAAATGGATGACCAGACGGGGAAGTTCCTCCTGCGTGGAGAAGCGGGTAAAGAGCAGCTCTCTGTTTTCCGGGGAAACAGGCGGCGTCGGATTGGACATGTTTTTCAGATATCCGTCGACCTCCTCCGGACTCATGTGATGCTTCCCGGCGGCCCGTTCTTTTCCCTCCTGCCGCAGGTCCGCAATGAATTCTTTCGTTTCCTCATTGATGAAAAAATAGCGCTGTGTTTCGGGGAAATACGCGATCTCCCGGCCGTTATCCAGGGTAAAATACTGTACAGGGAACATCTCAGACTCCTTAATAGCGGGTTTTCATGACGTCGGCGGTGATTGGGTCAATGCAGATTACTTGTTGTTTGCAGATCAGGGTCTGGCGACGCAGTCGTTGCCTTCTTCGTCGACACCCATATAGACGGGCGGACCAAAAATGCACCATTCCACAAGGCCGTTGGGGCCCGGGTTTCCGTTTACGGGCTGCGGACAGGTTTTCCTGCCGATGGGCGGCAGCTCACAGGGTCTAAAGTGCTGATTCGGGATCCTCTCTCCCAGTGCGGGATATACGATACGATCATCGGTCAGAGAGGTAATGATTTCATCAAATAACATATCTGTTTTCTCCTTTTCTTGCCGTGGAAACGGCATTTTCGCCTCCGCCATGAAAACCTGCTGCCGGACTGCTGTTTCAGAAATGCGGGGCACTGCCCGGTCCGGCGATCCGCACCCGAGAGCCGTCTCCTTATTTCTGCAGCTATATCCAGCGATTTCACTATAGCAGAGTCCTGTCCCGTTGGCAAGCGGACCCGGGAAATTTTGTCCGTCCTTAACAGCCAAACAGTCTGTCAGACGATCCTTCTCGTCTGACAGACTGCTTGCGGTTTCTTTCTTCCGGAGAGGACCCGGCGGGGTCCGTCTCCGGAGGAAAGGCGGGGTTTCATGACATCGGCGGCGATTATAAAGTCAAAGCTGAATTTGTTTCTTTTTCGGATCAGTCAGGGTCTGGCGACGCAGTCGTTGCCTTCTTCATCGACGCCCATATAGACGGGCGGGCCGAAAATGCACCATTCCACAAGGCCGTTGGCGGCCGGGTTTCCGTTGTAGATCGGCTTGATGCAGGTCTTTCTTCCTACAAATAAATCAGCCGTGCAGTCTCTCCAGTATCCGGTAACAGGATCCTGAACCCCGATCACATGATTCACGGGAGGTTTGTCACTAAAAATAGGGGCGATCTCATCAAATAACATGTCAGTTTTCTCCTTTTCCTGCCGTTGAAGCGGCATATTTGCACCTTCGCCATGAAAACCCGCGCTGGATCAGTTTACACAAACAAGACGCCGGGGTGCAGAGCAGCGCGTCCCGGAACAGTTCCCGCCTGTGTGTCCCATGTTTTCAGCAATATCACTATAACAGAACAGAGCGTCTTTTTTCAACTGTTATAAACACACATTTTTCAATTGCCGGATCCGCGGGCGGCCCCTGGAAGACAGTTATGGTTCCCCGCAAAGCAGCGGTATTGCGGAAAGGTCGGCAGTAGACAATCCTGCCATCCCGTGCTAAAATAAAGCCAAAAGAAAAAGGAGGCCGCTCATGTTCTTTTATCTGTTCCGCGCCGTCAACCCCTTCCTGATCGCCGCCGCCGTTCTCCCGGCCGTCTTTTTAATGCTCCGCATCTACCGCGCCGACAAGCTCGAAGCCGAACCCACCCGCTTCCTCGTCGGCCTCGTCGCCATGGGCATCCTTTCCGCCGGCGCCGCCATCGTCCTCGAATCCATCGGGGAACCGCTGATCGGCGCCATCGCCCCCACGGAGACCATATACAACCTGCTCCTCTACTTCATCGTGGTCGCCCTCTCCGAGGAAGGCGCCAAATACCTGTTTCTCAAGCTCCGCACCTGGAGATCGCCCGAATTCAACTGCCAGTTCGACGGCGTCGTCTACGCCGCCTTCGTGAGCCTGGGCTTCGCGCTGGCCGAAAACGTCGGATACGTGCTGCAGTACGGGTTCGGGACCGCTCTCCTGCGCGCGGTCACCGCGATCCCCGGCCACGCCTGCTTCGGCGTGTTCATGGGCGCGTTTTACGGCGCCGCCAAGCGCTATGAGCACTACAACATAGAACAAAGCCGTACCTACCGCATTCTGAGCATCGTTGTTCCTGTCCTGCTCCACGGCACGTACGACTTCATCGCGACCCAGTCCGAAGGATTATCCGTCCTCTTCCTGGTCTTTGTGGCTCTGTTGTTCTTTGCTTCCTACAAGATCGTGGTCAACCTGTCCCGCCGGGACGACTACATCGACCGGCTGAACGGGACCGGCGGGCGGGATCCTTTCGATTTCTGACGATCCGCCGCGGCCTTAACCGACGACCTGCACCGCCTTGCAGATGATGAACATGCGTCCGCCTTCGGTATAATAGGCGCAGGTCCACATGCTCACCAGCTTATCCCCGTACTGAACGTCCACTTCCGTCCGAAACGTGCTGCGCCGCCGGTAATCCGCGATGGTGCGGTCAAAATCCTCCTGCGACTGAAAATTCAGACGCAGGCTTTCTCTGTCTGTGGTATAAACGCAGGCGATCACCTGCAGGTCGTAGATGATGTCGTCCGGCAGAAACAGGCGGAAAGCGGGATGCGTCCGGTAATACGCATACGTATCGTAGCGGCCGAAGTGGCCGAACATGGATCCGTCCTTCATCTTGTGACCGAAGATGTAGGTCACGTCGTCTTCCAGCAGATGATTCCGGAAGTCGATGAACAGGGTCCCGCAGAAGCGCTCGGTGCGGTCCAGCAGGCGGTGGGAGTAATACTCGTTGTCCGAGCCCTGAACTACGGGATAGTTCACGATGCCGTCCATGCCGTAGAGCCAGCCCTTGATGTCCGGGTTGATGGCGCGCAGGCGGTCGAAATCGATGTTCCAGAAGGGCAGGACCTGCGGTTCGAATTTCGTGACGTCGCCGGGGTCGTAGGTGATGTCGCCGCGCATCTCGTCCGTTCCGACAGCCGCGCGGGAATGGCCCGGGTCGTTCGTGGGATCGTCCGGGCCGGCGGTCTCGTCCGGCGGCGCCGTGGGTTCCACCTCCGGCACGTTCCATTCGCTGGTGGCCAGCGTGCCGGGCGGTGCCTGGGCCTCCTGGATCACCTCATTGCGAAGATCATTATATGCTTTCTGGCCTTTCCGGTACTCCAGCAGTTTATCGAAGATGCGGTAGCCGCTGTATCCGATGACAAGCAAAAGGAGCAGGATGACGATCAGGACCAGCGGACTGGTCTTCTGTTTCTTCCTGCGTTTCCTGGCAGGCGGCGGCGCGCTTTCCGGCGCGGCCTGCGCCGCTTCGTTCCGGTTCAATTCTTCATCACTCATGGCGTTCTCCGTATATTCCGGGTACAATCAAGCGCTTTCCTGACAAATTCAAATCTTTTTATATCACATCCGCCGGAGCTTGTCCATCCCTCAGGGGGACGGGGCGGGACGGCGGAAGCGTCACCGCATCGCCCGGCACGCGGCGCCGCGGCCGTTTACACGTCCAGGCGCACAAAATCCTTCAGGTCGAAGGAATAGATCCAGACTTCCGACACGTCCCGGGAACCGGCGGCGCGCAGGGCCCGGGCGTACCAGGCCATCTGGGCGCCGTGGCGCTCCCGCAGGATCCGGGGCGTCACATGACGGTCCGTTTTGTAGTCCGCCAGGATCAGTCTGCCGTCTTCTTCAAAATACAGGTCTATGATGCCCTGGACCAGGACGGTCTCGTCCGCCGGGGCGGCCGGATCGATCTCCGAGCCCGGGATCCCCATCATGAAGGGCTGCTCCCGGCGAAGTTTCCCTTTCCGGGCGGCTTCCAGGGAGCGCTGTCCGACCGGATGCGCAAAGAAAGCGGAGATGCGCTCCGGCTCGATCGCCGCAGCCTCCTCCGGGGTGAGAAACCCGAGCGATACGGCCGTATCGAGGTATTCGCGGACTTTTTCCGGCTGCGGGCCGCATTCCCAGGGGAGGTGCTCCATCAGCTTGTGGTAGGCCGTGCCGCGGTCGGCGGCGTTCAGCAGCATCTTCTCTTCCTGCGCGTCTTCCATGCCTTCCGGGATCCCGGCCGGAAGCCGCATATCGCGGATCCGTTCCTTCGTCTGCGGACCGGGTCCCGCTTCTCCTCCGCTCTCCCGAACCGTTTTTAATTCGCTGACGGAATACGCCGCCTTCATCCCTTTCGGGACGGGGTACGGATAGCGGAAGCCGGAAGCCGGCTCTTCTTTGCCTGCCGTCAGATCATATTGTTCCTCGGGATCCGCTTCTTTCCCGTCTCCGGGCAGCGGTTCTTTCCGCAGATCGGCCGGGCGCGGCAGGTCTTCCGGGCGGACGGTCTCCACGTCGAAATGCGGCAGCAGGCCGTTGGCTTCGGCCGCCAGGACCATCTTCAGATGGCTGTTCTGATCCAACACCACAGACGCCGGGATCCGGCCGTCCGCGGGCTTCCGCAGCAGGCGGAATTTGTCCCGTTCCGCCTCCGCGTCCCTGACCCGTCCCACCAGGTAAAGACGCTCCTGCGCACGGGTGACGGCCACGTACAGCAGGCGGACCTCCTCGGAGCGGCCGTCCCGCCGGATCTTGTCCTGTATCCGGCTGTACAGAAGGTTTTCGGTATGGATGTAATTGGCCGCGTCCACGGTCTTTAGGGCGATCCCTTCGTCTTCGTCCGTGAAGAAAACGCCCTGGCTGTCCGATTCGTTGAAGGCGCCTTCCGCCTGGGCCAGGAAGACCACCGGGAATTCCAGGCCTTTGCTGGAATGGATCGAATCGATCCGCACGGCGTTCATGCCGGAGACGATCCGCTCGGCCTCGCCCTGGTCCGCGATCTTCAGCTTCTTCTGGTCCTCCAGCTGGCGCAGGAAGGCGAACAGACCGCGGCCGGCCCCGTTTTCAAAGGCGCCGGCCAGTTCCATCAGGCTCCGGATATTGCCGGGGTCGCCCTCGCCGGGGTGCCCGTTCAGCCAGGCCTCATACCCGCTCAGGCGGAACAGGCTGCGGATGAGTTCGGGCAGCGGCTGGTAGTCCGCCAGGGCCCGCCAGGCTTCGATCCGCCTCAGGAAGGCGTCGATCCGTGCGTCGTCTTTCTGCGCCTGCAGGCTGTCCCACAGTTCCGTTCCCGGCGCGCCGCCGGCCCGCACCCGCACCAGGTCCTCTTCCGTGAATCCGCCGGCCGGGGACAGTATCACGGCCGCCAGCGGGATGTCCTGGCGGGGATTGTCCGTGATCTTGAGCAGGGCGATCATGGTCTTCACTTCGCGGCGTTCGAAAAATCCGCTCTTGTGCGGATAGACCGCCGGGATGCCCGCCTGCTGCAGGACGTCCGCGAACGTCTTGGCGCGCTTCCGCGTGTGCAGCAGAATGACGATGTCCTTCAGGGTCAGCGGGCGGAACTCCTTTTTCTTCACGTCGTAAAACTGCGCGTTCTCCCGGAACAGGCGGCGGATCTCGGCCGCGATGTAGAGGGCCTGCTCGCGCGTGCCGTCGTCGGCGGCGCTGTCCGTTTCCACCAGCACGAGCCGCGGCGGCTGTCCTTCGCCTTCGTAGGCGGCCGCCGGGTTCAGCTGCGCGCGCCCGTCGTATGCCACGCCCCCGGCTTCCGGGGACATGACGGCCCGGAAGAGATCGTTGGCCCCCTCCAGGACCTCTCTGCGGGAACGGTAATTCTCCTTGAGGTCGATGCGCCGGTGCGGCGAGCCCGGATCCTCTTCATACCGGTCGTATTTCCCGATGAACACGCCGGGCTTCGCGCGGCGGAAGCGGTAGATACTCTGCTTCACGTCGCCCACCATGAACAGGGCGTCCTGGGTCAGCGCGTTCAGGATGTGCTCCTGCAGCTGGTTGACGTCCTGATATTCGTCCACGATTACTTCTTCATAGTGTCCGCGCAGTTCCCGGGCGAGGGGCGTGGGCACGCGTTCGCCCGCCTCGTTTTTTTCGGTCAGCAGCTGCAGGGCGTAATGCTCGATGCCCGCGAAGTCCGTGACGTTCTTTTCGCGGCACTGCTCTTCCACGCGGCGGCCGAACAGTTTGGTCAGGCGGACCAGTTCCGCGACGGGCTGCTCCGTCAGCTTCAGCAGGCGGAATTCCTCGGCGAGGCCGTGGTAATCCTCGGCCAGGGCTTTGACGTCGTGGACGTAGCCGCCCGATTTTTTGGCGCTTTTCGCTGACCGGTATTTTTCCAGAAGCGCCGAGGTCTCCCTGTCCGCTTTACATTGACGGGGGAAGTCGGAGGTCTGGATCGCCGTGTACAGCGCGTCCAGATCCCTCGCCGCCAGCATGCGGGCGAACAGGGCTTTATCCTCCCGGAACATGCCGGCCAGGGCGGGCGACGGGTCCCCGCGGAGGGAATCGGCGGCGTCTTCCGCCTGCGCGGCGCATTCCTCCACCCGCCGGCGCAGGGCCCGGAACATCCGGTCCGCGGCCGGCTGGCGCAGAAATTCCTCCGCCGTGTCCGGGTAAGCCGCCAGGCACCGGTCCAGCCAGGCCTCGGGGTCCGCGTCGTTCCGCGAGACCTCGTAGAGTTTCAGGATCATCGCCTTCAGGTCGTCGTGGTTCTTCTCGCTGCTGTAATCCGTGCACAGCGCGAAAAAACTGTCGGTGCCTTCTTCATAGGCCTCCTCCAGCAGCTGTTCCAGGACGTCGTCCCGGATGAGCTTCAGTTCTTTATCGTCCGCCAGGCGCAGGTCGGGCGCCAGGTCCAGTTTGTCGAAATGCTCGCGCACGAGGGTCATGCAGAAGCTGTCGATGGTCCCGATGGCGGCCAGCGGGGCAGCGAAGAGCTGCTTCTGCAGGTGGGCGTTGTGCGGGTCCGCCTCGAGCGCTTTCGTCAGTTCGTCCATGATGCGCTGCCGCATCTCGCCGGCCGCGGCGCGGGTGAACGTCAGGATGACCATCCGGTCGAGGTCGGCGGTCTCCAGGCGCTTGAGCACGTGCCCCACCATCGTGGTGGTCTTGCCGCTGCCCGCCGCGGCGGATACCAGGAGCGAGCCGGCCTGATGATCCACGATCTGCTGCTGGTCTTTACTGAATCCCATGGTCCGCCTCCTCTCCTTCCGGATCCTCCGCCGGGGCGTCCGTCTCCTGCTTCCGCCCGCGGATCACGTCCCAGGCTTCCGCCGGTTTCAGGCTGTCCTGCCGGTACCGGCAGCCCTTCCGTTCCTCGTCGAACGGACAGGTCTCCTTATAATCACAGTAGGTGCAGCTGCCGTGGTCTTTCGGGCCCCACGGCGCCGGGGTGACGTCGCCGCCAAACACGCCGCGGCCCAGGCGGGCGAGCTGGTCCCGGGCGTACTCCGCCAGCAGTTCCAGTTCCCGGGCGCTGCGTACGTCGGGCGGCGTTTTTTTCAGCCGGCCGGTCTTCGTCGTTTCGGCCGGCGTCACTTCCTGGGCTCTCAGGCCGGACGGGGCCAGCTGCTCCCAAAGGGCATTCCGCCTCTCTTCCGGCAGCGCCGTCCATTTCGTGACGGGCTCCGCCAGCGAGGCATAGCCGATCCCGCCGGGCCGGACGGACCTGTCCGGATGCTGCGCCGCATACAGGCGCAGGGCCATATCCAGGTAGACCGCGAGCTGCAGCTGCCGGCCTTCCGTCAGTTCCACCGGTTTGAATACCGGTTTTCTTTTCGTCTTGTAATCCACGATGCGCAGATAATCCGCTTCCTCCTGCTTTCGGACGTCGATGCGGTCGATCTGGCCGTTTAACTGCACGGCGCGTCCCCCGTCCAGCGGGATGCGGGTGATCTGCCCGTCCCGCGGCCCGAAGCGGACTTCGAATTCCGCGGGCACGAAGCCGTCGCCGAGCCCCTTCTCACCCAGATAATCCAGATACAGCAGAAAGAACTTCTTCCAGCGGTCCAGACGGTAATCCGTCTCCGCGCCGTCCTCCAGCGTCCCGGCCGTCATCTGCTTCGCTTCTTCCATGGCCCGGTCCACCAGATCGTTTTTTTCTGTTTCGTCCAGCCCGTCCGGCTTCACGTCCCGGCGCTTCAGCTCCGTCAGGATCCGCTCCGCGACCTTGTGGAAAAAGGTCCCGTGCTCCGCGGCGCCCCAGGCGTATTCCTGGCGTTCTTCCAGCTTCAGGCCCTTCTCCATGAAGAAATGGTACGGGCAGGAAGCAAAGCGCTCCAGGCCGGAGATGCTGGTGTACAGGAGGTCGCCGTACAGGGCGGCCACGCTTTCCGGGGAGAGGATGACGGGAGCAGGGTCCGGCTCATCCTCTTTTGCCGCAGGCCGGGCGGACGGCAGATAATAGCCGACGGCCAGTTCGGGGAATAGGGCTTTGATCTCTTCCGCCATCGGGGCGGGCAGGCGGTCCTTTTCGGCGCCGCTGCCGCGGAGGGCGTAGGTGATGCGGATCTGTTCCGCGGGTTTCTGCAGCAGGCAGTATAAGTAAAAGCGCTCCTCCGACATGGCTTTTATGTCGGTGTAGCCCATGTCTTCTTCATAAAAGGACAGCGCGAGGCGTTCGCGGTCCGTCAGAAGACGGCCGCCGCTGCGCTGTTTCGGGACGAGGCCCTCGTTCATGCCCAGGAAAAAAAGGACTTTGATGCTGCCCAGGCGGCTCCGCATGACGTCGCCCACCAGGACCTGGTCCGGGCTGACGGGCAGGCGGCCGCAGGTCAGGCCGCCCAGGGCCGCGCTGACCATCTCCGTGAATTCGCGGCGGCCCAGCACGGTGCCGCCCAGCACGGCCTGCATGTTGGCGATGAAAGCCCGCAGCTGGTCCGCGGCTTCCGGCCACGAAGCCCCTTCCTGGCCCAGCGCCAGTCGGGCCTCTTCCAGACTTTCCGTCTTTTCCGCAAGTCCCCAGTCCTCCAGGAACTGAAGCAGGGCGTCCCCGCCGCTCTGCGCGGTGGTGCCCTTCCCCAGCGAGTCTCTCAGTCTGATGACCGGCGCCATCACTCTGCCGCGCAGTGTCTCCATTTCATCGCGCTCCGCGGCGGCATTTTCTTCATATTGCGCCGGGTCTTCCCCGGCTCTCTTTCTGCGGAGGCGGAAGAAGGGTTCCGTGAATGCCCGGCCCCGGCGGACACCGGCGGCGAGCAGATAGTTTTCGAAGCGGTCGCATTCTTCGCGGGTCAGCGGGCTGAGCGGGTTCTTCAGCATGCGGAGCAGGCCTTCGCGGGGAAGGCCTTCCCGGACCGTGTCCAGCGCGTCCAGGATCAGGCGGATCAGGGGATGCTGCTGCAGCGGTTCCCGCCGGTCCGTGAAGAAGGGAATGTTCCGTTCGGACAGTTCCCGCTTGAGCAGCGGGACGTATAAGGACAGATCGCTGACCGTGGCCGCGATGTCGCGCCAGCGCAGGCCATCCTTCCGTACCAGTTCCAGGATGCGGCGGGCCGTCAGCGCGGCTTCCTCCTCCGGCGCGGCGCAGGCCGTCAGATGCACGCACTCTGGCCTGACCGGCCACCGTTCCTCTTCCTTCGGCGTCCTGCGGAACAGATGCTCCCGCAGGTAAGTCAGTTCCGGAAGGCGGGGATGCTCTTCCGGCAGATACCGGATCTCCGTCTTCTGCCCTGCCTCCCGCGCGCAGTGCTCCAGGCGGCGGACGGTCCGCCGGCTCAGGGCGAAGAGGTCGCCTTCCCGGACGGGGGCGTCGGGGTCCTCCTCCGGAGGCAGCGTCAGCACGGCGCAGGTCTCCCCGGCGCGGCGCATCAGTTCTTCCAGGATCCGGTACTGGACCGTGGTGAAGCCGGTGAAGCCGTCCAGGTACAGACGGTCCGCCCGTCCCACGGTGGAGCGCGGCAGCAGGCGGCTGAAGCGGGGCAAGAGTTCCTCGGCGGTCTGTTTATCGCCCAGGCGCCTGCGGAACGCCTCGTAGATCAGGGCCAGGTCCTTCAGTTTCAGGCGGAGCAGCCGCGGCAGGCCTTCCTCTTCGGACAGTTCCCTAAGCCGCTCCGGGCCGATGTCGTTCATGGTCCATTCCGCGATCAGGCTCGACAGGCGCTGCACGAATGCCGGATACCCGGTCTGCCTCTGGTATACCTCCAGCCGGCTGCGCACGTCGCGCACGGCCAGGGACAGGAACAGGGTCTTGGCCGTGTCGGACAGGACGTCCGCGGCTTCGGCGCGCAGTTCGCGGAACGCGCGGGCCGCCAGCCTGTCGAAGCTCAGCGCTTCGATGTTGAGCAGCACGTGGTCCGGATGCATCTCCACCAGCCTGCGCTGCGTGGACAGACAGAACTGCTCCGGCACCAGGACCAGGTGGCTCATCTCCGGATGGGCCGCCGCGTGGCGGATGACTTCGCGCAGAAGGGCCGTGCTTTTGCCGGCCCCCGCGTTTCCCAGTATGATCTTCAGGCTCATAGGCTCGTCCTTTCGTCCAGCAGGAACTGGGCCAGTACGATGTTGCTGACGTCGATGCCCTCGTCCGTCAGGAAGATCCGGCCGCCCTCCTGCGTCAGCAGCCCCTGCTTATACAGGTCCAGGAGCGTATGCTCGTAGACGCGCGGGAAAGGCACGCCGAAACGTTTTTTGAAATCCTCCCGGGATACGCCGCGCGCCGTCCGCAGTCCCAGGAACATATACTCTTCCATCTGTTCCCGCGTGCTTTCCGGCTTCATGGCACGGAAACGCTGGTAGGACGTGCGGGACGCCTGCCAGTACTCCTCCGCCGCAGACGGGGCCGTAAAGCGCCGGCCTTCCAGGAAGGAGGCGGCCGCCTGGCCGAAACCGAGGTATTCGCCCATGGTCCAGTAAGTCAGGTTGTGGCGGCTCTCGAAGCCCGGGCGGGCGTAATTCGAGATCTCATAGCGGGCGTAGCCGCGCTCCGCCAGGAAGGACTTGGTGTAATGGTACATCTCCCGGTCCAGTTCCTCGCCGGGCAGTGCCAGCCGGCCCAGCCCCTCGCCGTATTTCTCGTAAAAGGGCGTGCCCTCTTCAATGCTCAGGGAGTAGGCGGAGATGTGCTCCGGCTCAAGGTCCGCGGTCTTCGCCAGGCTGTCCTGCCAGGCGGCCATGGTCTGGCGCGGGAGCGCGCTCATCAGGTCGATGTTGATATTGGCGAACCCGGCTTTGCGGGCCAGGTCATAACTTTCCAGAAAATCGGCATAGGAATGGATGCGTCCCAGGAGCTTCAGTTCTTCGTCATGGACGCTCTGCAGGCCGAGGCTCAGGCGGTTGATGCCCGCAGCCCGGTAGATCTTCAGTTTTTCTTCCGTTAACGTGCCGGGATTGGCCTCGAGCGTGATCTCCGCGTCCGGGGCGAAATCAAACTGGCTCCGGAGCAGATTCATCAGCTGTTCGATATATACCGGAACCACGAAGGAGGGCGTGCCGCCCCCGAAAAAGACGGTCTCCACGCGGTAGAGCGTGGTGATGGCGCTGAAGCTGCGGATCTCTTTCTGCAGCACCCGCATGTAATAGGCGATCTGGCCGGCGTCGGCGGGGCCGGAGGCAAAATCGCAGTACAGACATTTCCTTGCGCAGAAGGGAATGTGGATATAGATGGCCAGCGGTCGTTTCTTCATGAGGGATCAGCCCCTGATCCTGGCGTTCGGGCAGTGCGCGACGATGAAATCCCGTACGAATTCCAGGTCCGCTTTCTCCGCATAGATCTGGTTGTGGACCAGACGATGGTTCACATAGATCACATGGCGGCGGCGGACGGTCTTCACCTTGCGCACCTTTTGAAAGACGGAGACGGCAACGTCGCGGCTCGCCGCATTGAGGCCGGCCCCGACCGTGCCGGGTCTGCCCGCCGCCAAGCCGGCCAGAACGGTCAGCCATGACAGTGCCTTCGCCTTATCCGCCTGCTGGCGCAGCGGCCGGCTCTCCACATGCTCCTCGTCCATGGTGTAAAAGAGGACGTATCTCCAGCCGAAGGACCTGGCCACGATCGCGTACGCGAACACGCTGAGCAGCAGCAGGAAGGCCAGCAGGAGCAGGAACCATTTGTAAAAATCCCAGTATTCCCGGAGATTTTCAAACGTCCCTTCGAACAAATGGAGCGCGATCATGAACGCCATGATGATCCCGTAGGCCAGCAGGAGCACCCGCATGACGGAGATCATGACGGTGGGGTTCTTCCGCATGTCGAATTCGTAGATCCAGCGGTACTTGCCGTCGGGGCAGAGGTAGACGCCCCGCGAGACCTGTTCGCCGGGCAGCTGTCTGATGTCCTGCCCGTCCGTCGGGCCGTTCAGCCGGTTCTGTGTGTCGTTCATTTCGTGTTTCTCCTTTTCCGGACCGCGGCGCGCGGACAGCAGCGGCGGATCAGTTGTCCTGATCCAGTTTCAGCACGCTCATGAAAGCCTTCTGCGGCACTTCCACGCTGCCGATCTGCCTCATGCGCTTCTTGCCTTCCTTCTGCTTCTCCAGCAGTTTCTTCTTGCGGGTGATG
>JAFRRM010000011.1 GCA_017428105.1 Lachnospiraceae bacterium | reverse complement strand
TTCCTGCACCCATTCCCGGATCTCATCATAAGTCGCCAGGCTTTCCGCGCTGGTCAGATCCAGTTCATCCATATCGACCGTAACCTCGATATGGTGCTTCACTTCGGAAAGTTTGGACAATAGTGCCACCGCTTCGCAGTTGTCCGTCCGCGGGAACATATCGATGAAGCACAGCTTCTCCACCCGGTATCCGCCCAGCGCCAGGGACGGGATGTCGCGCGCGAGGGAGGCGGGCTTGCAGCTGATGTAGACCATGCGGGCGGCGCCGCTGTTCATGAGCTTGGAGAGGGCTTTGGGGTGGACGCCGTCGCGCGGCGGGTCCAGGACGATATAGTCCGCGGGCTCGGGAAGCTCGTCCAGGGTCTTCAGGACGTCGCCGGCCAGGAAGGCGCAGTTGGAAAGGCCGTTCCGGACCGCGTTTTCGCGGGCGGCGGCCACGGCTTCTTCCACGATCTCCACGCCGTAGACGCGGGCGGCGGCCGGGGCGAGCATCTGGGCGATGGTGCCGGTGCCGCTGTAGAGGTCATAGACGACAGCGCCGGGGGTCAGGGAAATGTAATCCCGGGCCCTGGCGTAGAGCAGTTCGGCTCCGGGCGTATTGTTCTGGAAGAAGGAAAAGGGCGAGATGGTGAAGGTGAGGCCCAGCAGCCGCTCTGTCAGGAGATGTTTGCCCCACAGGAGAGTGACGCGTTCGGGCACCACCGCATCGGACAAACTGTTGTTTTCGGTGTGCAGGATGCCGGAGAGGCGGCCTTCGAGAGGAAGGGCAAGCAGCATGTCCGTAAAGGCGCGGGCGAGGCCGTCGTCGAAGCCGGAGGCCGTCACCAGATTGACCAGCACGTCCCCGGTGGTCCAGCTGCGGCGCAGGATCAGGTGGCGCAGGAGGCCCTGATGGGATTTCTTGTGATGGAAGGAAGTGCCCCGCTCACGGAAAAAGGCCTGGACGGCACGGGTGACGGCGTTCAGGTCCGGATGGATCAGTTCGCATGCCTCCACGGGGAGGATGTTGAAGAAGCTCTTTTTCTGGTGCAGGCCGAGGGTCAGCGGGCCGTCTTTTTCCGCGTTGCCGAAGGAGAATTCCATTTTGTTGCGGTAGCCCGCGGAAACGGGGCTGCCCAGCATGCCCTCATAGGAAGAAGAGGCGAAAAAATCCGCCCCTAAAACAGGAAGGAACAGCTTTTTGAGCTGTTCTTCCTTGGTGTGCAGTTCATCAGAATAATCGGTGCCGCCGTAACGGCAGCCGCCGCAGCGCCCGAAAAGCGGGCAGGAGTTCAGTGTTGTTTCGGTCATAATGATCCCAGAGGGCGGCCTGAGGCGCCCGCCTTTGCGTCAGCAATTCGTTACGGGACGGAGAATTCCACTTCGTTCTTGATTTCCTGCGCGGTTTCCTTGATCTCTTCCGCGGCGTCTTCCGCGGCATCTTTCACGTCTTCCGCGGCATCTTCCGCTTCATCAAAGAAATCGTCGTCCAGTTCTTCTTCATCTTCCGCAAAGAAGAAATAATAGATGGCGTAAGCCACGGCGGCCAGGAAGGCCAGAATGCCGCAGGCGGTCAGGATCCTGCGCAGCAGGCTTTTCTTTTTCATGATAACACTTCCTTTCCTGTTCGTGATGATATCATATCATATCTGCGGGGCGTTTCACAAGGGGTTTCTGCGTTTTATGGGCCGGGGGCCCGTTTTTCTTCGGTCTTATCCTTCACGCGTCAGCGCCGCGTACGCCGGGAGCAGGACTTTGCGCCCGAATTTGTCGAACACGACGGTGACCGTGGTCTCCTTGGAGGTCTTCTCCGTCTTTTCCACGGTGCCGGCGCCGAAGCGGCGGCTCACGACGCGGTCGCCGGGAGCGAATTCGGTGAGGATCTCCGCCTGGGGGGCGGCGGGTCTGCCGGTGCCGGCCCATTCGGAGGCGGGCGGCCATTCGGAAGCGGACAGCTGCCGGCTTTCCCTGCGGGGTCCGGCGGACCGGGCGGGCACGCCGAAGCCGAAGCTGTCGCCGAAGTCTGTCCAGCCCGGGGCCTGCTGTCCGGAGGAGGAGCTCCGGCCAGATCTTCCGCGCGGCGTCGTCCAGTCATCATCTCCGGAGGATCCGAAGTACCGGTTCCCTTCTCCGCGGCCCGCACCGGAAGACGACATCATCAGGCCGCGGCGCTCGTGCTTCAGCACGTCCTTCGGGATCTCTTCGACGAACTGGCTGATGGTGTGGGTCTGGAAGCTGCCGTTCACCATGCGGCGGGCGGCCGCGGTCATGACCAGTTTCTTCATGGCGCGGGTGATGCCCACGTAGCAGAGGCGGCGTTCCTCTTCCAGGTCGGAGTCGTCGCCGGAATACAGGACACGCTCGCCGGGGAAGATCTGCTGCTCCATGCCCGCCATGTAGACCTTGGGGAATTCCAGGCCCTTGGCGCTGTGGAGGGTCATCAGGACGACCTTGTCGGCATCGTCCTCCAGCGCGTCCACGTCCGCGACCAGCGAGGTCTCGGAGAGGAACTGCGAGAGGGCGTCCAGGCCGACTTCGCCGCCGAAATCCGCGGCTTTGCTGATCAGCTCGTCCAGGTTTTCGCGGCGCGCCTCCGCTTCGATCTCGCCTTCCTCCAGCAGGTAATCCAGATAGCCGGTGTCGCGGAGCGTCCGCTCGATCAGGGCTTCCACGCTGGCGGAGAGCGCCTCCATCTGCAGGCGCATGATCAGTTCCGTGAAGGCGGTCAGCTTCGCGGCGGCGGACTTGGCAAGGCCCGGAATCTCCGGGGCCATGGTCATGGATTCCAGGAGGGAGAGATCCTCGCGGGCGGCGAATTCCGCGACGCGGTCCATCGTGGTGTCGCCGATGCCCCGTTTGGGGACGTTGACGATGCGGCGCAGGGATACGTCGTCCCGCGGGTTCGCGATCAGCCGCAGATAACTCAGGCAGTCCTTGATTTCCCGCCGGTCATAGAAATTGACGCCGCCGATCAGGCGGTAGGGCAGGCCCGCCGCCACGAACGTTTCCTCCAGCACGCGGGACTGGGCGTTGGTGCGGTACAGGACCGCGCATTCGCCGTACCGGAAGCGGTCCCGCTCCTTCTGGATGTCCTGCAGGATGCCCCGGGCTTCCTCGCGCGCCTCGCCGTATTCGCGGAACACGACGGGGTCGCCCTCCTCCAGGGCGGACCACAGCGTCTTTTCCTTGCGGCCCGCGTTGTTCGCGATCACGCCGTTCGCGGCCTTCAGGATCGTCTTCGTGGAGCGGTAATTCTGCTCCAGGCGGATGACTTTGGCTTCCGGGAAGACGCTTTCGAAGTTCAGGATGTTGCGGATCTCGGCGCCGCGGAAGCGGTAGATGGACTGGTCGTCGTCGCCCACGACGCAGAGGTTGCGGTGCTCTTTCGCGAGCAGTTCCACAAAGCGGAACTGGGCCGGGTTGGTGTCCTGGTATTCGTCCACCAGCACGTAGCGGAAACGGGCGCGCCAGTGCTCCAGCACGTCGGGGTTGTCCTCAAAAAGCTGCACCGCGTTCAGGAGCAGGTCGTCGAAGTCCATGGCGTTGGCCTGGAGGAGGCGGCGCTGGTATTCGCGGTAGAGGCGGACGATCCGCTCCTCGCCGTAGCGGCCGGAAGAGAGCTTGTCCGCGTCGTCCGGCGAGCGCATTTTGTTCTTCCAGCCCGAGATACGCCGCAGCACATCGCGTTCCCGGTATTCCTTGGGGCTGTAATCCAGTTCCTTGATGATCCGCCGCATCAGCACGCGCGAATCGTCCGTATCGTAAATGGTGAAGTCCTTGTCGTACCCCAGGCGGTCCGCCGCCGTGCGGAGGATGCGCAGGCAGGTGCTGTGGAACGTGGCCACCCACACCTTCTCCCCTTCCGGCGCCGTGTCCGTCACGCGGGTCTTCATCTCCTCCGCCGCCTTGTTGGTGAAGGTGATGGCCAGGATATTCCACGGCGAGACGCCCTGCTCCAGCAGATGCGCGACCCGGCACGTAAGCGTGCGCGTTTTCCCGGACCCGGCGCCGGCCAGGATCAGGACGGGCCCTTCCGTGGTGAAAACCGCCTCTTGCTGAGGCGGGTTAAGATCTTGTATGGTAAATGACATGCATGCTCCTTATGTATAGATCGGCAGAGACGGCGGGGGACGGTCCTTTGTCATCCCTGGCGGAAGAGGGACCGTCCCCGGGTCACGCTTTACAGCGGGATCTTGTAGGAAAAGAGTTCTTCGCCCAGGCGGTAGGTGATCTCCAGATCCTCCTTTTTGCCGATGAGTTCGTGGCGGACGGTGACGTCGCGGGCGGTCCCGAAGATCTGGAGGAGACGATCCCAGGCGTCGCGCCTGGCGGGGGAGAAGGAGCCCATTTCATCGGAGCAGAGGCGGACCTGGCTGAAGAGGGCGCAGCCGAGGGCCAGCATTTTCTTCTGTTCGGGGGTCAGCTTCAGGTTGGTGTCGCGCAGGTAGAAGACGTCGGGGTCATTGCCGAAGGCGCGGCCGTTCAGCTGACGGCGGTAGATGGCGTTCAGGATGGCCTGGCGAGTGGAGATGCGCTCGCGGTTGGTGATGCGCATCCAGGGCGAATCGTCCCAGTCCAGGCTGACGTCGCAGCTGATGCGGCAGTAGTCGACCAGGCCGAAGGCGGGCATGAGCGGCACGCCGCAGCCGAGGATGAGCTTGTCGCCGCAGAGCTCGCGCAGGAACTTCATGGCGCGGATCATCCGGCCGCCGCGGGTCTCCTTGGCGTCGCCGAACGGCGCGGCCGCGTACAGGAAGTCCAGTTTCACGAGGTCGTAGCCCCATTCGTCGAAGACTGTCCGGAACGTCTCCTTCAGGTAGTCCCGCACCTCGGGGAAATCGAAGTCCAGGGCGTAGAAGCCGCCCCAGTTGCAGCCGCAGTACCAGGGCTGGCGGTCGCGGAGATAGAACCACTTCGGGTGCTCCTCATACAGCTTGGAGCGCTTGCCGGCCGCGAAGGGGGCCAGCCAGAGGCCGGCCTTGAAGCCTTTTTCGTGGATGGCGTCAGCCATGGCTTTCATGCCGGAGGGGAATTTCTCCGGGTCGGAGGCGAGCCAGTCGCCCACGGCGGGCTCCCAGCCGTCGTCGATCTGGAACAGGTCGCCGGGCTGCAGGACCTCCGCGGCGCCTTCCAGGTCCGCGAGGATCGTCTCCTCTGTAATGTCTTCATACCGGTTGTACCAGCTGGTATAGCCGGTCAGTTTCTCTTTCGTGCGCGGAACGATGCCCAGGGCCTTGAACCAGCCGTCGAACACTTCCTGTTCGGTGCCGGCCGCCACGTACAGGTCCAGCACGGGATATTCCCCGTTCACGGCCAGGCCGGCGCAGTCGCGGCGGATGATCAGACGGTTCGTTCCGGCATGGTATTCAAACTGCGTGTACCCCGGGGCTTCGTCCAGGGAGGCGATCAGGCGGTACCGGTCCCCTTCGCGGAAATAGCAGTAGGACGTGCCCTGGGAAACGCCTTTTTTGGCGGGATAGCCGCGGAAATAGTAGTCGCCGTAGCGGTCCAGGCCGAAGTGGCGGATCACCGGCGCGGGCAGGGGGCCGATGCCTTTCGTGCTGTCCGTCCGGGTCATCTCCGGGGAGAAGGACCAGGTCTGAAAGCCGTTCATGAAAACGAAGCCGCCTTCCGCCAGCTTGACGGGCATCTCCGCTTCCACGGTCTTTAAGGTGCCTTCCGGCAGGACGGCGCGGGGAGCCAGGATGATCTGGCGCAGGGAAGTGTCCGGGACCACGTCCCAGTGCTGCTGGCAGAGGCCGTCCCGGCGGCATTCGCCTTCGGGCGTCTCCATCGTGATCGTATAAGTCAGTTTCGGCATGGCATTGCTCCTTTTTGAATTCACGGAAACGGACGGGCGTCCGGATCACTCGCTGATGACAAAATCGACCGTGACCCGTTCCACGCCGGGGGCGCTCAGGATCACTCTGGCGGCGCCGGCCGCGCCGGCGGTGCGGACGTACAGGCCGGTCATGCCGCCTTCCGCGGTCACGAGGGCCGGGCCGGCCAGAGCCAGCGGGCCTTCGGTCTGCGCCAGGATCGGCAGCTGGGCGTAGGGGGCGATATTGCCCGCGTCGTCCTTCACGCGGATGCGCAGGGCCGCCATATCGTAGCCGTCGCCCTCCTGCAGCGCGGTCTTGCTGGGCAGGACCTCCAGATGCAGCTTCGCGGAGGGGCGTTTCTCCACGCGGCTCACCACCGCGCCGCCCTGTTTGCCTTCGAAGCGCCAGATGCTCATCGCACCGCCCCAGCCGCCGACGTATTTGCCGTACAGGCGGACGCCTTCATCGTATTTCAGGCGGTAGCGGAGCATGATCCAGCCGATCCGCAGCTTTTCCTTAAAGGGCAGGCCGCCCGGGCCGTACTTCGCCATCGCGCGGATGGCTTTGCGCACCGCGGCCGCCTTCTTCGGCTTATAGCCCTCCTGGGTCTCCAGAAGCTCGCCCACGGTGTCCTCCACCAGGATGGGGTCGTGCGGCAGGCCGGCGAAGGGTTTGGGGGTGATGGTGCCGACGAACGTGTCGTTCCGGTACAGGTCGACCTCCTCTGCGTTGGTGAACAGATAGACCGGGCCGATCTGGCCGCCGGGGTAATCGCCGATGTCCATGGACGAGCCGACCTCCAGCACCGGACGCGCCTCCCCCTGCGAGGCGTAGACCGCCGCCGCGAGCTTGGGGTTGCGGAAGGCGTCCAGCACGCCGTGATAGCAGATGCGGTCGCCCGAGCCGAAATCGCCGTGGGTGGCGTAGTCGAACATGCACCAGCCGAAGCAGCCGGCATGCTCGCCGCTGCTTAACGCCGCGCCCTGCACCCGGGCATGGCGCAGCGCGTGCTCCTGCCGCTTCTCCCAGGGATCGAACGGCTTGGTCGGGAACATATGGCCGTTCATCTCGCTGATCAGGAATCCCCTGTCCAGATGCTTTGTGACGGATTTCTTCGGCTTCACCGGCGGGGTGATGCCGTTGTGGGAGAAATCGTTATACGCGTAAACGTCCTCCAGCAGGCTGCTGTTTTCGATATAGCGCACGCCGCTGGTCTGCCGCGAGGGATCCAGCGCGTGGGCCGCCTTGTTGGTGCGGCGGTAGAGCTCGTCGTTGTCCTGGCTCTCGTTGATGCGCACGCCCCAGAGCACGATGCTCGGGTGGTTGCGGTACTGCAGGACCATCTCCCGCACGTTCTCGACCGCCTGGTCCTTCCATTCCTCGCCGCCGATGTGCTGCCAGCCGGGGATCTCCGTGAAGACCATCACGCCGCGCCGGTCGCATTCGTCGATGAAATACTGGCTCTGCGGGTAGTGCGAGGTGCGGACCGCGTTGCACGCCAGCTCCTCCTTCAGGATGCGGGCGTCTTCGCGCTGCAGGTGCTCCGGCGCCGCATAGCCCAGGTACGGATAGCACTGGTGGCGGTTCAGGCCGCGCAGGAAATATTTTTCGCCGTTCAGGAAGAACCCGTCGGCGGTGAACAGCGCCGTGCGGAAGCCGAACGTCACCTCCCTGCGGTCGCCCATCTCTTCCGCCCCGTCCGTCAGCGTGACTTCGCAGGTGTACAGGTACGGGTCCTCCGGCGACCAGGTGCGGGCGTCGGGGAGCGTGATGTCAAAGACCTTGCCGGGCCCGGACAGCTGGAACACGCAGGTCCCTTCGCGGTCCAGGATACGGATGTACGCGCCTTTCGCCTCGCCGTCCACGGTCAGCTCCACATGGGCCTTGTCCGTATCCGGGGTGTAGATGAACACGTCCTCCAGATAATCTTTGGGGCGCACGTCCAGCCAGGCGTCGCGGTAGAGGCCGCCGTAGGTCAGATAATCGATCACGAAGCCGAAGGGCGGCGTGGCCGGGTTCTCGGTAGTGTCCAGGCGCACGGCGATCTCATTGTCCGCGCCGAAATCCACAAAGCTGGTGATCTCCGCGCGGAACGCGGTATAGCCGGTATTGTGGCCGGCGATCACCTGGCTGTTGCAGTACAGCGTGGCGATGTGCGCGGCCCCGTCGAACTGCAGGAACAGCCGCTGCCCGCGCCACTCCTCGGGAACGTGCAGGCGGGTCCGGTAGCCCACCACGCCCGCGTAATCCGACGGGCTCGAATAGTGCAGCGTCTGCGTGCCCACGTTGTGGGGCAGGCGCACGGGCTCCGCCGCCGTCTCAAAGCGGAGGAACTCGTCGGACCATTCCGGGGAAAACTCCCAGTTGTTGTTTATCTTCAGCATACCGACTCCTTTAACGATCCGAAACGACCGATTTCGTATAATGACCTAGGATAAGTATATCACAAGTCCCTGGAAACATAAAGGGGGCGGAGAAATAAAAAGGGCGGCCGAAGCCGCCCGGAAAATCAGGGGGAGCGAGCGGATCATTCCGTCGGTTCCGCCGCAGGGATCATCTCGCACAGGTGCGGCTGCGGGCCTTCATACCAGTACATATACGCCAGCATGTCGATCCGGTCGCCGATCTGCAGGGCTTCCGCCGCCTGATAAGTGCCGGAATCCTTGCCGTGTTCGTCCGTTTCCACGACGAAGGTCATTTCGTTTTCACCGACCTTCACTTTCAGGTAGATGTCGTCGCCCTGCTCGCCGGAGCCGTTCCACTTGTACAGGAAAGGCTGCTCGGAGCCGTCTGCAGCTTCGGAGGCTACGACCTCGGCGCCGCAGAGGCAGACCGGGGCGTTCATCAAGGCCTGCAGGGCCTCTTCGTCGCCCAGCAGCTCCGTAATGTCCGCGGGAGTCGCGATGAACATGTCGTTTTCATCCGGATAGAGCTCGTACGACTCAACGTCGACCACTTCGATCTCGCCGCTCCATTCGCCGCGGAAACCGCTGACCATCATCCGCGTGCCGAACAGGCCGTTCGCAAAGGTCTCCTTGTCGTCTTCCTCCAGCTTGACGCCGTATACATAGTAGGCGCCGATCCGGTCGTGCAGGAACAGGTTGGCGAAGGTGTCGCCGTCCTTTTCATAGAGAGCGCAGAGCTGCACATAGCCGTCGACGATGACCGGCTCGTCCTTCTCCGTCTCCAGATATTCGAAGTAATTCACCGCGCCGTCCACCTTGGCGTAAATGGATCCGTCGATCCCGGAAATGTGCGGCTGCGGGCCTTCGTACCAGTACAGGAAACCTTCCAGATCGACCACGTCGCCGATCTTCAGGGCCTGCGCGGCCTGGTAGACTTCGGTGTCCGGTCCGAACTCGGTGGATTCGACCGTGACGGTCACGATCCTGTCGCCCAGCTTCACATTGAAGTAGATATCGTCGCCTTCCTCGCCGGCGCCGTTCCACTTGTACAGGAAAGGCTGCTCCTCGCCGGCTTCATTCTGAGAAGCCACGATGATGGCGGCGTCGAGATGCATCGCGCGGGCAATGTAGACGTTCAGGGAGGACGTGTCTTCCAGCTGCAGCAGCCGCATCATGTCGATGCTGGCGCGGTCCGGGCCGGGGCCGGCTTCGTGCTCCAGGATCTTCCATTCCGCAGCGTCCACTACTTCCGCCATGCCGGACCATTCGCCCTTGAAACCCTTCACCTGCAGCAGGACGTCGTCGCCCTCGAACTGCTCCAGATCTTCTTCCGCGACCGGCAGCTTGTAGATGTAGTAGCCGCCGTAGTTGTCATCCAGGTATACGTTGATGAAGCCCTGGCCTTCTTCCTCCCAGTAGGAGCTGACCAGCCTGACGTAGCCTTCCACGGTCACTTCCGCGTCCTTTTCCGCCAGGAAATACCGGCCGAAGCCGTCCGCTTCCCCGGAGGAGATCTCATAGGCGGGTCTCACGTAGTTGACGTGCGGCTGCGGGCCTTCGTACCAGTACATAAAGGCTTCCAGATCCAGCACGTCGCCGATCTTCAGGGCCTGGACGGCCTGGTATTCGGCGCTGTCCGGACCGAATTCGGTGCTCTCCACGACCATGGTGACTTCCTTGCCGCCGGCCAGGACCTTGAAGTACAGGTCGTCGCCTTCTTCTCCGGAGCCGTTCCACTTGTACAGGAACGGGACGTCGTTGCCGTCCGCGTCCTGGGAAGGAAGCACGATGACGCCGTGCAGGCTGATGCGCGCGTTCATGAGGGCTTCCAGGCCTTCGCCCAGGGCGAAGAGCTCGTCGGCCGGGATGGCGCTGCTCATCATGGATCCTTCCAGTTTTTCGAAGGTGGCATCGGTGATCTCGATCTCACCGCTCCAGGCCTTCTTGAAGCCCCTCACCAGGATGCAGTCATACTGCTGCAGATCCGCGGCTTCTTCTTCGGTCATGGGCATGGCGTAAACGTAGTAGGCGCCCTGGTTCACAAGCAGATTGTCGGCGGCCGCCAGGAACAGGTTGGCCGTGCCGGCCTCCGCGTCATAAGTCATCAGCTGGACAAAGCCCTCGACTGCGACTTCGCTGTCTTCTTCCGCAGCCATGAATTCTTCGTAGGTCATGCCGCCCACGGGCTTTTCCACCTTTTCCAGGGTGTAGACGTGGGGCTGCGGGCCTTCATACCAGTACAGGAGCGCTTCCAGGTCGATGGCGTCGCCGATCTGCAGTTCCTTTACGGCTTCGTATACGTACGTGCCGGCGGGGCATTCGTCGCTTTCCACGAGCATCACGTGGTCCTGGCCGCCAATCGTCACGGTGAAGTACAGGTCGTCGCCGTCTTCGCCGGAGCCGTTGTACTTATACAGGAACGGCTGGTCGTTGCCGTCCGCGTCCTGCGTGGGGGCCAGGACGGCGGACTTCAGGGCAACGCGGCGGTTCATGTACGCCGCCAGTTCGTCTTCCTTATTGATGAGTTTGGTGATGTTGACAGGCTCGGTCACATACATGCCGGGCAGCGGCGTGTATTTGCCGTCGCTGATCTCGATCTCGCCGTTCCATTCGGTCTTGAAGCCGGTGATGCGGATCTTCTGACCCAGCAGGAATTCCGGCGCGTCTTCCTTCTCGTAATTCATGCGGAAGACGTAATAGCCGCCCTCCATGTCTTCCAGGAAGAGGCTCACGGTCTCTTCATTCATGGCCCCCATCTGGATGTAGCCTTCGACCGTGACTTCGGAATCCATCTCCGCGGCCATGTACTCTTCATGGGTCATGACGCCTTCCGGCTTGGCGCCGGGATCGCCGGCGCCGATCGCGCTGACGTGGGGCTGCGGGCCTTCATACCAGTACAGGAACGCTTCCAGATCCACCGGCTGGTCGATCTGCAGTTCCTTCACGGCCTGGTACAGTTCCGTGTCCGGGCCGTTCTCGTCGGATTCCACCACGAAGGTGATGACGCGGGTGCCGAACGCCGCCTGGAAATACAGGTCGTCGCCGTCCTGGCCGGAGCCGTTCCAGCTGTAGAGGAACGGGACGAACGCGCCGTCCGGGTTCATGCTGGCCACGACATAGCCGTTGCGGAAAGCGACCTTCTGGTTCATGTGCTCCGCCAGCTCTTCATCCGTTCCCAGAGCCGTGACGTCCGCCGTTTCCGGGAATACCGGTTCCTCATCGGGCAGGATCTCGTAAGTGGCTTCGGTGATCTCGATCTCGCCGCTCCAGGCAGACTTGAAGCCCTTGATCTCCAGGACGGTGCCGGTCTCGATCTTCGCCGCGGCCTTCTTGTCCAGGGCCATCTGGTAGACGTAATAGGCGCCGTCGCCGTCAGCCAGGAACAGGTTGGCGGCCTTCTTTTCCTTGTTGTAAGTCATCAGCTGGACCGTGCCCCGCACGATGACTTCACTGTCCAGGGCTGCGTCCGCGTACTCCTGATAGGTCATGACCTGAGGGCCGGGGGCTTCCGTGGGAGCCTCGGTGGTCGGTTCGGTGGGGGCCTCCGTGGTGGGGGCCTCCGTGGTGGGGGCCTCCGTGGTGGGGGCTTCCGTGGTGGGGGCTTCCGTGGTGGGGGCTTCCGTCGTGGGAGCCGCCGTGGTGGGGGCTTCCGTCGGAGCCGCCGTGGTGGGATCCTTCTTCCCGCCGCAGGCCGCCAGGGAGAGGACCATCGCCAGCGTTAAAACAAGGGCCAACAGTTTCTTCATGGTTTTTCTCCTTGTGTGATATGGGTCTCCGCGGGCTGTTTGCCGGCCCGCCGGAGGGGCTGTTCGTTTTTTCCATAAATATTATAGTGAAAAATTATGAAAAATCAAGGTTTTCCCTTTTTCCGGCGCCGGATGAGGCCGATCAGGGCACAAACGCCGAGGATCACCCAGACCGCGGCGATGGATCCGAGCAGGAAGCGGGACGTGGCGGGCAGGGGCTCCGGTTCCGGCTCGGCGGTCGGCGCAGGCGCGGAGGACGGGGCGGTGGTGACGGGGGCTTCCCCGGTCGCATCGCCGGAGGACGGGACTTCGCCGGTCGGGTCGGCCGGGGACGTGGCCGGCACGGGCGGCGTTTCGGGCTCGCCCGGCTTCACTTCGATCTCGTCCAGTTTATACAGGCGGCGCACCTCGCTGAAGACGCTCTGCACATAGGCTTCGTCCAGTGCGGTCCCGGCCGCGTTCAGCTTCGCCTGGTTGCGGCGCGTGCCCTTGGCCACGGTCTCGATCATGGCGCCGGCCGCGTCGCGCACGGAGGCGGAGCCCGCGAACACCGGCGTGATGAAGGTGTCGTCCATATGGTCGATCACCATGCGGGAGGCCGCGATCTTGACGTCGTAGTACGTCTTGTTGTCCTCGCCGGCGCGGCTCAGATAATCCTGATATTCCGCGGAATCCTGCGCCTTGTGCGTCACCGGCACGTAGCCCTCGGTCTGGGCGTAGGCCACCTGCACGCTGTTGGAGAGCAGGAACTGCGCGAAGAGCCAGGAGGCCAGAACCTCCTGCCTGTCAGCCTTGTTGAACACGCAGAGGGACGGGCCCTGGGAGATCATCTGCACGTTCCCCGCATCGAACTGCGGCACGGGCCGGATCACGGTCTCGAACTGCACCACGTCGCTGGCGTGGATGTCCAGCAGCGGCGCGTTGGAGCCGATCCAGGTGGCGCCGGCCGTGGAGTCCACCGCGAAGAGGCAGCGCCCGGCATTGAAGAAGTTGCCGGGGTAGCTGTCGATCTTGAAAGTGGAGAATGCGCGCGTGCTCACGTGCTGATAGATCGTGTACAGCAGCTCCTTCGCCGTATCGTTGAAAAGCTGCACTTCTCCGCGGGAGCTGGCGTAGCCGGCCCCCTTCTGGCGCAGCATCTGGATCATCATGTTGTCCGTGGACTTGTAGATGAAGGGGATCATGATCTTCTGGCCGTTGGCCTTAAAGACGTCCTCGTCCTTTTCCATGGCTTTTTCGGAAACTTCCCAGATCCAGTCCCAGGTCACCACGTCCGGGATCTGATACCCCATGCCCTCCACCATCGTTTTGTTGATGTACAGCGCCTCGGAGGAGCGCATGAAGGGCAGATCGTACTGGTGGCCGTCGAAATGGCCTTCTTCCATGAATTTATCGATCAGTTCATCCTGCGAGGGGCCGTCGAACAGCAGTTTTTCGCCGCCGAAGCCGTAGTTTTTGTCCGCCATGTACTCATCCAGACTGACCACCACGTCCTGGCCTTTCAGGTATGTGGCAATGTGGTCCGGGTAGGAGATGCAGACGTTCGGCGTGGTCTTCGTGGCGATGTTCGTGATCACGTCCTGATAGATCTTGCCGTAATCCGAATAGGCCCGGATCTCCACGGTGATGTTGGGATACAGGGCTTCGAAATCCGCCTTGGCTTTTTTATAAATGGCGATCTGCGTGGGGTTGGAGTCGTTCTTCGCCCAGAAACTGATGGTATACCGCCGCGAGGTGTCGAATTCCATGGCCGGGACTTCGGGCGCGGCGGTCGTTTCGGTCTCCGGCGGCACGGCGGAAGGATCGGCCGTCTCCCCCTCCTGCGTGACCGGCGCGGCCGTGGGCGGGACGGTGGGGGCGGCCGTCGTCGCGGGCGGCGCCTCGGTCGGCTTCACCACGCCTTTGCCGTGGCAGGCGGCCAGAAGCCCCGCGGAGAAGGCGAGCAGCAGAAGGATCGCCCATACGCGCTTTTTCATCCCTTGGTCCCTCCTCTCGATACGCCTTCCATGATCTTCTTCCGGAAGACCAGGAACAGCACGATCAGCGGCACGGAGATGACCACCACGGCCGCCATCATGGCCGGCACGTTGTCCCGGCCGAAGCCGCTCTCGCGGATCTGCTGGATGCCGTTGGACACCAGGAAATGCTCCTGCTTGGTCGTGATCAGGCGCGGCCACACATAGGAGTTCCAGCACTCGATGACCTTCAGGATGACCACGGTGACGATGGTCGGCCGGCAGATCGGCACCATCACCTTGAACAGGAAGCCCAGGTCCGTGCATCCGTCCACCCGGGCGGCCTTGTACAGATCGTCCGGCACCTGGGCGAAATTCTCCCGCAGCAGATAGATGTAGAACACCGAGGTGATGGAGGGGAGGATCAGACCGGCGAAATGCCGCAGGGCGCTGCCGCCGTCGTCGGTGAGGCCCGCGGTCTTGACGGTGACGTAATTGGTGATGATCACGAGCTCGCCGGGGATCATCATCAGGGCCAGGAACAGCGTGAACACCAGATTTTTTCCCTTAAAATCCAGGCGCGCGAACGCGTAGGCCGCCAGCACGATCACGGCCAGCATGATGACGGTGGTGACCAGCGTGAAGATCAGGGTGTTCAGGAAGTACCGGCCCAGCGGCACCGCCGTGAACGCCTCGGCGTAGTTCTCCATCGTAGGCGCGAGCGTGAAGAACTTCGGCACGAATTCGGAGTTGTAGGCGCTGGTGCTTTTTAAGGAAGTCAGGATCATCCAGTAAAAAGGAAACAGCACCATCAGGGCCCAGAAGACCAGGAAAATATAGGTGAACGTCCTGCCGGTGATCTTCCGGGCGCGGGCCGCCTTTTCGATGCGGGCATAGGATTCTTGCGTATTCATCTTCCGCCCTCCTTAATAATGCACGGTCTTCCGGCTGACCATCAGATTCACGCAGGTGATGGTCAGCACGATGGCGAAGAGGATCACCGCCGCCGCCGACGCGTAGGACGGATAGCCGCCCGCGCTGCCGTAGAGCATATCGTACACATAGCCCACGATCGTGTTCATGCCCGCCTCGTTCAGATTCGTCCCGAACAGGGCGACTTCGTCGCTGTACGCCTTGAACGCCCCGATGAAGCCGGTGATGATCAGGTAGAACAGCATGGGCGAGATCATCGGCAGCGTGATGCGCCGGAAGATCCGCCCCTTCGAGGTCCCGTCGATCCGGGCCGCGTTGTAGTAGTCCTGGTTCACGGACGCCAGCGCGCTGGTCAGGATCAGCACCTTGAAGGGCAGCACCACCCAGATCGTGTAGAAGCACATGACGAACATCTTGGCCCAGTAGGGGCCGTCGATGAAGTCCACGCCCTGCCCGCCGAACAGCTGAATCAGGAGGTTGATCATGCCGTCGGTATACGCGGTCCTGCGGAACAGGATCATGAAGACCAGGCCGACCGCCAGCGTGTTGGTCACATAGGGCAGGAAATAAACGGTCTGGAAGAGTTCCTTCAGCTTCGTGATCGAATTGAGCGCCAGCGCGATCAGCAGGGCGAAGCCCGTGGAGAGCGGCACCGTGATGATCACGATGATGAAGGTGTTTTTCACCGCCTGCAGGAAGTACGGATCCCGCAGCACGTAGGAATAGTTATAGAGGCCGATCCCTTTGGCGGTCTGGGTCACGAAGTTGTAGCCCTCTTCCGCCGAATAGACGAACACGTCGATCAGGGGATAGACCATGAACAGTCCCAAAAGGACGATGGCGGGCAGCAGATAGAGCCAGCCCTTGGCGCCGCTTTTTTTCATGGCTCAGCCCTCCGGACGGATCCGCTTTTCGGTCTCCGGATCGAAGAGGTGGACTTTCTTCGGATCCAGGCGGAAGCGGATCGTTTTTTCGTGTCCGGCCGGCCGCTCGTCCGAAGCGACGATCGCGCGCGGGTTTTCGCTCTCCGCCGCCGGGTGGTCGAACACCACGCTGGTATCGCGGCCCATGACCTCTACATTGCGGAGCGATACGGCGAGCGGGCCCTGCGGATCGGGTTTGAAGCCTTCCGGCCGGATGCCGACGGCAAGCGGGCCGTCCTTCACGCCCGGAATGTCCAGCACCGCTTCGCCGGCCAGCAGCAGGCGGCCGCCCTTCGCCTCCCCGCGGAAGACGTTGATGGCCGGCGTGCCCAGGAATTTGGCCACGAAGAGATCGACGGGGTCGTCGTACACCTCCTGCGGCGGCGCGATCTGGTGCACCGCGCCGTCCTTCATCACCACGATCAGGTCGGAGATGCTCATCGCCTCCTCCTGGTCGTGCGTCACGAAGATCGTCGTGATGCCGGTCTCTTTCTGGATGCGGCGGATCTCCTCGCGGGTCTGCAGGCGCAGACGCGCGTCCAGGTTGGACAGCGGCTCGTCCAGGAGCAGGACCTTCGGCATTTTGACCAGCGCCCGGGCGATGGCCACGCGCTGCTGCTGGCCGCCGGACATCTCCGCCGGCTTGCGCTCCAGCAGCTGGTCGATCTGCACCAGGTGCGCGGCCTCCTTGGCGCGCCGGACGATCTCCTCCTTGGGCAGTTTTTTGTCCCCCTTCAGGTTCTGCAGCGGGAACATGATGTTCTGCAGCACCGTCATGTGCGGATACAGCGCGTAATTCTGGAATACGAGCCCCACGCCGCGGTTTTCCGGCGGCAGCTTCGTCACTTCGTCTTCCCCGAAGAAGATCTGTCCTTCCGTAGGCTCCAGCAGGCCGCTGATCAGGTTGAGCGCCGTGCTCTTTCCGCAGCCGGAAGGGCCCAGCAGGCCGATCAGTTTGCCGTCCGGGATCTCGAAATCGAAATTGTCCACGGCGATCACTTCCCCGCCGATCTTTTTATTGCGGTTGGGGAACCGCTTGGTCAGATTTTTCAGTACCACTTTCATAGATTCGTCCTCTTGCCGGAAGAATCGGCGGCCCGTCATTGCCGCCGGTTCCGGTTCTTTCTCGTATTATATCATACAATATCCGGGGTGATTCCGCAAGAAAAAAGGACGGCGTCCGCCGTCCGAACAGAACTCCGGAGCCGCGGGACCGGATGCCGATGGCCGCAGGGGCAGCCGATGGCCCCCGTTGTCATCCGATCCGACCGTTCCGGACATATTCCATGTCCGCCGCGATCCTCTCTGCTTCCGCCTCTCCGAAAAGATCCTGGGCAAACCCCAGCGCCATGTCGATCCCGGCGGATACGCCAGCGGAGGTATAGTATTTCCCGTCGGTCACCCAGCGGGCCTCTTTTGTCCACGCCACGCGGTCCGAGCAGGAACGGACCCATTCGAACGCCTTCCGGTTCGATGTGGCTCTCCGGCCGTTCAGGAGCCCGGCTTTCGCCAGCAGGGCCGAACCGGTACAGACGGATAGGACGTATTCCGCGTTTTGGCAGAGGTCTTTCAGCGCAGCGAGGAAGGCCTCGTCCGACACCAGAGCCCGGGTCCCGCGGCCGCCGGGAATCACCAGGATGCCGTGCAGGTCCCGCGGCGCGGCGTCCGTCCGGACGATCCCGCCCTGCGCGCTCCGGACCGGGCCGCCGGTCAGGGAAATATAATGCGGGACCGCGCCGGGAAGGCGGGAAAGGACGTCGGCGGGGCCGAAAATATCGAGGGTCTGGAAATCGTCAAAGAACAGGAAATAGAGGTCCATGATCACGCCTCCTTTGTCTGATAAGCGTATCATATCACGATTTCGGGGCAAAAAAAGCGGCGATCCGGATGCGGAAAAATATTTTTCAAAACGCTTGACAAGGCGTTTTGCCAATGATAGGATATATAGGCACCTTGAAACAACGCGGGGTAGAGCAGTCCGGAAGCTCGTCGGGCTCATAACCCGGAGGTCGCAGGTTCAAATCCTGCCCCCGCTACTATATGGAAAGAGAGCTGTCAGTGATTTGGCAGATGCATAAGTCTGGAAGGACGAGCCCTGAGCTCATCCGACAGATGCTTACACATCTGTCGGATGTCTTGGCAAGTAAATACTTACCAAGGCCAGGTCCATCCAGCCCATCCGTTTTTGAAAGCCAGCTTTCAAAACGTCGGGCTGCCCGTCCCTGCTCCGGGCTCATGCTTCCATACTTATGCTCAGATAGCTCAGATGGTAGAGCAGTGGACTGAAAATCCACGTGTCGCTGGTTCGATTCCGGCTCTGAGCATTTTTTAATGCATAAAAGCTGGACAATGCCCGGGCAGCCCGCATGCTCGCATGCAGGGCTGGGAGGGCATTGGACAGCCTAACAATATGAGCAAAAAAGCAGCGCGACGTCAGGAGCGCTGCGATTTGCGAATATTGTTAGACGATTGCGGGAGCGCTGCGCGCGGAGCAATCGGCTTTTATGCATTACCCCCGCCCGCTCCAATCTCCCTGACAACATAAGCAAAAAGGCGCGACGCAAGGAGCGCTGCGATTTGCGAATATTGTCAGACGATCGCGGGAGCGCCGCGCGGAGCAATCGGCTTTTATGCATTACCCCCGCCTGCCGCGCCGTTTTGTAATTATTCCTTTCCCTTCCCGCAACAAATCCTCCCTCCGGCCTGTATTATTTAGTATCCTCATTTTTCAGGAGGCAATGACATGGCAAAAAAGCCTGACGATATCAACACCGAAATCCCGGCCCCGGCCGCGCCCGAACACAGCGTCCCCATCGACTTTACGTCGGACGCTCCTTCTTCCCCGGCTCCGGAAAAGTCCCGCTCCGTTCCGGCGCTCATCATGGTATTCGCCCTGTTCGCCGTCATGGCGGTCTTCTTCGTGACCGTCGTGCGTCTGAACGTGCTGCCCCACTTCTACCTGCTGGCGCTGGGCGCCGCGCTGTTCGTCCTGTTCCTGCTGGTGGTGATCCTCACCTGGAACCGGAAACGGAAAGTCCTGACCGTCTTCGGCATCATCCTGACCGTGATCCTCGCCGCCGGCTGTATTTTCGGAACGGTGTACGCGGGGAAGGCGGTCAGCACGCTGGAGCAGATCATCCGCAAAAAGGAGAAGGAAACGGTCGACATCGGCGTGTTCGTCCTGAAGGACGATCCCGCGGCCTCCGTGGCCGACCTCGCCGGCGTGCCGCTCGGACGCCTGCAGACCGTGGACCGGGAGGAGACCGACGCCGCCGTCCGGAAGATCGGCGAACTGCTGCAGGCAAGCCCGGACACCGTCCGCTATACGCGCCCGACCGACATGCTGTCCGCGCTGCTGGACGGCAGCGTGCGGGCCATCCTGATGAACCGCAGCCTGATCCTGGCCATGGAATCCAACCTGGAGACCTTCTCCATGGATCAGGTCCGTCAGCTGGAACTGATCGAAGTGGAGAAGGCCACGCAGGAAGCGGAACCGGAATCGCCCGTCTCCCCCGAGGCGGAACCCGTGGACGCGGCGTCCCGGCCCTTCATCCTTTACATCGCCGGCATCGACGACCGCCACGGCCTGACGGCCCACTCCCTCACAGACGTCAACATCCTGGCGGCGGTGAATCCTCAGACCCATCAGATCCTGCTGGTCAACACGCCCCGGGATTACTTCGTCCATACCCCGGTCTCCGGCGAGGAGCGCGACAAGCTGACCCACGCCGGCCTGTACGGGGTGGACATGAGCATCCGGACGCTGTCCGACCTGTACGGCGGGCTGAATATCGACTATTATTTCCGCGTCGATTTTTCCGGCTTCAAGGCCATCATCGACGCGCTGGGCGGCGTGGACGTTTATTCCGACCGGACGTTTACCGTGGATGACATCACTTTCACCGAAGGCATGAATCACATGACCGGCTACCAGGCGCTCGTTTTCGCCCGCCAGCGCAAAGGACTGGACGGCGGAGACCGCGCGCGCGGCATCCATCAGATGGCGGTGATCGACGCAGTCCTGAAAAAGGTGTCCTCTTCCGAACTGCTGCGTAATTTCTTCCCGCTGATGAACGCCGTGGCCGGCAATTTCGAGACCACCGTCCCCTACGATACCCTGACCGCCCTGGTGCAGCGCCAGCTCACCGACGGCGGCAAATGGAACTTCAAGACCTTCAGCGTGGACGGCACCGACTCCGTCAGTTCCACCTTCTCCTTCCCGGGCGAGCGCTACGTGATGCTCCCGAACGAGGAACTGGTGGCCTACGCACGCGGCCTGCTGCAGGACGTGCTGGACGGGAAAGAGATCGAGATCCCGACGCCGTAAATAAAGAGGCGGATCATATCCGGAAGCAGTTTCCTTAACGCCGCCCGGATCAGCCAAATGGCTTTTTTCAAATAAAAGACCGGCCTGCCGTCAGGGCAGAGCCGGTTTTTTCGTGAGCGGGATCTGCCCGGTCAGAATCCCCGGATGATCTCCGCGTTCAGGGCTTTCACCGTTTCCACCGCCAGTTCCACGGCGGCTTCATAGTCTGCGGCGGCCGTCAGGCAGTTCGGGGTATGGATGTAGCGGACGGGGATGCCCATGACAACGGCGGGCGCTCCTTTCATTTTCTGCTGGATGACCGCGGCGTTATTGCCGCCTCCTTCGCGGACGGAGGCCTGGGCGGGGATGGCCTTCTCTTCCGCCAGGTCCAGGACGAAGCGCTGGAAGCGCGGGTTGCAGATGACGGAGACGTCCATGAAGCGGAGCATGGGGCCGTGCTTCATGCGGGTCTGCTGCGCGTAGGGTTCGCCAAAGGTGTCGTCCGCGGGGCAGCCCTCGAAAACGATGGCGACGTCCGGGTCGACCTTCTCCACGGCCACCGCGCAGCCGCGTTCGCCGACCTCCTCCTGTGAGGAGATCACGCCGACCACGTCCACCGCGAGGTCTTCCTCCGCCAGCCGCCGCATCACTTCGGCCAGCGCCGCACAGCCGATGCGGCAGTCGAAAGCTTTGCCGTGCATCACGCCGCGGGCCGCGTCGTATTCAAAGCGGGCGGCGGGGACCGCGGGCTCGCCGATGCGGATCCCGAAGACCTGCTCCGCTTCCTCCGCCGAGCACGCGCCGACGTCGATCACCAGATCCCTGTAATCCGGCACCGCCTGTCTGGCCTTCTCCTCCGCGCTCATGAAGTGCGGCGGTTTGGCCGCGATCACGCCCGGGAGCCATTCGCCGTGCCGGTTCCTCACCAGGACCTTCGTCCCGGGGAGCGTGCCTTTGTTCCAGCCGCCCAGGTTCACGAAGCGGAGCGTGCCGGCAGGCCCCACCGAGTGGATCATGAAGCCCACCTCATCGCCGTGCGCGTCCAGCATCAGGAGGGGTCTGTCCCCGGTGTTGCGGCGGCGGGTAATATACAGGTTCCGCAGGCTGTCCTCGGAAATGTCGCAGATGTCTTCCAGCGCCGCGCGGACCGGGGCGATGCTTTCGTCTTCAAAGCCGCTAGGCGCGGGGGCGTTGGAGAGGGTCTCGATGAGTTTCAATTCGCGGTCGGTCATGATATTGCCTTTCATTTCTTGCGGACGGTCAGAGACCGCCCCTGCTTTATTTAGGATCTTGCCGCATAAAAACGGACGGCCGATGGCCGCCCCTATGGTTTTTCCTTACTCTACTCCACCAGCTCGATCCGTCCCTCGACGTGCGCGTCAAGACGGTCGTGCGTGGCAAAGTATTCCTCAATGATGTTGTTTACGGACACCGCGATCACGCGCGGCCGGGCAACGGCCTTCACTTCCACCAGCGGAACGCCCAGGAACTCCTCAAAGTTCGTGTAATGATAGTTCTGCAGCGCGATCTTCAGCTTCATGTCGTCCGTGACGTCCTTGCCGCGGAACTGCAGCTGCTCCAGCACACGCGTCGTTTTGTTGTAGCGGATGTGCACGCCGTTGGAGAACTGATAGAATTCGGTCTCGCCCAGCCAGGCGTCGTCCCGCATGATGTGCTTGATCATCCGGCGGAACTGCGCGCCGGTGACGGTGACCATCCACAGGCAGTCGTCGAACGGCGTGTTTTCCACCATGTCCTGGTATTCGATCAGCGGGCCGAGCTCCTTTTTGCGGATGCTGCCGGAGCCCATCATCATGATGTCGAAGCTGCTCTCCCACTGGAGGGCGTCCGTGTACAGATTGCCCATCTCCGTTTCCTGCTCGCGGGACGGATGGGTCAGGCGGCGGGCCCAGCGGGTGATCACGCGTTTGTATTTGCTGTCCGTTTCGGTGCGGTAGCTTTCCAGCAGTTCCTCCATCACCTCATCCTTCGGCGCGGTCTTTTCGTTGATGGGGATGCAGCTCCAGTCCAGTTTCTGGATGTTCTTGCGCATGCCGTCGTAGATCAGGTCCAGCCGGCCGATGATCCCGGTGCCGGTGCCCGCCTGCACGATCGGGATGCCGTTCACCACCTCCGGCGCCTCCATGAACGTGTGCGAGTGGCCGCCGATGATCAGGTCCACGCCGCAGCCCGGATCCAGCGCTTCGGCCAGCTCGCGGTCCTTCTCCAGCCCGATATGGGTCAGCAGGATGGTCAGGCTGGTCTTGGTGGTGCGGTAGTTGTCGCAGATCACTTCGACCTCGCGCGCCGCCGCCTTCACGTCCACAAAACTGCCGATGATGCGCTCCTGACGCGTGGAAGCCAGCACTTCCTCCGTCAGGATCCCGATGAAAAGGATCCTCATCCCGTCGATCTCCACGTTCAGGTACGGCTGGAAAAGCCGGGCATTGTTCATGGTGACGAACAGGTTGGCGTTGATGATGGGGAAGCGGGCGCATTTTTCCAGGAACAGCAGGTGCGCCAGGCCGTAGTCCACCTCATGGTTGCCCACGGTGGCCACGTCGGGCTTCAGCACGTTCATCAGGTCGATCGTGGAGAGGCCTTCGTATTCGGAATCGATCACGGAACCGCGGAACATGTCGCCCGCGTTCACGTACAGGACGTTCTGCTCCTGCTCCCGGACTTTGTTGATGTAACCGGACAGGCGGGGCAGGCCGGCCGTTTCCAGACCGTCCTCGCCGGTATGGGGCAGAAAATCGCCGTGCATGTCGTTCGAATGCAGGATGGTCAGTTTCTTCATGCGTGCCATGGGGAACCTCCTAGATTCTCAGGTCGATAATAGTTGTTTTATTATAGCATATTTTTTCCATAATAACAGACTCTTATCCGTTCGTCTCGTCTTTTCGCATAAAAACGGGGGCGCAGATCAGTATCATTAAGAGAAGACAAAAAGATGTTGTCTCTATTTATGCAGATATGAATGCCTGAGCGATCCGATGCTCGGTCAACTTTATTCGATTTCAATTATAATCCCTGTTTAGCGGGAACGACAGAAAAATGGACATGCTGCACAATAATCGGTTGGCAGCATGCCCATTTTTTTGATTCTGAATTATGAGACTTCCGCTTGTCGTTACCGGCTCACTGCAGCTTTTCCTTTCCGCCCATATACGGACGCAGCACTTCCGGGATCAGCACGCTGCCGTCGGCCTGCAGATTGTTCTCCAGGAAGGCGATCAGCATGCGGGGCGGGGCCACCACCGTGTTGTTTAAGGTGTGGGGCAGATAGGTGCGGCCGTCCGCGCCTTTGACGCGCATCTTCAGGCGGCGGGCCTGGGCGTCGCCCAGGTTGGAGCAGGAGCAGACCTCGAAGTATTTCTGCTGGCGGGGGCTCCAGGCTTCGATATCGCAGGATTTGACCTTGAGGTCGGCCAGGTCGCCGCTGCAGCATTCCAGCTGGCGGACGGGGATGTCCAGGCTGCGGAACAGCTCCACGCTCCAGCGCCACATCTGCTCGTACCACTTCATGGAGTCTTCGGGCTTGCAGACCACGATCATCTCCTGCTTTTCGAACTGGTGGATGCGGTACACGCCGCGCTCCTCGATGCCGTGGGCGCCTTTTTCCTTGCGGAAGCAGGGGCTGTAGCTGGTCAGCGTCTGCGGCAGCGTGTCCTCCGGAATGATCTGATCGATGAATTTGCCGATCATGGAGTGCTCGCTGGTCCCGATCAGGTACAGGTCCTCGCCCTCGATCTTGTACATCATCGCGTCCATGTCGGACTGGCTCATGACGCCCTCC
>JAFRRM010000010.1 GCA_017428105.1 Lachnospiraceae bacterium | reverse complement strand
TCTACGGAACCCGTGCCGACGCAGCCGGTCCCCACACAGCCCGTTCCCACCGAACCCGTCCCTACGCAGCCCACGGCCCCTGAAATGATCGGCCTGGAGAAAGCGAAGAAGATCGCCCTGGAGGACGCCGGCCGCAGCGCCTCCGAAGTGGTCTTCACGAAGGCAAAGCAGGAGAAGGAAGACGGCCGCCAGATCTACGATATCGAGTTCTTCGTAGAAGGCGTCATGGAGTATGAATACGAGATCGACGTGTACACCGGGGCCATTCTGGAGAAGGACAGCGAATCCCTGCGGCCCGTAACGGAGCCGACGCAGCCGGTGCCGACCGAGCCTGTACCTACGGAACCCGTGCCGACGCAGCCGGTCCCCACACAGCCCGTTCCCACCGAACCCGTCCCTACGCAGCCCACGGCCCCTGAAATGATCGGCCTGGAGAAAGCGAAGAAGATCGCCCTGCAGGATGCCGGCCTGTCGGCTTCGGAAGTTGTTTTCAGCAAAGCTCGCCTGGAGAAGGATGACGGAGAATACTTCTACGAAATCGAATTCTTCATCCGCGGCGAACGGGAATACGAATATGAGATCGATCCCTTCACCGGCCGGATCCTGGAGCGGGAAAGCGAGCCCTGGGACGATTGATCCGCAGGAGGATTCCTGCGGGGCGGGAATAACAAAAGCGGCCGGTGGCTCCGGCCGCTTTCCTATATGATAACCCTCAGGGAGGGAACCTGGGGCAGGGGGAGGGGAATACAGACCCTCTGCGGTTTATCCTTCAATGGCGATGTGCCGCTTTTCTTCGACCTTCGGCACTTCTTCCTTCTTGGGGATGGTCAGCATCAGGACACCGTTTTCGAAGCGGGCCTTGATGTCTTCCTCGGTCAGCAGCTCGCCGACATAGAAGCTGCGGGAGACCTGGCCGACGTAACGCTCGCGGCGCAGGAACTTCTTGCCTTCCTCGGCTTCGCTGGTGCGGTTGGCTTCCACAGTCAGGTAGCCGTCCTTCAGGCTGACGCTCACGTCTTCTTTCCTGAAGCCGGGCAGGTCGATATGGACTTCATAGCCCTCTTTGCTCTCCTTCACGTCCGTGCGCATCAGGCCGCCCAGACCGTTAAATTCGTGCTCCATCCGGCGCAGCTCGTGGTTAGCGTCGCGGGTCGTGCGGTCCCAGGTCGGGAAGTTCATAAAATCTTCAAAGAAATCATTTCCGAAAATGCTAGGCAGTAACATGGTCTTTTCCTCCTTTTTATGGACGTGGCGCTCCGGACTGTCCGTCCCGGGATGTCTTCCCGGTTGCGCGCCCTATTTGTTATGTTCCGGGGTGATCTCCTCACCTCGTGGCCTTACTATAACACATTTGTTAGCACTCGTCAATAGTGAGTGCTAACAAATTTTGTGAACTTTTTGTGAACATCTGACAGGGGGACGGTTCCTTTGTCAGAAAACCTGACAAAGGAACCGTCCCCCTGTCAGAAAAGAATTCACCCCTCCCGGTCACGTTTCCTGCCGCTTCTTCTTTTCTTTCAGATAAATTTCGGGTATAATGATCTTATCCTGAGAAATCGAGGTGTTTTTCATGACGAAGTTTGATGAGCAATATTGTCTGTCCGTGTTTGAGCGGCTGCTGGCGGCGGATTCGACGACGGGGCAGTACGAGGAGGTGCAGCAGGTGCTGTGCGGCATCCTGGATGAACTGAAGATCCCGTATGAGGCGACGCGGAAGGGCGGTGTGATCGCGGACCTGGGCGGCGAAGGGGAACCGCTGGTGGTGACCGCGCATCTGGATGACATTGGCCTGATGGTCCGCCACGTCAACGCGGACGGTACGCTGAACGTCTGCAGCGTGGGCGGCCTGTACCCGTTCTACTGCATGATGGAGAACGTGCGCGTGCACACCCGCGACGGCAAAGTCTTCACCGGCTCCGTCTGCCGCACGCCGAACTCCATCCATGTGACGGAAGAGGAACTGCGCGTCACGCCGCCGGATTTCCGGACCAACGTGTGCGTGGTGCTGGATGAGAACGTGAAGACGGCGGAAGAGACGAAGGCGCTGGGCGTCGACACCGGCGACATCATTGCGCTGGAACCGCGCTTCACCTATGCGAACGGCTATATCAAATCGCACTTTGTGGACGATAAGGCCTGCGCCGCGGCGCTGCTGACGGTGATGAAGGCGCTGAAGGAGGAGAAGAAGCCCCTGCCGCGCAAGGTCTACGCGTACTTCGCGATGTTTGAGGAGATCGGCCATGGCACGACTTGGCTGCCCGAAGGCGTGAAGGACGTGCTGGCGGTGGACATCGCGCCGACCGGCCCGCAGCAGAATTCCGACGAGCACAAGGTCTCCATTTTCGCGAAGGACTCCCGCTTCCCGTATCACTGGGCCATGACGAACGAGCTTCGTGCGGCGGCGATCAAAGCCGGAGTGGACTACGTGATGGACATTTTCACGCCGCACTACGGCACGGACGCGGACGGCGCGGTCCTGGCGGGCTACGACATCCGCCACGCGGCGATCGGCCCCGGCACGGCCAATTCGCACGGATATGAGCGGACGCACATCGACGGGCTGCGGAACACGTACGAACTGCTGCTGGCGTATCTGGAGGGCTGAAGCCGTGTGTGAAATGACAGAAAGCGAGCGCAGGGAATATGAATCCCTGCGGGAGATCCCTCTGGAAAGCACCCTCATCCGCCATGGCCGGATCCTGGACATGCGGCTGGACATGGTCCGCGTGCCGAACGGCAACGTCGCCGGCCGGGAACTCGTGCGGCATCTTGGCGCGGTCTGCGTCGTCCCGCTGACCGACGACGGGCAGGTGATCCTGGAGCGCCAGTACCGCTACGTCATCGACAGCGTGATCACCGAGATCCCCGCCGGCAAGCTGGACGCCGCGGACGAGGAGCCCCTGGAAGCGGCCAAACGCGAGCTGCGTGAGGAGACCGGCTTCCACGCGGCCGAATGGATCAGCCTGGGTGACTTCTTCCCCGCCGCCGCCTACAGCGACGAGCATATCCGCCTGTTCCTGGCCCGCGGCCTGACTCCGGGCGAACGCGACCTGGACGCCGACGAACTGATCAATGTCTTCACCCTGCCCCTGGAAGATGCCGTCGCCGCCGTCATGCGCGGCGAATACCCGGACGCCAAGACGCAGATGGGAATATTGAAAGCAGCGGAATATCTCCGGAGAGAGAACACGTAGCAACCCTGTTCCGGGCGGATGAGGCGTCCGCCTTTCTGCAAAAAGATGACAAAGGAACCGACCTGGTCCCTTCTCCGCTCAAAATAATAGTCAAAATAATAGCGGGCAGTCCGAAGACTGCCCGCATTTTTTGTGTGTGGCCGGAGCCATCACTCGAAGACCGCGATGGAGGCGGCCAGGGCCGTGATGAAGGCGCCGTCTGACCTGTCACGTTTCCTTCTTCTGTGCGGCGATCCTGTCCTCTTCGCTGACGATCTGAAAATTTGTAAAGCCGCTTCCGCCCGTATCAGAACGCCAGACGGCTTTGCCGTAGAAGACGCGGCCGTCAAATTCGATCTTGTATTGTCCTTGATAGATCGTGACCGCATTGCCTGTTATACTTTTGGTGGATTCAAAATTCAGCAGTTTATAGGAATACCCTTCTGTAATGGGAAAATAAGCGTAGCTCGATTTCATTGTGGCAGTGAAAGTGTTCCGGTCTGTGACGTCAGGATAGAACATGGCATAGGCTCCGTCGATATCGTGTGCAATGAAATGCCCCAGCATCTGGACCACTTTCTCATTCAACGGTTTCGGATCGGCAGCGCCGCAGCCCGCAAGACAGACGGTGCAGGATATGGCAAGAACTAATGCAAGAAAACGCTTCTGAAAACTTTTCATGAAAAGATCACCACATCTTTCTGTGAAAAGAGCCCTCTTCTGCTGGGATGGTGTGCTACCCGTCAAGAGGACAGTGAAAAATCAAAAAGTTCTGTACCGCCAGTTGTATATACAGCTGGCGGTATTCTTATGCTGCCAGATAGTACTGTTCATGGTACTCAGCTGGTGTCATCAGCTGCAGATTCCGCT
>JAFRRM010000009.1 GCA_017428105.1 Lachnospiraceae bacterium | reverse complement strand
TGACTTCGCCGCACAATTAAAACTGTATAATCGTCGGGATTATAACAACTTTCCTATACGGCCTTTGCACTGGCTTTCTCCTAACACAGTCCTTCAGGATTTCCTGAATGATGGTGTAATATATGTTTGACAAACCCACATGTTTTGGAAGTTTTTCGGGGCGGATCTGAAAACCCGCCCCGAATCTTCCGGGAACATCAGGAGGCCAGTTTTGCCTTGGCCAGTTCGGCCAGTTCGGCGAAGCCCTGGGCGTCGTTGACGGCCAGGTCGGCCAGGACCTTGCGGTTCAGTTCCACGTCGGCCAGCTTCAGGCCGTACATCATACGGCTGTAGGACAGGCCGTTCATGCGGGCCGCGGCGTTGATGCGGGCGATCCACAGGGAACGGTACTGACGCTTCTTCTGCTTGCGGCCGGAATAAGCCGTGGTGAGGGCCTTCATGACGGTCTGCTTCGCGATGCGGTACTGTTTGCTGCGCGCGCCGCGGTAACCCTTGGCCAGCTTTAATACTCTGTTATGTCTTTTCTTGGCGCCTAAGCCGCCTTTGATTCTTGCCATTTCACTCGACCTCCTTCTTTAGTAGGGCAGGATGCGCTGCATTACCTTCGCGTTCGTAGGGTCGGTAATGGTGGCTTTTCGTAAGTTTCTCTTGCGTTTGGTCGACTTCTTTGTTAAAATGTGGCTCTTGTAAGCCTTCATTCTTTTCAGCTGGCCGGTACCGGTTTTGTGAAAGCGCTTGGCAGCCGCTCTCTTGGTCTTCATCTTCGGCATTTCTATGTCCTCCTAAATTATTTTACTTCTTTGACGGATTGAGCACGACGGTCAGGCTCCGGCCTTCCATTTTGGAGGGCTTGTCCACCACCGCGATGTCGCTGAGCTGGGAGACGAAATCGTCCAGGACCTTGCGGGTCTCGTTCATGTGGCTCATTTCCCGGCCGCGGAAACGCAGCGAAACCTTCACTTTGTTCCCTTTTTCCAGGAAGCGGCGGGCCGCGGAAGCTTTAGTCTTCAGATCGTTGTCGTCAATATTGGGCGAGAGACGCACTTCTTTCAGTTCGACGATCTTCTGCTTCTTTTTGGCTTCCTTCTCCTTGCGCATCATTTCATAGCGATACTTGCTGTAATCGATGATCTTGGCCACCGGAGGCTTGGCCTGCGGCGCGATGAGCACCAGGTCCAGTTCCTCTTCTTCGGCATGGCGCATGGCTTCCGCCAGGCTTACGATGCCGATCTGCTGGCCGTGGCTTCCGATAAGACGCAGTTCTTTGTCTTTGATCTGATCATTGATCAATAATTCGCTTGCGATGGTGTACCTCCTCGTGTTCTCCACAAAAAAAAGCGGACAGCATGCTATCCACTCCCCGGGCTCCTCCCGAAACCTTGACCTGATGCATATGAGGATGATCAGGTGAGAGCGGATACTCTGCTTTGAATCAATTGCGTGGATATATTAGCACCGGAAAAGCGGTTTGTCAATCCTGTTTTTGAGGTGAAATATGGTTTTTTTTAAGATTTTTCAGGCGGCGGGCGCGATATTTCTGCTGGGACGCATTGCGCGGGCGGATGTGCGGTCGTTCAGGATCCCGGCGAAGGAAACCTGCATGCTGGCGGCGTGTTCGCTGGCGCGGGCGATGGCCGGTCCGGCCGGATGGGCGGAGTCGGCGGCGGCAGCAGTTCTGTTCTGCGGGGCGATGTCAGTGGCGGCGGCCGCGGCCGTGAAGAAGGGACCGGTGACAGAAGCGGAGCCGAAAACCGGACATTTGGCAATGCCTCCGGCCGCGCGGCCGGACCGGTTCCTCGTGGGCGGCGGAGATATCAAGCTGGTATTTGCGATCCTCCTGCAGATGGACGTCAGCGACGTCCCGCCATGGGGCGTCACGGCCTGTCTGTATATCCTCCTGACCCGCGCGGTGTGGCCGGATAAACGAAGGCTGCCGCTCGGACCGGCGCTGGGCGGCGCATGCGCATGCGTGCTGCTGGGGAGGCTGTGCGGCGGCTGAGCGGTATACAGAGCACGGACGGACCGGGAAACCGGTGCCTCTCCTCTGTTAAGCCCAGCCGTTCTCCTTTGTATTCGGCTCCACGGCGCCCTCCGCCTTATCGACGTACATGACGCCGTTCAGGTGGTCATTTTCGTGGCAGATGCAGCGGGCCAGCAGGCCTTCCGCTTCCAGGGTAAAGGGTTCCATCTGCTCGTTCAGGGCGGTGACTTTCACTTTTTGAGGGCGCGTCACCAGAGCGTGGCGGCCGGGGACGCTCAGGCAGCCCTCATTGTCCGTAACAGTCTCTTCGCTCTGTCCCAGGATCTCCGGATTGATGAAGACGATGGGGTCCTGCCGGCCGTCTTCCTGATCGCAGTCCACGACAAAAATGCGTTTGAGGACGCCCACCTGGGGGGCGGCCAGGCCGACGCCGTTCGCGGCGTACATGGTCTCCTTCATGTCCTGGATTAGCGTAAAGGTGCGGGCTGTCATTTCCTTGACGGGCTTGGCGGTCTTTCTCAGGATCTCGTCTTCCTCCAATACCCGGATGGTACGGATGCTCATGTCTTTTCTCCTTCTGTGTCAGTGCGGATCTCTGTCCGCCATATGGATCAGATTGCGTCAATACAGGTCGGACTGCACCCGGCCGTTTCCGGTCTCCTGAAGCCGGGACGCGATCTGCAGCAGCAATTCTTTATCCGGATGCTTGATCAGCAGGACCTGGCGGTACACGTCCTGCACTTTGCTGCGGAAATGCGGAGCGGGGCCGATGACGTCCGCGCCGGATGACGCAAATCCGCGGCGGATCTGTTCCGCGAGCGATTCCGCAAGGGCGGTGTTTTCCTGCTCTTCGCGGCCGCTGACCAGCACCTCCAGCATACAGCCGGAAGGCGGATAATGCAAGAGGCGGCGGCGGGCGATCTCCTCCCGGTAGAAGGCTTCATAGTCCTGGCGGGAAGCGGCCTCCACCGCGTAATGGTCGGGCTGGTAGGTCTGGATCACGACTTCGCCGGGGATGCCGGCCCGTCCGGCGCGCCCGGCGGCCTGCGTCAGGAGCGCGAAGGTCTGCTCCGCGGCGCGGTAGTCCTCGCGGTACAGGGAGATGTCCGCGGCCAGGATGCCTACCAGGGAGACCCGGGGAAAATCGTGCCCCTTGACGATCATCTGCGTTCCCAGCAGGATATCGGCGCCGCCCCGCGCAAAAGCGGACAGGATGCGGCTGTGCCCTTCCTTGCCTTTGGTGGTGTCCGCGTCCATCCGGAGGACTTTCGCACCGGGGAAAGTCTTTTCAATGAGGCCTTCCACCTTCTGCGTGCCGGTGCCGAACGCGGCGATGTAGGGCGAGCCGCAGGACGGGCAGATCTCCGGCGCCTGGATCTGATAGCCGCAGTAGTGGCATTTCAGGAAGCCGCCGCGGTGCAGGGTCAGGCTGACGTCGCAATGCGGGCAGAGCAGGGGTTTTCCGCAGGAGCGGCAGGACACGAATCCGGCGAAACCGCGGCGGTTCAGGAACAGGATGATCTGCTCTTTCTTCGCCAGGCGCTCTTCCATCCTGCTCTTCAGACTGCGGCTGAAGATGCTTTTATTGCCCTCTTTCATCTCCCGGCGCAGGTCCACGACCTCCACACGGGGAAGCGTGCTGTCTTCCACGGCGCGATATTCCAGTTTTTCCAGGCGGTACACGCCGTTCTGCGCCTTATAATAACTGTCCAGGGAGGGCGTGGCGCTGCCCAGGATCAGGCCGGCGCCGCTGAGCTGCGCCAGTTTTTCCGCGACTTCCACGCTGTGGTAGCGGGGCGAGGTCTCGCTGAAATAGCTTTCATCATGCTCTTCGTCGATCACGATCAGACCGAGGTCCGGAAACGGCGTGAACAGGGCCGATCGGGGGCCGATCACGAGGGACAGTTCGCCTTTGCGCGCCTTTTCCACGGTCTCGTATTTCTCGCCCTGCGACTGGCGTGAATGGATCAGGCCGATGCGGGCGCCGAAGCGCTGGTAGAAGCGGCGGACGTTCTGGTAGGTCAGGGAGATCTCCGGGATCAGGAGGATCACCTGTCTGCCGGCGGCCATGACTTTTTCCATGACGGCCATGTAGACTTCCGTTTTGCCGCTGCCGGTGATGCCGTGAAGGAGCACCGGCCGGTTCTGCCCGGCCATCTCTTCTTCGACAGCCTGTGCCGCGCGGATCTGCGGCCCGTTCAGAACAGCGGGCGGACGCATCTCCAGGCCTTCCCAGGCCGGAGCGGGAAGTTTGGGCTTGCCTTTCCGGACAGCCTTTTTGGCGGGAAGGACCGTGGCCAGCGCCTGGTTCATCGTGCAGCCGTAGCGTTCGCGCATCCAGGCGGCCAGGGCCATCGCGCGGTCCTCCAGCGCGACGCCTTTCGGGGCGAAGCCGAGGACCGGTCTGATCCTGGACGGATCCACAAGAGGCGTTCGACCCAGCCCGACGACGTAGCCGGTGACGTTGCGGGTGCCAAAAGGAATATCCACCCGGGAACCCGGACGGATGGCGGCTTCCATTTCCTCCGGGACCAGGTACTGGAAGGGACGGTCCAGGGCGGAAACGGAAATATTCACGATGATATCGGCATATAAAGGCAAGAGCGGATCTCTCTTTCGGATTCAGAAGTTCGGGAGGGCGGCGGCGATCTTGTCCAGGCCCATGCTGTTGGAGCCTTTCAGGAGCAGGACGTCGCCCGTGGCGGCCGTTTCAATGGCTTTCTGCAGCGCCTCCTCGCGGGTAGCGCACAGCATGACGGTCTTGCCGGCATCGAGCAGCGGCGCGGCCATTTCGCAGACGAGGCGGCCGTACAGGATGAAGGTATCGATGGAAAGGCCGGCGGCAAACACGCCGACTTCGCGGTGGAGGGCGGGGGCGTCATCGCCGAGTTCCAGCATGTCCGCGAGGAGGGCGATCTTTTTGCGGCCGGAGGTCTTGTCCAGAACGTCCAGGGCGGCTTTCATGGAAGGCGGGCTGGCGTTGTAGGAGTCGTCGATGAGGGTGAGGCCGCCGAGCTGCTTGCGCTCCAGGCGGCGGGAAAAGCCACTGAAAGTCCCCATGGAGAGGGCGGCAAGCGCCGGATCGATGCCCAGGGCCCACGCCGCGCCGAGCGCCGCGAGGGCGTTCATGACGTTATGGAGGCCGGGGATCATAAGGGTCACCGGAACTTCACGGTACCCGGTCAGAGCGCTGTCGAACACGGCGGTAAAGCGGACGCCGTCCCCTTCTTCGATGTCGCGGGCGGTCAGGTCGTTATCGTCCTGCATGCCGTAGGTCAGAACACGGCAGGGAAGCTTTTCGCGATATGCTTTCAGCAGCGGTTCGTCGCCGTTGAGGACGGCCCAGGCTTCCGGCCCGAGTTCGTCCGTGATGTGCATTTTTTCGGCGCAGATGCCTTCGCGGCTGCCCAGGTGCTCGATGTGAGCCACGCCGATATTGGTCACGACGGCCAGCGTGGGATGGACCATGTTCACCAGGTCCTTCATCTCGCCCGGCTCGCTGATCCCCATCTCCATCACGGCGCGGTCCGCATCCTGGTCCATATGGTACAGGACCACGGGGGTGCCGATCTGGCTGTTCATGTTTTTCATGGTGCCGGTCACGCGGCCGCCGGCGGACAGGGCCGCCTTGGTCAGTTCCCGGGTGGTGGTCTTGCCCACGCTGCCGGTGATGCCCACCACGGGGCCGCGGAACCGGCTGCGCGCATAAGCACCCAGGGCTTCCAGGGCCTTCTGGGTGTCTGCGACCAGCACGTGAGGCTTATCCGGGCGGATGACGTCCCCGCGCGAGGTCAGCGCGGCTGCGGCGCCTTTGTCAAACGCGCCGCCGATGAAATCGTGGCCGTCCACCCGCGCGCCGATGGTGGGGATGAACAGGCAGTCGCCCGGGATGTCCCGGGAGTCAAAGCTCAGGCGGCGGATCATCGTGCCGCCGTCCCCGCAGAGCAGGGTGCCGTGCGTGATCTCACAGATCTGCTGTATCGATAATTCCATGACCGGTCGTTCCTTTCCCGTGTGACGGCATCAGCCGTTCGCCTGCTTCCAGGCCTCGAACTGCGCTCTGTCCATCATGATCTGGCGCGCCTTGGTGCCGTCGTCCTTGCCTACGATGCCCGCATCCGCCAGCTGGTCCATCAGCCGCGCGGCCCGGTTGAAGCCGATGCGGAAGACCCGCTGCAGATTGCCGATGGATGCTTTCTCATTCTCAATGATATATTCGGCCGCTTCCAGGAACAGGTCGTCGCGCTCTTCATGGAAGGCCTTGTCCTTTTCGCCGGATTCCGCCATCCAGGCCAGTTTCTGCTGCGCCATTTCCTCCGCGGACACGGCGTTCTGTTTCTTCCAGAAGGCGGTCACGGCTTCGATCTCCTCGTCGCTCACCCAGCAGCCCTGCACGCGGACGGGCTTCGGATATCCCGTGGGGTAGAACAGCATGTCGCCCTTGCCCAGCAGCTTTTCCGCACCGTTCATGTCGATGATGGTGCGGGAATCCACGCCGGACGAGACGGCCAGCGCGATGCGGGACTGGATATTGGCCTTGATCAGGCCGGTGATGACGTTGACGGACGGCCGCTGGGTGGCCACCACCAGGTGGATGCCGGCCGCGCGGGCCAGCTGCGCCAGACGGCAGACGGACTGCTCCACGTCGCCGGGCGCCACCATCATCAGATCGGCGAATTCGTCCACGATGATGACGATCTGCGGCATGGGCTCGCGGTCGCCGTATTCTTCGGGATTCTCGCGGATCTTGGCGTTGTAGCTCTTGATGTCGCGCACGTTGAGGTCGGCGAAGGCTTTATAGCGCGCGGTCATTTCCTTGACGGCGCCGTTTAAGGCTTCCGCGGCCAGTTTCGGATCCGTGACGACCGGGATTCGCAGATGCGGGATCCCGTTGTATTCGCCCAGTTCCACGACCTTCGGGTCGATCATGATCAGCTGGACTTCGTTCGGCTTGGCGCGGAACAGGATGCTCGTGATCAGCGAGTTGATGCAGACGGATTTGCCGGAGCCGGTCGCGCCGGCGATCAGCAGGTGCGGCATTTTGGCCAGGTCGGCCACCACGACGCGGCCGCCGATGTCCTGGCCCACCGCGAACGCGATCTTGGAGGGCGAGCGGCGGAATTCGTCGCTTTCGATGATGGAACGCAGCGAGACGGTCTGGTTCTCGGAGTTGGGGACCTCGATGCCCACGGCGGATTTGCCGGGGATGGGGGCCTCGATGCGGATCTCCGTGGCGGCCAGGGCCAGTTTGATGTCGTCCGCCAGGGACGAGATGCGGGCCACTTTGACGCCCTGTTCGGGTTTTAATTCATAGCGCGTGACGGACGGGCCGCAGCTGATGTCCGTCACGGTGACTTCCACGCCGAAGTTGCGCAGGGTGTCCTCCAGCAGGCGGGCCGTGCGCTTCAGGTCGCCTTCCTTCATGGCATTGCTGCTGCGCGAGCGGTTCAGCAGGGAAGGCGGAGGCAGGCGGTATTCTTTTTTCGCGGATGTGCCGAGGGCAGACTCGGCGGAAGCAGCGGAAGCCCCTGCCGCAGAGCCGGCCGATCCGGTCCCGGATGCGGTCCCGGCGGCTGAAACGGCGGCCGCGGTTCCGGCGGCGGCTCCTGCGGCGGCCCCCACAAAGGAAAGTCCCGCGCTGCCGGATGGTGTCTTCACCCTTCCGGAGCCTCCGGTAAAGGTGCGGCCGGAACTGCCGGAGCCGCCCGGTTCGCCGTCCCGGCGGAAAATGTCGTCATGTTTGAGACGTTCCAGCTGGACGCGGGGGTCTACCCAGCCCGGATCGTCCTCCGCTGCCGAAGGACCGGCCGGAGCTGAGGGACCCTGCCCCCGGGAAGCATCCGTTCTCCTGTCGGAGCGGCCGGCGGCCGTGCGATCCTCTCCCGCTTTTCTGCTTCGGTCATATTCATCAAAGGCGCCGGCGACCGCTGCGGCCGTCTCCGGTTTTGACGGTTCCGGATGCGTCTCTTTCTGTTCGTCCAGCGGGAGCGAAAGCTGTTCGCTTTTGCCCGCGGTGTTGTCCTGATAGCGGGAAATGCGCGGCGAGGGGCGCTGTTCTTCCAGTTCCAGCAGTTCTTCGAGCGTGCGGCTTTCCCTGTTCACGCCGGCGGACTTGTCCGTCCCCGACTTTTTATGGCTCTCCATTTCCCGGAAGAGTCCTTCCAGCGAGGCGTCCCCGGGGAGCGCGGGGGTCTTCAGGTCCGTTTTCCGGAAATCGATGCCCTGCTGTTCGGTTTCCTTTTTCCGGGCCGCTTCGCTTTCGGCGCGGCGTTTTTCGGCCTGCTCGTCCAGTTCCCGGCGCTTCAGGCGGACTTCCTTCAGCTGGAGGTCGGTATCCGAAGGGAAATTCCTGCGTCCTTCCGACAGTTTCTTATCCAGCTTGTCCATGAGAGTCCTGCGCTCGGCGGCTTCTTTGGCGGCCTGCGCTTCGCGGGCCTGGGCGCGCCTGAGGAGGCGTTCTTCGGTCCTGAGTTCCGCGAGTTTGCGGCGTTCTTCCACGGCTTCGCGGCGGCGCACGTTTTCATCCTTGATGGCGTGGGCCACTTTTTTGCCGTTGAGGCCGACGGCCGTCAGCAGTGCTTTGCCGAAGGTCAGGACCAGGCCGGCCAGGAAAAGCACCAGCATGATCACGTAGCTGCCCACGAGGCCCAGCGCGCTTAAGGACAGACGGCACCAGAGGCCGCCGAACCAGCCGCCGTGCAGACGGGTGCCGCGGCCGACGCGGTAATAGGAGCCCAGCACCGGCAGGATCTCCCCGCCCGAACCGACCAGTTCCACGATGCCGCACAATACGGTAAAGGTGAACAGGGCGGCCAGGATGCGCAGGGCCGTATTCAGGGGGAACTCCTTCATGTTGGAGACGCCGAATACGACCAGCAGGATGAAAACGACAGGGAACACATAAGCCAGGCTGCCGAACAGACCGAACTGGACGGACGCCAGCGCGCGCCCCACGGAGCCTACGATCTCGAACAGGCTCAGAAACAGCAGGATCGTGAAGGCGATCAGGAACAGCAAAAGGATATCCCGTACCAGGGCGGAATGCTGCGGAGCCTTCTTCCGGTTCACCGTGCTCCGGGCCGGCGTCCTTCCGGCGGAAGAAGAACGGCGCGTATTCGGGCGGGTCCCGGACGGGCATGCCTTCCTGGCGGTCCCGCCGCCCGTCCGCGAAGAGGATCCGTTCCCTTTCGAAGCCGTTTTTTTATGGGATGAATTGGCCAAAACACAACCTCCTGTGGTTCATATCGCATAGTTGGATAAATTATACCGCATTTTCCAAAAAAATAAAAGGTCTTTCCGAAAAATCCGACCATTTGTTCGTTTTTTCCGGAGCGGCAGCCGCAGGCGGGTGAAGGCAGCCCGGGCAATATGCGAAAAACGGTATCAGGCGCAACGAGAAACAGAGCCATCCGGGGACTTTCCCCGGGCGGCCCTGTTTGATAGATCGGATGCCAAAAAGACTGTTTCCCTGTCAGGTCCCGGTCCTGCGTCTGCGGTCCAGCCAGCCGATCCCCAGCAGGCCCAGGACGGCGGCGGCGCCGGCGGCGGCCAGGGCGGGTCTGGAGTAGCTGCGGCTGTAGTAGACGGCGGAGGTGCCGTCGGCGGGGACGGAGACGGGATCATAGGGGACGCCGGTCTCGGCGCAGAGCTGCTTGATGTTGAGAAGGTGGATCACGGGGATGTTCCGGGAGAGGTAGCGTTCCACGAGGCCGCTGGAGGTCTTGATCACGGGATCGGCGGGTTTGAGGAGGCCCTGGCCGTAGCCGAGGGAAACGTCCTCGTTGCCGAGGCCCAGGATGTTGCCGCCGACGTTCACGAACGCCCTGACGTCGCCGAGCAGGTCCATATGGACCGCGATGTTTTCCGTGAAGTCCGGATATGCGGACAGCGGGATGCCTTCCCGTTCCAGCCGCGCGATCATCTCGTCGATCTCTTCCGTTTCCTCCAGCGCGTAGCCCTGCATGTTGCTGCCGCGGTCACCGGAGCCGCCCATGGAGACGGTGGACGGCATGACGGACAGCAGGCCGGCCCGCACGGCGGTCTGCACCATCTCCGGCATGACGTAGCCCGGCAGGTTCGCCCCGTAATTGGAAGCGCCCAGCGTGCAGAAATAAACGATGTCCAGGTCCATAACTTTAGCCGCGCAGAGCACGGCCAGATCAAGACCGGGGAACGAGCCGGAGAAGCAGGCGCCCACGCGGTCGCCCGCCTTCAGTCCCGCTTCCCGGAACAGGCGGACGCACAGGGCGGCGAAATCCGGGATCTGAGCGGTCCGCTTGGCCTCCATCGCGCCCAGCGAAGTGGTGATGGCCGTGATGTGCTCGCCCATCAGGCCGATCTGCAGCGTGTCCTCCGGGACCAGCGGATAGCCGCGCCGCAGGCGCTCTTCCTTCACCGCTGCCACGACCTGGCGGTGCAGCGCGGCGGCTTCCTGCATCTGATCCGCGTACGAAACGCGCACGCGGTGGCCGGCGAGCCAGATGATCAGGGTGGCCGCCGCCAGCAGGCCCAGCACGATCAGATATTGATAATGCTTCCGCTTCAGTTTCATCTCCACCCTCCGAAATATACGGGTGAGGTCCCGATCTCGGGCGGCCGCACCGGGTCGAACGGGATGCCCTCCCCGCAGAGGGCGTGCACGTTCAGCAGATGGATCACCGGGATCCCCCGGGCCAGATAGCGTTCCACAAAGCCGCTGTGCTCGTTTACCGCAACATCCTGCGGCTCCAGCAGCCCGTTGCCGATATCCAGGATCACCCCGTCGTTGTGGCCCAGGCCGAGGCCGTTGCCGCCCGCGTTCACGAACGCCCTGACATCGCCGTACACCGCTTCATGGATCGCGATGTCCTGCGCGAAATTTTCGATATCCGTCTCATAGGCCAGGCCTTCTTCGATGAGCCGGGCCTTCATTTCCTCGATCTCCGCGATCCACTCGTCGTCCTCCAGCGCATAGCCGGCCATGTTCCAGCCCATGTCGCCGCCCCCGCCCAGCGTGATCATGGCGGGCATACGGGAAATGAGGCCCGCATCGTACAGGGTCTTCAGCATTTCCGGGAACGTGTAGCCCGGACAGTTGGCGCCGTAGGTGGAGGAGCCGACGGAGGAGGAATAAATCAGTTCCAGGCCCATGGCCTCCGCCGCGCAGACGGCGGCCAGGTTCAGGCCCGGGTAAGAGCCGGAAAAGTTCGCGCCCACGCGGTCGCCCGGCTGCAGGCCTGCTTCATGGAAGTATTTCACGCACAGCGCCGCGAAATCCGGGAGCTGGCAGGTGCGTTTTTCCGCCTCGCCGCCGGACGTGGTGGTGATGGCGGTGAAATGAGGGCCCATGATGCCGATCTCCCAGACGTCCTCTTCCGCCAGTTCGATCCCGCGGCGGAGCTTCTCCGCCTTGATCAGCTCGCCGGCCCGCTGCTGGATCCGCGCAGCCTCTTCCATCTCGTCCGCGTACGGAAGCCGCTCGAGGGGCAGGTCCTTCAGAGGGGCCACGAACCCGCCCAGCGCCAGCACCAGGATCAGGATCAGTTTTCCGACCGCCGCGCCGATCATAGCATGCCCACCCACATCAGGCACAGCGCGCACAGCGCCGTGACTGTGCCCAGCGAGATCCCGGTCTTCACGAATCCCTGGCGCTCCAGATCGCGCACCATCAGGGCCGGCACGATGTAGCCGATGACCCGGACGCCCATGGGCAGCAGGCCCGTGACCCCGATCAGCCAGGTCAGCAGGAAGCCCAGCACCACGTTGACCGCGAACAGGCGGCGTCCGTACAGGATGAGCCATCGTCCGAGCAGTTTATCCAGCCCGTAAACGGCCAGAATGATCAGCAGCGTATACGCGATGCGCAGCGGATCGGTCAGGCTCAGGGCAAAATAGACCGGGGCCACCATGCCGCCGGTGGAGAGCCCCGTGATCTCACTGTAGATCACCGCGATCAGGATCCCGATGATGACAACTTCACTGTACATCGCCGCTCACTTCCTTTTCTTTCAGTTCGGCCTTCGCCCGTTCCACCAGGCGGATGCCCTCGTTCTTGATGTTGCCCACGGCCAGGATCAGCCGCGGCGTATCGCTCGCGAAGGGGATCTCCTCCGCGACGGAAAAGCCCCGGATCTCCGCCTGAGGCGCCGCCTTCCCGCACAGTTTGGCCAGCGCTTCCTGGTTGTCGCCCAGCATCCAAACGCGGCGGGGCTGCATCACCCTGACCAGGCGTGCCATGTCGCGGGCGCGCGCGGGGCGGTCGCCGCGGTTGTTGATGAGGATGACGAGTTCTTCCTCCTCCGTTCCGCGGGTCCTGTCGTAGATCATCTGCGTGGAGCTCACGTCGTTGGCGGACAGCGCGTTCACGAAGACCGTGTTCTTTCCCTCGTGGACGGACAGCGCGTACGGGTCGCGGACAAAGCCGCGGATGCCTTCGTACGCCGTCTGCCGGTCCACGCCCAGCGCCTCGCAGACGCCCAGGGCCAGCGCCACGTTTTCCGGGAAGTCCAGCGCCGCCGCGCCGGGCAGGTCGTCCAGCGTGTTCTCGTCCGTGATGAGAAGGCGGCTGTCCAGTTTCTTCGCGCGGGTTCCCAGGATCTCCGGGAAATCGCGCTCCGCGGTGACGATCAGGCCTTTCTCCGGCAGCATTTCCATCAGGCATTCCAGGATGTCCTCCCGGGTGTCGCCCATGACGTCCATGTGGTCCAGCCGCGCGTTGGTGATGACGCCCACGTCGCAGTGCAGCATGTTTTTGCCGGACACCCGCTGGTATTCGGGCTGCAGCGCCATGCATTCGATCACCAGGATGTCCGCACCTTCCGCCGCCGCGATGCGCAGATACCGGATCTGCTCCCGAATGTTGGCCGGCGCATGCCGCACGATCTCCTCCTGGCGCCCGTCCGGATGGATCGCGATGGGCAGCGTCCCGGTGGTCTTGCACAGCACCTGATGGCCGCCCGCCTTCAGGCCGGCCGCTATCATGCGGGTCACCGTGGATTTTCCCCTCGTACCGTTCACATAGACCACGTGGGACAATCGGGCGCGGGCTTTGCGCACGGCAGCCGCTTCCCCGATCAGATAGATCAGAAAGCTGATAAACAGTATGACGATGATGAGTGCGATCTTATCCATATCGTTCAGACGGATCCCCGCGTCCGTCAGTCTTCTTTCCTCTTGCGGGCCAGGTATTCGTCCAGGCTCTTCTTCACTTTTTCGGGGATCTCCCGCTTGACCGGGCACTTCACCGCATCCGCCATGAAGCGGGTGAATTCGGTGATGAACGCACCGTCCTTCAGCAGCTGCTCGTCGGAGAGCAGGTCCGGCGTGTCATAGCGGTTATGGATGGTGGCCTGGCTGGGGCCGGCGATGCGGGCAAAGGACAGCGCGGGCACGCCCTTGTCCGCAAACGGCGTGGAATCGCTCGAATACACGCCCTGCGAAGCCCGGATGCCGAAACCGCGCTGCGCCGCGAAATACCGCACGAAGCTCACCAGCGCTTCCTCCGCGCTGACGCGGGCCAGGAAGTGGCCCATGTACGTTCCGATCATGTCCAGATTGATGTTGAGGGCGATCTTTTCCAGCTCGCTCTCATGTGCCGCCGCATAGGCCTTGGAGCCCAGCAGACCGCGCTCCTCGCTGCCGCAGAACACGAAGCGCAGGCCGTAGCGGTGCGCCTGGCCCTTCAGGGCGTCCATCACCATCAGCAGGCCGATGCAGCCGGTCATGTTGTCGTAGGAGCCGCGGGACAGCGGCGTGGTGTCCAGGTGCGCGGACAGGACGATCCATTCGTCCGTCTCACCGGGGATCTCCGCGATCACGTTGCGGGATCTCCCGCTGCTCTCCTTCTGCTTCACGCTGATCTTCGCGCTGACGGCACCGCTCTTCACGATGGCGAACGCGTCCTTGGCATTGATGTTCACGGCCAGGGTCTTCGTGCCGCCCTCGCCCACCACGTGCGGCCGCAGTTCCTTCAGATCGATGTCGCGGTCGCGGTAATGCACGTTGCCGTCATAGGTAATGATCCCCTTCACGCCGTTGTCCAGCAGGTCGTGATACGTGAAATAGCCCACGCCCACGTCCAGGAGGACGATCGCATCCTTCGCGCGGGTCAGCGACGCCGGGTCCAGGTCGGGCAGGTAGACCAGCGGCGCTTCCACCGTGCCGCTGCCGCAGAGGCGGAACCCCTTGCAGGGGATCTCCTTCTCTTTCCCGTCGCGCGTTCTGACGGTCAGGGACGCGGACTGCACCTCGCCGATCTGCACTTCAAATTCTTCCAGCCAGGCCTTCACGCCCAGTTCTTCGCAGCGGGCTTTCAGGTACTCGGCGGCTTTCTTCTCCTCCGGGCTGCCGCTGATGTGGATGTAATCCGTGTCTTTCAGGATCTGACGAACCTGTCTTTTGTTCATGATCTCCTCCTTGCCGGCCTTATACCTGCGCGCCGGACTGCCCGTCCGCCTGCGCGTTCTCTGCTTTTTCCTTCTGCGCTTCCGCCGCTTCGTGCGCTTCCAGGCGGCGCACCACTTCGGCGACGGGCAGTCCCACGACCGTAAAATAATCGCCCTCGATGCGCTTCACCAGCCGGCAGCCTCTGCCCTGGATGCCGTAGGCGCCCGCCTTGTCCAGCGGCTCTCCGGTGGCCACGTACGCATCGATCTCTTCGTCGGTCAGTTCGTAGAACTCCACTTTGGTCGCGGAGACGAAGGTATCCGCGTCCTCCTCGTCGCTGTAGATCAGGGACACACCGGTATAGACCGTGTGGACCTTGCCGGACAGGAAGCGCAGCATCTCCTTCGCTTCCCCGGCATCCTTCGGCTTGCCCATCAGGCGGCCGTCGCACAGCACGGTGGTGTCCGCGCCGATGATGATCTCCAGCGGATGGAACACGCTCATCGCGGATGCCTTCAGCTCCGCCAGGAAGCCGCTGCGGTTCTGCAGCGGGATGAAATCCGGCACGTATTCCGGGATGGTGCTGGGCAGGACGATGAACTTGAGGCCGGCCATCTGCAGCAGTTCCTTACGGCGGGGCGAGCCCGATGCGAGAATGATATCCTTATGACCCATGGGAAGTCTCCTTTTCGGTTTTTTTGACAGCTGGAAGCCGCACGGAAACAAAGCCGTCGGCGCTCCCGGTCCATTATGGCACAAAATGCGGGAAAAGTCTTGCGGTTTTTGCAAAAAACCCGGCGGTATGCTATAATATTTGTGTATCTATCGTAACGGAGAGGAACACTTCATGGGCGCGGGCTGCGCGGCCGGCGTCCCGCTGCCGCCCCCCGTGTACGGCCGGATCTAACTGAAATACAAAGCCTGATTTTTCAAAGGAGGCGAACCGATGTCCGTCCTTGCTGCATTTATGGTCCCGCACCCGCCCATGATCGTTCCGGAGATCGGGCAGGGGAGCGAAGAACAGGTCCGGGAAACGGCGCGTGCCTATGAACGCGTCGCGGACGAAGTGGCTGCGCTGGCGCCGGACACGCTGATCATCACCAGCCCGCATTCCGTGATGTACGCGGACTATTTCCACATTTCCCCGGGGAAAGAGGCGAACGGCTCTTTCCGGCGTTTCCGCGCGGCCGGCGTCCGGTTTTCGGAACGGTACGATACGGCGCTCGTGCAACGGATCTGCGACTTGGCGGACGCGGAGGGGCTCCCTGCGGGGACGATGGGGGAACGGGAGGCGGCGCTCGATCACGGGACGATGGTGCCGCTGTGGTTCATCCGGCAGAAGTACACGGCGGGAAAGATCGTGCGGATCGGCCTGTCCGGGCTTCCGCTGACGGAGCACTACCGGCTGGGGCAGATCATCGCACGCGCGGCGGAAGAAACCGGAACGCGGGCCGTTCTGATTGCGAGCGGGGATCTGTCGCACAAGCTGCAGGAATACGGGCCGTACGGGTTCGCGCCGGAAGGGCCGGAATATGACTGCCGGATCATGGACGTCTGCGGCCGCGCGGCGTTCGGCGAATTGTTTGAGTTCGACGAAGCGTTCTGTGAAAAAGCGGCCGAGTGCGGCCACCGTTCCTTCGTGATCATGGCCGGCGCGTTCGACGGCCTGCGGGTGAAGGCGGAGGTCCTCTCCCACCAGGACGTCACCGGCGTGGGGTACGGGATCTGCACGTTTTACCCGGAAGGAGCGGACGGGGAACGGCATTTTTTGAAGATATATCAGGAAAAAACAGAACGGGAGTGCCGAGAGAAGGCGGAAAAGAGCGATGCGTTCGTCCGCCTCGCGCGGGCGTCCGTGGAAGCCTGGGTCCTGCGGCACGAGCGCATTTCCGTGCCGGAGGGGCTGCCGGAGGAGATGCTGGCGCGGCGCGCGGGAACGTTCGTCTCGCTGCATCGGAACGGCAGCCTGCGCGGCTGCATCGGGACGATCATGGCGGTGCGGGAGAACGTGGCGGAGGAGATCATCGACAACGCGATCAGCGCCTGCTCGCGCGATCCCCGTTTCCTGCCGGTCGCCGCGGGCGAGCTGGCCGGGCTGGAGATCAGCGTGGACGTGCTGGGAGACCTGGAGCCGGTCGCTTCGCCGGACGAGCTCGACGTCAGGCGCTACGGCGTCATCGTCACCCACGGCCGGAAGCGCGGCCTGCTGCTCCCGAACCTGGACGGCGTGGACACCGTGGCGGATCAGATCCGGATCGCGCGCCGGAAAGGCGGCATCCGTGAGTCCGAACCGGTCAGCCTGGAACGCTTCGAAGTCGTGCGGCACTATTAACAACTCCCTTTCTTGGGGAGGACCGGGGCGGCCGGCCGCCGCCCGCTTAATGAGGAGGATGGCCATGTCCGTCTGCACCGTTTGCTTCAGACACTGCGATATCCCGGACGGCGGGACCGGCTTCTGCGGCGGCCGCACGGCCGCGGACGGACGCGTGACCGCGCTCAATTACGGCCGCCTTACATCGCTTGCGCTGGATCCCATTGAAAAGAAGCCGCTGGCCCGCTTCCACCCGGGCAGCCTGATCCTCTCCGCCGGCAGTTTCGGCTGCAATCTCCGCTGTCCGTTCTGCCAGAATTACGAGATCTCATGGTCGGAGCAGGCACGAAAACTGGCCAAAAAGACGGAAGTATGCCATCCTGAGGAGCTGGTTCGGATCGCGCTGGAAACGCGGTCCAGGGGGAATATCGGCCTCGCCTTCACATACAACGAGCCGCTGATCGGGTATGAGTTCATCCGGGATACGGCCCGGCTCGCACAGGCGGCCGGACTGAAAAACGTGATCGTCACGAACGGCACGGCCGAACTGTCCGTGCTGAAAGAACTGAAGCCCTGCATCGACGCGATGAACATCGACCTGAAAGGGTTCACCGACCGCTACTACAGCCGGGTGCTGGGCGGCGACCGGACCCAGGTCCTGGCCTTTATCGAAGAAGCCGTCACGTCCTGCCATGTGGAGCTGACCACCCTGATCGTCCCGGGCGAAAACGACAGCGAGGACGAAATGCGCGCGCTCTCCCGCTGGGTCAGCCGCCTTCGGGAGCCGGACGGCGAAAGCGTTCCCCTCCACATCTCCCGTTTTTTTCCGCGTTTTCACATGCAGGACCGCCCGGCGACCGACATCCGTACGATATACCGTCTGGCAGAGGTCGCACGGGAAAATCTGGACTACGTGTATACGGGAAATTGCTGAAACGGGCGGCCGGCGGCCGCCCTCATTTTATTCTTTCCACCGCAGCAGCCGCAGCGAATTCAGGATGCACAGGAAAAGCACCCCCGTATCCGCGAACACCGCCAGCCACATGTTGGAATACAGCCTCGTGATGCCGAGGAGCATGACGATGATCTTGATCGCCAGCGCGCCGCCGACATTTTCCGACGCGATGCGCATGCAGCGGCGGGACAGGGATACGGCCTGCGGGATGGCGCTGACGTTCGAGTTCATGAACACCAGGTCCGCGGCCTCGATGGCGGCGTCTGCGCCGGACCCCATGGCGGCCCCGATGTCCGCGCCGGCCAGGACCGGAGCGTCGTTCAGACCGTCGCCCACGAACAGGACGCCGCCGAGTTCCCCGCGCACCGCCTGCATGACAGCAAGCTTCTCCTCCGGGAGCAGGCCGGCTTTCACACGGTCGATCTCCAGATCCTGCGCGACCGCCTCCGCGGAAACCGCCGCGTCGCCGGTCAGCATGACCGTCGTCAGTCCCAGTCTGCGCAGACGCTGCAGGGAAGCCTTCGCGTCCTTCTTGACGGCGTCCGCGATCAGGATCGTCCCCGCGAACACGCCGTCCACGGCCACCAGCACGCGCGTCCCGGCGATCTCAGGTTCACGCACGTCCGTCACGCCGTTCTGCTCCAGCAGTCCCGCATTGCCGCACAGGACCCGCCGGCCTTCCGCCAGGGCGCTGATGCCCCGGCCGGCCTTCTCTTCCATGGAACGCGCCGCCGGGATTTTCAGGCCCCGCTCCCGCGCCGCTTCACAGATGCTCTTCCCGATCGGGTGGCGGCTGAACGCTTCGCACGCCGCCGCCAGCCGCAGGATCTCGTCTTCCGCAAACCCCGGCTGCGTCAGGACCTCCTGCACGGAGAATGTCCCTTCCGTGACGGTCCCGGTCTTATCCAGCACCGCCGCGCGCGCCTTGGACAGCGCTTCCACAGCCGAGCCGCCCTTGAACAGGATGCCCTTGCCGGAGGCCGTCCCGATGCCGCAGAAGAACGCCAGCGGCACGCTGACCACCAGCGCGCAGGGGCAGCTCATGACCAGGAAGCTGATGGCGGTGTACAGCCACGGCCGGAAAGCCTCGCCGCGGATCAGCGGCATCGCCAGCGCCACGAACAGCGCCAGACCCACCACGATGGGCGTATAAACGCGGGCGAACCGCGTGATGAAATGCTCCAGCTGCGGCTTCTGCTCCTGCGCTTCCTCCACGGAGTGCAGGATGCGGCTGGTCATGGATTCGGACAGCTTTTTGGTGGCAAGGACCTTGAGCACGCCCTGCGTATTGACGCAGCCCGCCAGGATCCCGCTGTTCTTCTCCACCCGCACGGGGACCGGTTCTCCGGTGATGGCGGACGTATCCAGGAAACTCTCGCCTTCCACCACGATGCCGTCCAGCGGAACGCGGTCGCCGGGCTTCACCAGGACGACGTCGCCCACTTTGGCGCGCGCGGCCGGGATCTCTTCCCCCGTCTCCGCCAGGATCACCGTCTCCGCGCGCAGGTTCACGGTCTCCAGGATCTTCTTCCGGCTTCGTTCCACCGCCATGTCCTCGAACATCTCGCCGAGACGGAAAAACAGCATGACACCGACCGCTTCCGGGTATTCGCCGATCGCGAACGCCCCCAGCGTGGCGATGCTCATGAGGAAGTTTTCATCAAACACCTCGCCGTGCGCGATGTTCCGTCCGGAGGTCAGCAGAACGTCCTTGCCCAGGATCAGATAAGCCAGGACCAGGACCGCGATGACCGGCCAGCTCCAGGCGGATTCCTTCAGCACAAGGAAATGCAGGATCAGCGCCAGCGCGAACAGACCGGCGCCCGCGATCAGTTCCAGCCGTTCTTTTTTCTCATGCGCCTCGTCATCCTCTTCATGAGAATGCCCGTGACCATGTTCGTGGCTGTGATGATGCTCCGCATGCCCGTCTTCGTCCTCTTCCGCCCCGTGCCCGTGATGACAGTGCCCGCAGCTGCAGGTCACGCCCAGACGCGGCTCCGGGAGACGGTCGTCTTCGCAGCATTCTTCTTCCTCGAGGAGTTCCCGATCCGTTTCAGTCTCCGTATTCATATCGTACCCGAACGAAGTGCGTTCGTTTTTGTGAAGATCAAAGGATGCCATATCGATTCTCCTTGCCGATATATGAATACTTGCTCATATATCGATTATTGGTATAGCACTCTTCCTCTCCCCTGTCAACATTTTTTCACAGATCTGCAAAAAAAAGAAGGACCCTCGGTCCTCCTCTTTTCCGGCGCGGCGATCTCCTTACCGGCCGTTATGCTTTTTCAGCGTTTCCAGCAGCCATCTGCCGGTGTCCGTGTAATCCTCCCACTCGAATCCGCTGTATTTCAGTACGTTCATGCGGATCATGGAGCAGGCTTCCGGCGCCTTGGACAGCGCCCACATGCAGTAGGAAATGCCTTCCCGCTCCAGCAGCGCGATCCATTCGTCCGCGCTTTCCAGATCCCGCGGGAGCCCGCCGCTGGCCGCGGTCACGCCGAACTCCGTCACGAAGACCGGCAGGCCCTGCCTGCTCAGGCGTTCCGTCATTCCGCGGTAGTTTTCCCCGTGCGTGGCGGAATAAAAATGCAGTGTGTACAGGATGTTGTCAAACGCCAGCGGATCCGCGGCCGCGTCTTCCAGATCCTTTGACCAGTCGGGATTTCCCACGATGATGACGGAATCCGGGTTCTTCTCCCGGATGACGGGGATCACCTGCTCCGCGTAGGATTTGACCGCCGGCCAGTCCACATGGTTCGGCTCGTTGCAGATCTCATACAGCACGTTGTCGTAACCGCTGTATTTTTCCGCCATTTCTGCAAAGAAGAGCTTCGCGTCGTCCGCGTAGGTGTTCGGATCGCCGTCGCTCAGGATGTGCCAGTCGATGATCACGTACATGTCTTCGTTCTTTGCGAGTTCCACGCCGTCCGCGATATCCTGCTTATGCCGCTCCTTGTCGCCCTTCGTGCAGTAGCCGACGATCCCGACGCCATAGGTGTACATTGCCAGACGGAACAGATTGACCCCGCCGTCCCGCGCCAGTTCCTCGAACAGCGCCGGATTCAGGAAGGATTCCGACGTGATGAGGCCGTTCACGCTGACCCCCCGCAGCATGACGGGCTCGCCGCTTTCGGAACACAGCTTGCCGTTTCTGACCTGCAGCCGGCCGCAGGAGGAGGGGCGGGCCCGGCCGTCGTCATAGGTATGGGCGGTTACGGGGGCTTCCGTGGTTTCAGTAGGTTCGGTAGCGGGGGCTTCGGTAGGAGCCGCCGTAGTCGTGGGCGCTTCCGTGGTCGGAGCCTCAGTCGGCGCGGCGGTCGGCGCATTCGAACCGGAGCATCCGGACAGCAAGGATAGTATCATGGCTGCAATAAGCAGCAGCGGGAAAATTTTTTTCATAATGTCTTTTCTTTCTCCATTAATGCATCTGACTGAGCGCCGAGTTGATCCAGTTCCTCTTGTGAAACAGCATATTTCTCTGCCACGATTTCATGAGCCTTTCCCGTTATATCTTCCGTTACAGCCCAATATGTCATGACCGTCCAGGAATCGTATTCATCCTTTAGATCACTGCAAATCGATATTCCGTCTGATGTCAAAACATGGATGTTATTCTGATCATCAGTTGCAAGACTCTTTACAGAAATCTTTTCTTTCATTTTTTCATCGTTCCCCATCCATCGATCAACCAGTTCGGGGAACGAATACTTCTTTCCCTTCTTCTCTATCCTGCATTCAGCATACAGAAATATAAACGTATAATAGGGAAAGTCGGCTGATTTATCAAGTTTAATGCTATTGTCTTCTGCATCGACACATATGATAGTTCTTCCTTCATGTTTTTTTAGGAATTCAACAGCCTCTTTGCCTGTTATGATCCTGCGAGGTCTGCCGCGTCTGAGTTTCCACATTTTCTCATCCAGATCCAGCAGTTCCTGTGATTTATATTCATTTTCCTCTAAAACAACTCTTCCGGGATAACATACCACCCAGTTTTCCGCCGCTTTATGTTCGTAAAAAACCAGCCAGACCATATAGTCTTTTTTCTCTTCACTATAGTCTGCTTTACTGAGCGCTCTGGAATGTATTTCAAGGGTATTATCAAAATACAAATGCAGGCAGCAGTCGCTGTCATAATAGATTCTGGTCAATCGAATCTCGCTCCCCGTCTCCAGAATCTTTTGAATTTTATCATCATATTCCGCGCCGAGTTCATCAGCCATTTCATCGGTTCCCGTATACCATTTGCCCTGATAGAACACGTCTGCCTTGGTATCAATGTGGACCGCATAATTAAACGGATCGTTTTCCTTACCGGACAAAGAAATGCTGACCATATACCATGCACGGCCCAGAAAATCGATTTTCCGTCTTATTCCGTCTTCCAGGATCTCGTTAATATCCATTCTGTCTTTGGATCTTCTCCGTATTTTAAAAACATTAGGAGCGGACTCCTGCATCCGCTCCAATCATTGATATTATTCCTTGATGAACCCGCTTCGCTCCAGACCCAGCACCACCAGCGGGATCAGCACGATATGCAGGATGATCCCCGGCACCGCGTTCGTGAAGGCCCCGGCGATGAACAGCTTCCAGCTGAACGCCGAACTGCCCAGTCCCCAGAGGATCACGCGGGCGATGCCCCAGACGATGCGGCCCAGGATCATGGCACCGATCAGGCTGACGTAGACGCGCCAGGGCTTCTTCGGCAGCAGGCGGTACAGCCAGCCGGCCGCAAAGCCGTAGCAGGCCAGTTCGGCCATCATGCCGATGGCGTTGGGAAACAGCACGGGCATACCGAACAGCAGCGAGCGCATGAGCGGCGCGACGAGTCCGACCGCGAGCCCCCAGCCGGGACCGCAGATAAAGCCGCACAGCAGCACCGGGATGTGCATCGGGCTCAGCATTTTGCCGATCTCCGGGATCTGGCCCGTCAGGAACGGCAGGACAAGCGCGAGCGCCAGACAGATGGCGGAGATCACCAGGTTTTTAACTTTTTCGTCACGCATGCGGTTCATGCTCCCCTCTCCCGGCGATGCGCTCCCGCACTTCCGCCAGGCTCATGTCCTGTTCCCGCGCGATGCGGGCCAGGTCCTCATACTCGATCTTGATCCGTTCCGCGCCGTAGCCTTCGGAGCGCTTGACGGTCACCGGGCCCCAGGGCGTCTCCGCTTCGGAGAAACTGCGCCGCAGCACGCGGCGGTGCGTCGGATTCTCCCGCAGGCCGATGGTGGTGGTATGGCGGAAGATCTTCCGGATCAGTTCCTCTTTGTCCGCCGGGCGGCAGATGACGCGGATCAGCGTGCCCGGGCGGTTTTTCTTCATATTGACCGGGATGGTGTAGGCTTCCAGTGCGCCGGCGTCGAAGAAACGTTCCAGCGCGAAGGCGATCTCCTCCGCGGTCATGTCGTCCACGTTGCAGTTCAGTTCATATACCAGGTCCGAATCCTCGTCGTCCGGCGTTTCTCCCAGGAAGGCGCGCACGCAGTTGGCCGCGGGGAAGTCCTTCCTGCCGCAGCCGTAGCCGATGGCGGAGATGCTGAGCGGCGGCATTTCGCCGAAACGGGCCGCAAAATGCTTCAGCAGGGCCGCGCCGGTGGGCGTGCAGAGTTCGCCGGCGATCTTTCCGCCGTAGACCGGCACGTCCCGCAGGATGTACGCCGTGGCGGGAGCCGGGACCGGCAGGACGCCGTGCGCGCAGCGGACCGTGCCGCTGCCGACGTGGACCGGAGAGGCCAGGACCAGGGCCGGCGCGAGCTTTTCCATCAGGTAACAGACCGCTGTCACGTCCGCGACCGCGTCCATCGTCCCCACTTCGTGGAAATGGATCTCCGTCACGGGACGGCCGTGCACATGGCTCTCCGCCTCCGCGATCAGGGTGTAGACCGCAAGAGCGTTTTGCTTCACCGGATCAGAGACGGGAAGGCTGCCGATCAGGGAAGCGATGTCGGCAAGGCTGTGATGTTCGTGAGGATGGGAATGGTCGTGGCCGTGAGGCTCCTCGTGATCGCGGCCGTGAGGCTCCTCGTGGCAGCAGGCCTCTCCGTGATCGTGCGAATGTCCGTGCCCGCCGTGATCATCCTGGTCATGATGATGCGCGTGCCCTTCTTCCCGCGCTTCCGGGACCTCCGCCTCTTCCCGTCCGTTCACCGTGACGGACACATGCGTGCCCTGGATGCCGCATTTTACCGCTTTTTCGCAGGCAAACCGCACGCCGGGGATCCCCAGCGCGTTCAGTTCTTCCAGCACGGACTCCTTCTCCGGAAACAGTTCCAGCAGCGCCGCCGTCAGCATATCTCCGGCCGCGCCCATGCCGCAGTCCAGATACAGGGCCTTCACAAATACCTCCTTACCACTGAGCCTGCGTATCGGTCAGATAGGCGACTCCGATGGCGTTGTGTCCCGCGTGGGCGCCGATCGTGGGGTTCACCTCGTCCACGCTGACGACCTTCAGCCCCAGTTCCGCTTCGATCTGCGCCGCGAACTCCCGGGCTTCCTCTTCCGCCACCGTATGGACCACCGAGCAGACGGTCGTCTTCGGGTCCAGCTTCCGCAGCTGGTCCATGATCGTCTTCTTGCCGGTCTGGCGGCCGCGCACTTTCGTGAACGGGACGATCTTGCCATCTTCAAAATACAGGATCGGCTTGATGTTCAGCACGGTCCCCACCATCCCGCTGATGGGGGAGAGCCGTCCGCCGCGCACCAGGTAATCCAGATGGTCCACCAGGAAATAGACGTTGGCGCCGGCCTTGGTCTCCTCGGAGATCCGCACGACTTCGTCAAAATCCCTGCCGGCCTTCTTCAGCGCGACCGCCTGTTTCACCAGAAGGCCGATCGGCGCGCATTCCAGGCGGGAATCCACCACGTGGATGCGGGCGTCCCGGTACTGGTTCATCAGGTCCTCCGCCTCCACGCAGACCGTATTGTAGCTGCCGCTGCAGTCGGAGGAGGCCATGAACACGATGATGTCGTGCCCGTCCAGCACCGCCTGCTCCATGATCCCGTGCACGCGGTCCGGATTGCAGCCCATGGAAAAGGCGCGCTCGCCCCCGGCCAGGCGCTCAAAGAACTTTTCGGTGGCCAGCACGTTGCCGTCCCCGTAGATCACGCCGTCGTTGAAATGATAATACTGGGGCATGATCGCGATATTTTCCCGTTTGACGAACTCCGGCGTGGTGTCGGCGTTGACGTCCGCCATGATCACAAATTCTCTCATCGTTTATCCTCTGCACATTGGTCGGCGGCGCGCCCGTGCCCGTTTCCGGATGAACGGAACGGGTCTGGCGGCTGCCGCTTCAGGTTCTTTGCGGGTCCGCCGCGCCGCTCAATAGTTTTCGGCGCGCAGTTCGAAATAGGCCTGCGGATGCGCGCAGACCGGGCAGATCTCCGGCGCCTGCGTGCCGACCACGATGTGGCCGCAGTTCCGGCATTCCCATACCTTCACCTCGCTGCGCGCGAAGACTTCCTGCGCCTCCACGTTGCGGAGCAGGGCGCGGTAACGCTCTTCATGGTGCTTCTCGATGGCCGCCACGCCGCGGAATCTGGCCGCCAGTTCCGGGAAGCCTTCTTCCTCCGCGGTCTTCGCGAAGCCTTCGTACATGTCGGTCCACTCATAGTTCTCCCCGTCGGCGGCAGCCGCCAGGTTTTCCGCCGTGCCGCCTATGCCGCCCAGCTCCTTGAACCAGAGTTCCGCATGTTCTTTTTCATTGTCCGCCGTTTTTGCAAACAGCGCCGAGATCTGTTCAAAACCTTCCTTTTTAGCCCGGGAGGCGAAATACGTGTATTTGTTCCTGGCCTGGGATTCGCCCGCAAAGGCCTCCCATAAATTCTTTTCGGTCTGCGTTCCGGCGTATTTGTTGCTCATGACTGCTCCTTTCTCTTACTGCCTTGTCAGGATCGTCCGGCCCCCGTTTTCCGTTCAGACACCGGGGCCGTTCGATATATTATACTATGCCGGAGGACGCTGTGCAAGGATGATTTCCTCTTTTGTTTTCGCCGCGCCTGTGGTAGAATCGGACAGAGAGAGGCGGACTTTGCCGCCGATGCCGGGACCTTTGGACCAGCGGCCCGGTCAAAAACGGCGGAGGGACGTCCTTCCGTCACGTCAGATCACAGGAGTCGGAGCATGAAAAGTTTTCGGAGCACGAATGATTATGTGGCATCGGAGGAGCTGATCCAGGCGGTCAACATCGCGATGACGCTGGAGAAGCCGCTGCTGATCAAAGGGGAGCCGGGCACGGGCAAGACGATGTTGGCGCAGGCGGCGGCGGACGCGCTGGAGCGGCGTCTGATCATCTGGAACATCAAGTCCACCACAAAAGCCCAGGACGGGCTGTACGTGTACGACGTGGTGCAGCGGCTGTACGATTCCCAGTTCGGGGGCAAGGCCGTGGACAACATCGCGCAGTATATCCGGCTGGGCAAGCTGGGCGAGGCGTTCTCGGCGGAGGAACCGGTCATCCTGCTGATCGACGAGATCGACAAGGCGGATCTGGAATTCCCCAACGACCTGCTCTGGGAGCTGGACAGGATGGAATTCCACATCCCGGAGACCGGGGAGACGATCCGCGCCAGGCAGCGGCCCGTGGTAATCATCACGTCGAATGCGGAGAAGGAACTGCCCGGCGCGTTCCTGCGGCGCTGCATCTTCCACTATATCGAATTCCCGGACCCGGAGCAGATGGAAAAGATCCTGCGCGTGCATTTTGACAAACTGGACGACAAGTTGCTGCAGCAGTCGATGGAAGCGTTCTACTATCTGCGTTCCCTGGACGGCATCGAAAAAAAGCCCTCCACCTCCGAGCTGGTGGACTGGGTGCGCGCGCTGCAGGTCAGCGGGATCCCAGTGAGCCGGATCCGGAAGGAGATCCCGTTCGCGGGCGTACTTTTGAAGAAGGATAAAGACATCGAAACGATGAAGCGGCGGCTGAGATAGTGTTTATCGGATTTTTCTACTTGCTGAAACTGCGGGGCTTCGGCGTAAGCCTCACCGAGTGGGTCACCCTTCTGGACGGCCTTCTTTTCGGTCTGCACGGATCCACTTTCACCGGCTTCTACCAGCTCTGCCGGGCCGTTCTGGTAAAATCCGAGGCCGATTACGATAAATTCGACCGCATCTTCCTGGAATATTTCAAGGACGTTCCGTACGAAAGCGACGACCTGCCCGAGGAACTCCTGCGCTGGCTGGAGAAGCCGCAGGAAGTGATGGAAGCCTTCCGTGCTTTCCTGAAGGAGCAGGGCTATGAGCAGAAGGACATCGACGAGATCCTGAAGATGTTCGAGGAGCGCCTTAAAGAGCAGAAGGAGGAGCACAACGGCGGCTCCTACTGGATCGGGACCGGCGGTTTTTCGAACTTCGGGCACAGCGGCCACAGCCCCCAGGGGATCCGCGTGGGCGGCGTCTCCCGCTACCGCCGGGCGTTCCAGGTGGCCGGGGAGCGGCGTTTCCGGGATTTCCGCACGGACAACGTCCTGGACACCCGCCAGTTTCAGATGGCCTTCCGCCTCCTGCGCCAATACTCCGACCAGCTGCCGGACCTGGAGCCGGAATTCGACGTGGACGGCACCATCCGCGCCACGGCGGACAACGGCGGCATCCTCAAAGTAAAGTATAAAAAGCCCCGCACCAACACCGTCAAGCTCCTGATGCTGATGGATTCCGGCGGCTCCATGGCGTATTATTCCCGTCTCTGCTCGCAGCTCTTCCAAGCCGCGGAAAGCTCCAATCACTTCAAGGAACTGCACATTTATTACTTCCACAACTGTGTATACGGCCATCTCTATTCCGACCCCCGCCTTACCTGGTCGGGCCGCGTGCCCACGGACTGGGTGCTGAAAAACTACGGCAGCGAATACAAACTGATCCTGGTGGGCGACGCCCTGATGGACATGTACGAACTCAAAGGCAGCGGCTACGGCTACTATTACGACCGCAGCGAAAAAAGCGGCTGGGAACAGCTCCGCCGCCTGCGGAAGCAGTATGAACACAGCGTCTGGCTCAATCCCGAGGAAGCGCCCATGCAGGGCGGCTACTGGGGCCAGAGCTATTTCCATATCGCCGACATTTTCCCTATGTACCGGCTCACACTGGACGGTCTGAAAGAAGCTATGCACGCGCTGCTGGTACAAAAATAGGCCGCCCCGGGCGCCGTCCCTTCATCCGACTGGAGAAAGCCATGGACACTCAAACAGTTAAGAGCAGCCGGAACCGCCTGCTTGCGGACACTGTCATGAACGGCCTCCGCTCCCGCAACATGAGCGGCTATTACACCGAAAGCAAAGAGGAAGCCCTTGCGGCCGCACTGCGCCTGATCCCGGAAGGCTCCCGCGTGGCCATGGGCGGGTGCATGAGCGCCTACGAGATCGGGCTCGTGGACGCGCTGAAAAACGGAAGCTATCATTTCATCGATTATGAGGACGACAGGGACCCGCGGGAGACGGAGCTGCAGGCTTACGACGCGGACGTCTATCTTTCCAGCGCCAACGCCATGACGGAAGGCGGGATCCTGGTCAATATCGACGGCAATTCCAACCGGGTCTCCGCCCTCGCCTACGGCCCGAAGAAGGTGATCGTCATCTGCTCCCTGAACAAAGTGTGCCCGGACCTGGACTTGGCCCTGAAGCGGGCCCGGAACACGGCCGCTCCGCTGAACGCCGTGCGCTACGGCGGGATCCGCACCGTTCCCTGTCAGAAGACCGGCACCTGCGCGGACTGCCTGATCCCGGACACCCTCTGCTGCCAGTTCCTGGTCACCCGCTACTCCCGGCATGCCGGCCGGATCCACGTGATCCTCGTGGGGGAAGCGCTGGGATTCTGAGACAATGCCGGGCGTCCGTGTGTCTTCGGGCGGCATTTTCGATCAAAATACAGGCATCGCTTCCTGCCGTTTTATGGTATACTGGATTTATCAATGCAAGAAAGGGACCGTTATGGACATTCAGATCTATCGGGAAAAAAGATACGAAGCGCTGGCCGGATCCGTCATCAACGGACTGCAGGCCCGCAACATGACCGGCTACTACGCTAAAAACAGGGAGGAAGCGCTGCAGCTGGCGCTCAGCCTAATCCCCGAAGGCTCCCGCATCACCATGGGCGGCTGCATGAGCGCACACGAGATCGGGCTGATCAGCGCCCTGAAAGAGGGCAATTACAACTACATCGACCGCGACGCGATCGACCGCCGCGAAGCCGAGCTGGCCGCCTATGATGCGGACGTGTTTCTGGCCAGCGCCAACGCCATGACCCGGGACGGGATGATGGTGAACATCGACGGCAACGCGAACCGTGTTTCCGCCATCGCGTACGGCCCGCGGAAAGTGATCATCATCTGCTCGATGAACAAGGTCTGCCCGGATCTGGATTCCGCCATGAAGCGGGCCCGGAACGTGGCCGCCGTAACAAATGCCCAGCGGTTCCCGATGCCGACGCCCTGCAAAAAGACCGGCGCCTGCATGGACTGTCTGGTGCCCGACGATATCTGCTGCCAGATGCTGATCACGCGGCGTTCCTTCCACCGGGGGCGCATCCATGTGATACTGGTTGGGGAAGATCTGGGCTTCTAAAACAGCCGGCAGTTTTTCCTGATTAAAAAGGGGCGGACGAAGGTGTCCGCCCCTGCTGTTTGTCCGATCACCGGCGCTTATTCTCCCGCAATGCTCAGGCCGCTCACCAGGACGGAGGGCGAGCCGAAGTTGGTCATGCCGAAGCTCTCCATCTCCGCGTTGTCCGCCGCGGCTTCCACATGCTGCAGCAGGTCGAAGAAGTTCCCGGCCACAGTGAAATCCTTCACGGGGCGCGTCTTCTTTCCGTCCTCGATCATGAAGCCGAGGCTCTGCAGGGAGAAGTCGCCGGAGATCGGGTCGGCGCCGGCGTGCGTGCCATTCAGGGTATCGATATAGACGCCGTTCCCGGCCTTCGCCAGCAGTTCTTCCTCGGTCATCTCTCCGGGAGCCAGCACGAAGCTGAAGGGGCTGATCTGCACGGAGCCCGCATAGCCGCGCTTGGAGGCGTTCCCGGTGGACGGGACGCCCGCGACTTTCGCGGTCTTCAGGTTATGCAGCAGTGTCGTCAGCGTGCCGTTTTCAATGACGTTCTTCTTCCGGGTGGGTGTGCCTTCCGCGTCGAACGGCATCGGCATCAGGCTGTCCTTGTGGAAAGGATCGTCCACCAGCGTCACGCAGTCCGAAGCGATCTTCGTGCCTTCTTTGCCGACCAGCGGGGACAGGCCTTTCTGGGCCGCCTCCGCGGAGAATGCCGGGCTGAAGGTCATCAGCAGGGCGGACATGGCGTCCGGGGCGAATACGACCGGATAACTGCCGGTGGGGGCCACTTTGCCGCCCAGTTTGGCCAGCGCCGCCTTTACGGCCTTCTCGGCCAGTTCTTCCTGCTTCCACTCGCCGATGGGGCCGGCCTTGATCTTATACTCGTCGTTCATCTCCTCGCCGTCCTTCACTACTGCCGCGATGTAGCAGAGGGAAGCCTGATTCTCCGCGGCAAGATCCAAACCGCGGGAATTGAAGATGGCGACGGACTGCTTCATGCGCATCACGACTGTGGAAGTCCCGTCCGTGACCCGCGGATCCGCCGCGTAAGCAAGTTCCTGCCCATGCAGGGCGGCTTTGATCATCGCGTCAGTCTCCGGCAGCGGGTATTCCTTCTTTTCAAAAGTCTCATACTCTCCGCCGGCTTCGCCCAGGAACTGCTCTTCCGCGCTCTCCAGCACCGCCGCGTTCTCCTGCGCGCGCGCCACGATGGCTTCCGCTTCCTCTTCGCTTAAGTCTTCCGTGGAGGCATAGCCCATCTGGCCGTTCACCAGCGCACGAAAACACACGCCGCCTTCGGCGGAGGAGGAAAACTTGTCGACTTCCTGCCGGAATGTCTCGATCTCCGTGCTTTCCGAAGCGCTGTAATATAATTCATAATCGGTCAGGCCCGCTTTTTCCGCGGCCTGCACCACCAGGTTTTTGAACTCTTCGTATCTCATGTCCGCCTCCTTATCTGCCGCCGACCGTGATGGACGAGACCCGGATCATGGGCTGGCCCACGTCCGTGGGGATGGAACCGGAACTGGAGCCGCACATGCCCTGAGCGCGCCGCAGGTTCTGCCCCACCATGTCGATCTTCATCAGGATCTCCGAGCCCGTGCCCACCAGGGACGCGCCCCGGACCGGCTCGGCGATCTTCCCGTTCCGGATCATGTACCCTTCCTTGACCGCGAAATTGAAGCCGCCGGTGGCGGGATTCACGGAGCCGCCGCCCATGTCCTTCGCGTACAGGCCGTATTCCACGGAGGCGATGATGTCTTCGTTTCTGTCTTCACCGTCCAGGATGAAGGTATTGGTCATGCGCGACGTGGTCACGAACGTATAATTCTGGCGGCGGGCGTTGCCGGTAGGCGCCATGCCCATGCGGCGGCCGCCGTATTTATCGATCATGTAGCCTTTCAGGATGCCCTTCTCGATCAGCACGTTGCGATGGGACGGCGTGCCCTCGTCGTCGAAATTGATGGAGCCCCAGGCGTTCGGGATGGTCCCGTCGTCCACGGCGCTGACCTTTTCGTTCGCGATCTGCTGGCCCAGCTTGCCCGCGAACTGGCTGACGCCGTACGCGACGGAGCTGGCCTCCAGCGAGTGGCCGCAGGCTTCGTGGAAGATCACACCGCCGAAGCCGTTGTCGATGACAACGGGCATGACGCCCGCCGGGCAGTACCCCGCGCCGGCCATCACCAGCGCCTGGCGGGCTGCTTCCTTCCCCGCGGCCGCGGGATCCACGTCCTCTTCAAAGAACTCCAGACCCTTGCGGGCGCCGGGGCCGGTCGAACCGGTCTGCGTCCCCTGGCCTTTATCCGCCACGGCAGTCACATACAGACGGGTGCGGATCTGGCGGTCCTCCGCGTAGATGCCTTCGGAATTGGCCACCAGGATGTTGTGGTCCACGTCCAGCAGGCTCGCGTCCACCTGGACGATGGCATCGTCCGCTTTCCGGGCGGCAAAATACGCGGTCTTTAAAATGTCCGTCTTGCGGGCCAGGCTCTCGCTCCCGGGCACCAGTTTGATGGGATGGATGTCCCCGAAGCGGCGCTCCTTCAGTACGATGGAGATCTCCGCCTTGCCTTCGCCCAATGCCTGCGCGGCCTGCAGGGCGCAGCGGATGAGCCCTTCTTCGGAAGTGTCTACCGTGGAAGCGGCCACGCTGCGGAGCCCCTTGAAGACCCGGATGCCCACGCCGGCCACCACGTTGTCCCCCACCGTCTGGACGCGGTCATCCAGCATGTTGATGGAGCGGTTGAACGTTTTTTCCGCGAACAGCTCCGCGTAGTCCGCCCCGGTGGAGGCGGCCGCCGCAAGGACGCGTTCGCACAGTTTTCTTGATATCATTGCTGTCTCCTCTCATAGGTTCCGATAGGCTGATTATAGCATGCTTTCTCTGATTATGGAATTGTTATTTCCGGCTTTTGCAGGGTTCCGCCACGAAGCCGTTTCTTCCCGATCATCCGCCCCTGAAAAATGCCGGGCGGATGAGACTTTTTCTGTTGAGTCTGTACTTGAAAACCTAAACCGATGAACAAACCTCTCTTCATAAATTTCGATTGCAATTATCTTCGCCCGCGTGGTAAACTGGAAACGCAACAAAGACCATTTCCGGAGGAAAATATATGAAACAGGTCAAAGCCGCTTTTTTCAGTCCGACCGGGACCACGAGACGGCTTGTTCTGGCGCTGGCCGGCACCCTGAGCGAGGCACTGGACCTCCCGCTCGTGCAGGCTGATTTTACCGTGCCCATCCGCCGCCAGGAACCCATCGTGTTCGGCGGAGACGAGATCGCCGTCATCGGCCTGCCCGTCTACGCGGGCCGGCTGCCCAATCTTCTGCTGCCCTACGTCAAGACCATCCAGGGCCATGACACGCCCGCGGTCTTCCTGACGACGTTCGGCAACCGCAATTACGACGACGCGCTGCTGGAGCTCGGCCTTTTGCTCCAGGAACAGGGCTTCCGCCTCATCGGCGCCGGCGCCTTCGTGGGCGAGCATGCCTTCTCCCGGGAGCTCGGCGCAGGCCGTCCGGACCGCCGCGACATCCGCAAAGTACGCGAATTTGCCCGCGCCGCCGCGGAAAAGATCAGAGCCGGACAGCATGACACCGTCTGGGAACTGCTGAAGGAGGAAGAACGGCCCCTCAAGCCCTACTACACGCCCCGCGACCGGCAGGGCAATCCCATCAACATCCTGAAGGTCAAGCCCAAAACGGACCTGTCCAAATGCATCGGCTGCGGCCACTGCGTCACGCTCTGCCCCATGGGGAGCATCGATCCCCGGGACGTCACCCAGTACCTGGGCGTCTGCATCAAGTGCGGCGCCTGCGAAAAGGGCTGTCCGGAAGGCGCCCGCTATTACGACGATCCGGGCTACCTGTACCACAAGAGCGAACTGGAACTGCAGTACGCCCGCCGGGCACAGAATACGGTTTTTCTGTAAAAAACTCTCCCGCTCCGCGCAGGGAAATGTCACGCGCGGCAGGACTGATCAGCAATATCACCAGATAAGGAGGAAAGCATGTACATCACAGACGACATCCGCTACGTCGGCGTCAACGATCACAAGATCGATCTCTTCGAAGGCCAGTACGTCGTGCCGGACGGCATGGCCTACAATTCCTACGTCATCCTGGACTACAAAGTGGCCGTCATGGACACCGTGGACCGGAACTTCACCCACGAGTGGCTGGACAAGCTGGCCAAGGTCCTGGGCGACCGCAAGCCGGATTACCTGGTCGTGCACCATATGGAACCGGACCACTCCGCCAACATCCTGAACTTCATGAAGCTGTACCCCGAAGCCCAGATCGTATCATCCGCCGCGGCGTTCCGGGTCATGAACAACTATTTCGGCACGGACTTTGCGGACCGCCGCCTGGTGGTCGGCGAAGGCGACACCCTGCCGCTGGGCCGCCACGTCCTGCAGTTCATCACGGCGCCCATGGTCCACTGGCCCGAGGTCATCATGAGCTATGAGAAAACTGACAAGGTCCTCTTCTCCGCCGACGGCTTCGGCAAGTTCGGAGCCCTGGACGCGTACGACGACGACTGGGCCTGCGAGGCGCGCCGCTATTACTTCGGCATCGTGGGCAAATTCGGCGACAAGGTGCAGGATCTGCTGAAGAAGGCCGCAGGCATGGACATCAAGACCATCTGCCCGCTGCACGGCCCCATCCTGAAGGAGAATCTGGGCTACTACCTGGATCTGTACAACACCTGGTCTTCCTATGAAGCGGAAACCGAAGGCGTGGCCATCTTCTACACCTCCGTCTACGGTCACACCAAAGAGGCGGCGGAAAAGCTGGTGCCGCTGCTCAAGGCCGAGGGCTGCCCGGAAGTCGCCCTCACGGATCTGGCGCGGGATGACATGGCGGAAGCAGTGGAGGACGCATTCCGCTACAGCAAGATCGTCCTGGCCACCACCACGTACAACGGCGGGATCTTCCCGTTCATGCAGACCTTCATTGAGGAACTGAAAGAGCGCAATTACCAGAAGCGCACCATCGGCCTCATCGAAAACGGCTCCTGGGCGCCGCAGGCCGCCAAGGTCATGAAAAACATGCTGGAAGGCGGCAAGGATCTGACATTCGCGGAAAACACCGTGAAGATCCTGGGTGCGCTGAACGACACGTCCAACGCCGCCCTGAAGGCCCTGGCACAGGAACTGTGCGCGGAATATGAAAAGCCCGGCGCCGAAGAGCTGGCCAAGCAGGATCCGAAGGCCATGTTCAAGATCGGCTACGGCCTGTACGTGGTCACCACGAATGACGGCAAGAAGGACAACGGCTGCATCGTCAACACGGTGGTCCAGCTGACCTCCACGCCCAACCGGGTCGCGGTCTGCATCAACAAGCAGAACTACACGCACCACATCGTGGAGCAGACCGGCATCCTGAACCTGAACGTCCTCTCTGTGGAAGCACCCTTCAGCGTCTTCCAGGAGTACGGCTTCGTCAGCGGCCGCGCGGTGGATAAATTCGCCGGCAAGACGCTGCAGCGTTCCGGCAACGGCCTGCTGTACCTGGACAAATACATCAACGCCTACCTGTCCCTGAAGGTGGAGGAGCATACGGACATGGGCACGCACGGCCTGTTCATCTGCTCCGTCACGGAATCCAAGGTGGTCAGCTCCGCGGAGACCATGACCTACAGCTACTACCAGAGCAACGTCAAGCCGCGCCCGCCCAAAGCCGGCGAGACCAAGAAGAAAGGCTGGGTCTGCACGGTCTGCGGCTACATCTATGAAGGCGAGGAGCTGCCGGCCGACTTCATCTGCCCGCTGTGCAAGCACGGAGCGGCGGATTTCGAGAGACTGCAGTAAGCGAAAGAGACACAAAAAGGGCCGTCCGGAATGACCGGGCGGCCCTTTTTTGTTTATCTGTTTTCTTCGCCTTTTTTACAGGACCCACTCTCCGTCCTTTACGTCCACCTTCACCGTGTCGCCGGCTTTCCATCTGCCGGACAGGATCGCGCGGGCGATGCGGGTCTCGATCTCCGCCTGCAGGTAGCGCTTGATCGGGCGGGCGCCGTAGGCGGGGTCGTAGCCCTCGGCGATGATCTTGTCCTTCGCGGCGTCGGTCAGCTCCAGCTTGAGTTCCTTCTCCGCCAGCCGCGCGGCCAGTGCCTTCGTCTGCAGGTCGATGATGGCCCGCATGTCGGATCTGCTCAGCGGCTTGTAGAAGACGATCTCGTCCACACGGTTCAGGAATTCGGGGCGGAAGCTGCGGCGCAGGATCTCCATGATCATGCGGCGGGTCTCGTCGCTGATCTCGCCGTCGTCCTTCACGTCCTCCAGCAGGATGTCGGAGCCCAGGTTGGAGGTCATGATGATGATCATGTTCTTGAAGTCCACGGTGCGGCCCTGGGAGTCCGTGATGCAGCCGTCGTCCAGGACCTGCAGCAGGATGTTGAAG
>JAFRRM010000008.1 GCA_017428105.1 Lachnospiraceae bacterium | reverse complement strand
CGGAATCTGCAGCTGATGACACCAGCTGAGTACCATGAACAGTACTATCTGGCAGCATAAGAATACCGCCAGCTGTATATACAACTGGCGGTACAGAACTTTTTGATTTTTCACTGTCCTCTTGACGGGTAGCACACCAGAATAAGCGGCGGAGGGCTTTTTTATTTGAGGGAGAAAAGCGGGACGGAGCGAACCGTCCCTGTGTCCCGTCATTCCTGCGTGCGGCGCACCCAGTCCGCCCAGCGGGGATCAGCCTGCAGTTCTGCCTTCACGCGGACGTATTCCGGGACGTCCCACCAGGGCCAGAGGTCCGGGAGTTCCTTGCGGAAGGCGCTGTTCTCCGGGACTTTTTCCGCGAAGATCCGCACGTGACGGAGGAGCGGGGAGGTGAAATACTCGCCGGAGGAGGCGCGCAGGCTGTCCAGATCGGCCGCGTGGGCCAGGGCGCTGTCCAGGGCCGCGAAGGCGGCATCGTGTTCGTCGGCCAGCCACAGATAGTAAGAGCGGAGCATCTGCAGGCAGGCCAGGAGGCCGGAATTGCGGCCCCAGCGGCGGTCGGGGCAGATGCTTTCATATAAGCTTTCCGCGTTCTGCAGCGAAGCCGCGGCGTCCTGCGGCGCAATCGTGCGGTCCGCCAGAACGATCTGCACGACGAGTTCCGCACTTTTCTGCACCGTCTCCAGCAGCGCTTCGGCGCAGGCGGCCACCGCCTCCCGGCCGTCAAACGCCTGGATCCGCAGGAACGGCCGGGACGCCGTGAGTTCCGGTGCGGTTTCCGCCAGGCGCAGAGCCTTTTCGTGCTCGCCCGTGTTTTTATACAGTTGTGCCAGCTCGGTCACCGCCTGCTCGCGTAAGGCGCCGGCGGGGAGGGAGAGCAGCAGCTTTTCATAAAGTTTCATGGCTTCCTGCCATTCGGAATACGTTTTGTGGCGTTCGGTGTCATAGACGCTGAAGCTGTCGCCGCCGTCGATATGATGCTCGCCGTGGCGCACGTAGCCGGCATTGTACAGTACGGAGGCCAGCGCCAGCGTGAGCGTCTCATTGCCGGGGAATTCGATCAGCGCTTCCCGCGCCAGGGCGATGCACGCGTCCAGGCAGACGTCCTCGCCGTTGTTCTGCCGGTTCATCCCGCGGATCTTCTCCGCCAGTGCCTCCACCTTCTTTTCGCGTTCATTGTCATATCCGAACAGCTCGTCGATCGAGACGCCGAAATAATTGGCGAGCGGCGCGATCATCTCCATGTCCGGATAACAGATCCCCTTTTCCCAGCGGGATATCGCCTGCGCGGTCACGCCGAGCGCGCCAGCCAGCGCCTCCTGCGTCCTGCCGCCGCGCAGACGCAGCATTCTGATCTTTTCTCCCAACTGGATCATGGTTTTATCTCCTTCATTCCTTGATTTCACCGGTGTGGTTTCATTATAAGGGAGCGGCGGGGGAGAATCAATTATCAATTAGTTGTTTTATTTTCAATAAATTGTTGATTCCGAACCGTTCTTTTTTACGCGTGCCGAAGAAAGCAGTGACTTTGCCCCCGGACGTGTGATATAATACCATTTACTGACAAATTTAGCGCCAAAGGAGACTGCCAAGCAATGACCCGCCGTCTGCCTTTTTATACAGTCATGCATTTTCTGGTGGATTTTGCCTGCATTTTCCGCCTGTTTTCGTTCATCCGGCCTCAGGCGGCCGGACGGGAGCAGTGGGTGCTTCTGGTCGTGCTGTATAATTTCCTGGCTTTTGCCCTGCCGGCCCTGGTCGGGCTGATCGTTGATATTGTCGACCGGAATTATTATGTGGCGGCGGCGGGCTGTGTGCTGATCGCAGCGGCGGGGACTGTCCGGATGCCGGCGGTGCTCCCGGTGATCCTGCTGGGGATCGGAAACGGGCTGTTCCACGTCGGGGTCGGCCGGCAGGTGCTGGCCGATGCGGGGAGACGCGCGGCGCCTTCCGGGATATTTATCTGCTCGGGTGCGCTGGGGCTCTTCCTGGGGACCGCGCTGGGACCGCGCATGCTGCATCCGCTGGACCACATCCTGGCGGCGTCCGCAGCCGTGTCGGCGGCCATGCTGATCCTGTGGGGGATCCGGGACGGGAAAGGGCCGGCCGGTCTGAAGCGGCCGGCGAAACCGGAGAGGAGCGCGCCGTCGTTCCGGACGTTTCTGACCGTACAGGCGCTGCTGGTGTTTGCCGTTGTATTTCTGCGGTCCTTCTACGGGCATGCCGTTCATTATGACTGGAACGACAGTTTTCGGACCGGCCTGATCTTCACGCTCTGCATCGTAGCCGGAAAAGGACTGGGCGGGATCGCCGCGGACCGGATCGGGATCCGGATGACCACGGTCCTGTCGCTGGCAGGGGCGGCCCTGACGGTCCTGTTCTCCGCCGGCCACATGCTGTGGGGCTGTGTCTCCATTCTGCTGTTCAACATGACCATGCCGCTGACGCTGACGCTGCTCGCGTCCTGCTGGAGGGAGTGGCCGGGCTTCGCGTTCGGGACGCTGATGCTGGCACTGTTTCTCGGCAGCGTTCCGGCCGTGCTGGCGGAAAACGCGGCGCTGCCGCCGCTGTGGCTGTGTCTGGTGAGCCTGGCTTCCCTGATCCTGCTGCTGGCGGCGCTCGGGCGGCCTGCGGAGAAAAGGACGGACCGGGATGCCGCTTGAACTGCTCCTTCTGACCCGATGGGCCAAAACGGTGGCGGTGGAAACGGCCGTCGCCCTGATCTGGGGACTCCGGAAACCGTCGGAACTGGGGATCCTGGCGCTGATCAATACCGTGACCAACCTGTCCCTCAATCTGATCCTGATGGTCCTGAACCTGTACGTTCCCCATCAAACCGTATCCGTCCTGCTGATCGCCATGGAGGCGGCGGTCTTCCTGGCGGAAGGGTTCATGATCCGGGGACTGATCCGGCAGTGCCGGCATCCGTTCCTGCTGTCGCTCACCATGAATGCCGCGTCATTTCTGTTTGGCTATTTTATAAGATTCTGATAGGAGGCTGATTCCAATGAAAAACAAAAGGATCCTGATGATCCTGGCCGCACTTGCGGCGGTGCTGTTCCTGTCCGGCCGGACGCCGGCCCTGGCGGACGATGCGGGAGTCAGATATGATTACCGGGAAGTCAGCTACGACGTGGTCGTGGCGGCCCAGGACGGCAGCGGCTACCTCTACCTGCGGTACGGCCCGGGAACGTATTATGACGTCATCTGCACCATCCATGACGGCACGGTGCTCCATATCTCCCTGACGGCTCAGGAATACGGAAGGACCACCGTATGGGGCCAGACCGAGTATCAGGGACGCTTCGGATGGATCTCCCTGACGCATACAAAAGAGTACCACGCGCCGGAGCCGGTCCCGCAGTCAGTCGATTACGACGTGGCCGTGGACGCCAAAGACGGATCGGGCTATCTGTACCTGCGCAGCGGCCCCGGAATGAGTTACGAGATCCTCAGCGAGATCCGGGACGGGGAAAAACTGCATATCTCCGAAGAAATGCAGGACGCGTCCGGCGGATTCAAGTGGGGGAAGACCGAATACCAGGGCCGTGACGGCTGGATCTCTCTGAAGCATACGACCGATTACGGCCGGTATCTGGCGGAGCATCCGGAAGCGACGACGGAAGCTCCGACGACGGAAGCTCCGACCACTGCAGCTCCGACGACGCCTGCCCCGACGACGGCGGCTGCGACGACGCCTGCCCCGACGACGGCGGCTCCGACGACGCCTGCTCCGACAACGGTAGCTCCGACGACGCCTGCCCCGACTACGGCGGCTCCGACCACGCCTGCCCCGACCACGCCGGCCCCGACCACGCCCGCCCCGACGACGGCAGCCCCGACCACCCCTGCTCCTACGACGGCAGCCCCGACCACCCTTGCCCCGACGACGGCAGCCCCCGCCCGGCCTTCCGCCACGGCAGCCCCCGCCACGGCAGCGCCGGACAGCGAAAAAAATGACGGCGGGACCATCCAGACCAAACTGGTCATCCTGATCGCCGCCGGCTCCGCCGTCATCGGCGCCGCCGTCGCAGCCCTCATCGTCATTCTCAGCAAGAGAAAGAAACAGCAGTAATACTACGGCTTCGGCCACTCCCGGAAAAGGTGCCAACATGCCGCAAAACAAAAGATCTTCGGTGCTGATGACGGAGGGGGATCCCAAAAAGGTGATCCTCACGTTTGCGGCGCCGATCTTCCTGAGCCAGCTGTTCCAGCAGCTGTACAACACGGCGGACGCGTGGATCGTGAGCCGCTTCCTGGGGGACGACGCATTCGCGGCGGTCAGCTCCTCCGGCAGCCTGATCTTTCTGACGATCAGCTTCTTCGTGGGCGCCTCCATGGGCGCCGGCGTCGTCATCAGCCGCTATTTCGGCGCGGGGGACACGGAAAAAGTGTCGCGCGCCGTCCATACCAACGTGGTGCTTTCGTTCCTGTGCGGGCTCGCGATGACGGTGTTCGGCGTGCTCATGACGCCCACGCTGCTGCGCTGGATCCGCGTGGACGAGGCGATCCTGCCGCTCTCCACCGTTTATTTCCGCTACTATTTTTCCGGCGCGCTGGCGATGATCATGTACAATTCCCTGAAGGGGATCATGAACGCGGTGGGCGACAGCCGGCGGCCGCTGTATTACCTGATCTTTTCCTCGCTGCTCAACATTTTCCTGGACTGGCTCTTCGTGGGCGTCCTGGGCGGCGGCGTGGAATCCGCGGCCATTGCGACCGCGCTCTCACAGGGGACCAGCGCGCTGCTGTGCCTGCGCCAGCTCACGCGGAAGGGGACCGTCTACCGGCTTTCGTTCCGGAAACTGCGGCTCCACTGGGACATCCTGCGCGAGATCCTGCGCTACGGCCTGCCCACGGCCGTGCAGAATTCGGTCATCGCGTTCGCGAACCTGCTGGTGCAGTCGAACGTCAACACCTTCGGCGAGGTCGGGATGGCGTCCTGGGGCGCGTATTCCAAGATCGAGGGCTTCGCGTTCCTGCCCATCACCAGCTTCTCCATGGCGCTGTCCACGTTCATCGGCCAGAACCTGGGAGCCGGGGCGCATGAGCGGGCCCGGCGCGGCGCGCGATTCGGCCTGATCACATCGCTGCTGATCGCGGAGCTGATCGGCCTGATTATCTTTCTGTGCGCGGAGCCGTTCATCCGCTTCTTCCTGAGCGGGGAGGAAGCCGTGGCCTGGGGCATCGAGCACTGCCGGACGGTCTCGCTGTTCTATTTCGTGCTGGCGTATTCCAACTGCATCGCGGGCGTGCTGCGCGGCGCGGGCAAGGCGTTCGTGTCCATGATCGTCATGCTGGCGGTCTGGTGCCTGCTGCGCATCGTGTACATCACCGCGGCCATGCGGATCGACCACAACATCGTCCTGCTGTACTGGGCGTATCCGATCACGTGGATGATCAGTTCGGTGATCTATCTGATCTACTACAACAAGTCGGACTGGCTTCACGGATTTGATCAGAAGACGAAGGCCTGACAGGGGATCGCCCCGCATGAGGAGACGGGTTTTCCCGTCTCTTTTTTTGCCCCTCCGGAGCAGGCGGCGTCTGCGGCGTGCCGCTGTGGGAATGACAGCAGAGTATTGATTATAGTGTTGCGATCTGATATAATTACAATGACATAGTAGTGTTTTCGGTCCGAACGGTTTCATATCATTAATCTTACATCTGGAAGCGTGATCAGTGAGAGGAGGCATTTCATGAAAAGAAAGACGATGGGAAAAGTGTTTTTCCTTTGTATTGCGATGCTGCTGGGGCTGGTGCTTTTCGGCAGACCGAATGCCGCGAAAGCGGACGGCAATAAGTATTACGTGTCCGTCAACGGCCACGATCTGTGCGACCGGGACGGTCTGTACTATGTGGAAACAAGCGACACGGAAGGCTACGTCACCGACGACGGCTCATCCGCGTGGAATGCCCGGTACATTCCGTCGTCGGGACGCCTGATCCTGCGCAGCTACCGGGGCGGGCAGATCGTGTGCCTGCTGGATCATGGAGACCGGAATTTTGAGATCCAGCTGGAAGGCTATAATTTCATCACCGAAAATAACTCGGACGCCATAGCGGGCATCCAGGTCGAGTGCCAGAATAACGATGTGGTGATCAGTTCCACGACGCAGGGGTCGCTCACGATCAACATTTACAACACGAGCAGTGAGTGCTGCGGCATCAACAACTGCGCTTCGGGCAGCAGCGCGGAAGGTGTCTACGTGCAGGGCAGTGCGTCGCTGTATATCCTGGCGCAGGGCCGATGCGGCTTCGGCATCCGGTCCGGCGGGACGGTCGGTATTCTGGAGCAGGCCTTCGCCGACATTGAGGCACGGTACAACCAGAATGCTTCCGGCAGTTTCAGCGCCGCCGTCTACTCCAAGACCGGCAATCTGGACATCAATTCCTCGGGGGGCGTCAGCATTGCCAGCACCGCGCGGGACAAGTTCCAGCACAGCGGCTACGGCTATGCGTTCTACAGCGGCGGGACTTCGGGCCGCCTTAACTGCGTTCCGAAGAGCTTCCCGTATGTTTCGCTTTCCGCAATGGGCTACTATGCGAAACTCAGCAACAAAAGCGTCGTGGCGGATAACCCATATCCGGGCCTGATCAAGACGCTGAAGCAGGGTGTGACCGCGGAGACCATGCTGCTGGAATATACTTCGGGGCAGCTGCCCATCGCCGGCGCCACCTTCCCGGATCCCTCGTTCCGCACCTACATCTTCGATCAGTACGACACGGACAGCAACCACAAGCTTTCCGCGGCGGAGATCGAAGCGGTAAAGGAGATCTATGTGACCAATGAAACGGATTACCGCCGCTATTACGACGCATACAGCCTGAGAGGGGTGGAATATTTCACGCAGCTGACGGACCTGACCTGGGACACGGACTTCTTTGACGCGGGAACGACGAACGGCAATCTGTGGGACGTGGATCTGCGCCAGAACGCGCAGCTGAAGAGCGTCACGATCCGGGGCACCCGGCTGCACGATCTGAATGTCAGCAATCTGAAAAAACTGATCTGGCTCGACTGTACGAACAATTATCTGAGTGAACCGCTGCTCGCCAGCGTCACCGCGCTGAAAACGCTTTTGCTGGGCAACAACATAATCACGAGCCTCAGCCTTTCCGCCCTGACGAAGCTGGAATATCTCGACTGTTCGGAGAATCAGCTGGCGCTGCTGGACGTCAGCGCCAACCCGCTGCTGGAATATCTTTACTGTGACAACAACCGGCTGGGATCGCTGGATCTGACGAAACTGACGGCGCTGGAGGAGCTCCGCTGCGGCGGGAACCTGTTCACGTCCCTGAGCCTCGCCAAGAACACCGGGCTGACGAGGCTGAGCGTGGGAAACAGCTGCCTGACTTCGCTGAACGTCAGCAAGAATACCGCGCTGATGAGGCTGGACTGCAGCCGGAGCGACTCGCTGAAGACCCTGACGCTCGGCACCAACTCGAACCTCAGATGGTTCCGCTGCTTTGACTGCGTGAACCTGAACGGCGTCAACGTCAGCCTTTGCAGCTGGCTGAAAAAGGCGGTGACCGGGTACAGAAGAGAACGGGCGGAGGACGGCACCGCTTATCTGGAGTATTATGCCGAGGATGAATACGGCAGCGAGGTGTCCTCCATTGAGGCGGATCCCGGCATGAACCTGTTTTATGCGGTCACGGGCACGACTTACTCCTATCAGGGCGTCAACAATTATTTCACGACGTTCGCGGCGTGCGGCAATACCGGGTCGATCGGTTATCAGTGGCAGTACCGGACGTCTTCTTCCGGGACCTGGAAAGACTGCTCCAGCGCCATGGAAGGCAACCGGAACGCGACCATGACGGTCCCGGCGACCATCGGCCGGAACGGCTATCAGTACCGCTGCAAGGTGACGAACAGCTACGGCCGGACCGCTTATTCGCCCACCGCCGCGTTCTATGTGATCGGCATCAAAACGCATCCCTCAAGCGTCAGCACGGTCGCCGGCAAATCGGTCAGTTTCAAAGTGACGGCGGTGGGCGGCGGCCTGAAGTATCAGTGGCAGTACAAGTATCCGGGAGAAAGCTGGAAGAATTCAGGCTACGCATCCGGAAAGACAGCGGAACTGCAGTTTACCGCCGTGGAAAAATACAACGGACTGCAGTACCGCTGCAAGGTGACGGACGCGGCGGGCCATTTCCTGTACAGCGGGACGGCGCTTTTAAGCGTGCTGAAGCAGCAGCCGGTCTCCGCCAGCGCCAAGGTCGGTGCGGCCGTATCCTTCACGGCTGTCGGCTGCGGGACGGGCCTGAAGTATCAGTGGCAGTACAAGTATCCGGACGGCAGCTGGACCAACTCCGGCTATGCCTCGGGGAAGACATCGAAACTGAGCTTTGCGGCGCAGGCCAAGTACGACGGCCTGCAGTACCGCTGCCTGATCACGGATGCGAACGGGACGACGGTCCGGTCCAGGACCGTCAAACTGACGATCCTGCCGGCGATCACGCAGCAGCCGAAGAGCACGACGGCAGCCGCCAACACGACGGCGAAATTCACGGTCAAGGCGACCGGCGTGGGCCTGAAGTATCAGTGGCAGTATAAGTATCCGAACGAGAGCTGGAAGAATTCCGGCTACTCCTCGGCCAGGACCGCAGTGCTGGAAGTGCCTGCTCTGGCGAAATATAACGGCCTGCAGTACCGCTGCATCGTCACGGATGCCCACGGAAAGACCGTGACGTCTTCGGCGGTCAAACTGACCGTGAAATAAGACGGGAACGAAGAAATGCCGCTGTCTGCATGCTGCGGCAGAACGGCCGGACAGATGAAAAACAACTTGCAAAGGAGGCATTCCATGAAGAAAAGAACGCTGGGGACCGCCCTGCTCCTGTGTCTGGCGATGCTGGGCCTGCTGCTCTTCGCAAAGCCCGGGACCGCCGCGGCTGCCGAAGATCCGGTCGGCAATCCGGTCTATTACGTCAGTCTGGAAGACGCGGGCGGCACCTACTATCTGGGGGATGATACGGGACTCTATTACGTCCAGTCGACGCACCAGGTCACGCACGACTATACGAGCAACTGGAACGTGCACTATAATGCCGGAACACTGCAGCTGCGCAATTATCACGGCGGCAAGATCGTGATGCTGAACGGCCACAGCACGAGCCTGACGCTGCAGGTCCTCCTGGAGGGAAGCAATTCCATCACCACCGCGGAGTCGCTGGGCTTTGGGGCGAACAGCCTCTCAATGACGATCGAGTCCGTCAATAATTCGAACGGCACGTTGGACATCCGGGCGGGGAATCACGATGCGGCGTTCTCGGCCGGCATCGACAACTGCTACGGGGGCAGCAACACGAATACGATCACGATCAAGAGCAATGCCAATGTCAGGATCAATACGGCAGGAAAGCGGAGCTTCGGCATCAAGAGCGGCGGAAAAGTCACGGTGGAAGGCACCGCGGCCCTGGACGCCAACGTGATGTATGACAATGCCGGCTCTTCCGACAGCGTCAGCGCCGCCGTTTATTCGATGAACGGCAAGCTGGAGATCAACACGACCGGCGCGGTCAACCTTTCCGCGGCCAGCCGGTCGGTATCCATCGGCACGAACTGCGGATATGCTTTTTACAGCGGCGGCGGGAGCAGCTCGGCCTATTTCTCCTGCGCGGTCAAGAGCTTCCCGTACGTTTCGCTCTCCAGCGTCGGCTACAAGTCGAAGATCAGCAACGTCGACAGCGTGACGTCGGACAGTTACTCCGGCCTGATCAAGACTTATAAAAAGTCCGGCACTTTCGAGTCCCTGCTGCTGGAAAAGACCTCCGGCCAGCTGCCGATCACCGGCGGCACGTTCCCGGACCCTTCGTTCCGCGCGTTCATCCGGAACAGGTACGACACGAACATCGACGGCTTCCTTTCCAACAACGAGATCTCTGACATGAAGACGATCACGGTCACGGATGAGGCTGACAGCGAACTGTACGGCGACGCGTACAGCCTGGCTGGGATCGAATATATGACGGCTCTCACCGGCGTGAACTGGGATCCGTACGATTCCGATACGGAAAGCACCCGCGGCAATCTGGTGGAACTGGATCTGCGGCATAACGCGGCTTTGAAGACCGCCACGGTGAAAAACTGCCGGCTGCGGGAACTGTACGTCAGCGGCCTGAGCAAACTCACCTGGCTGGACTGCTCGCACAACTTCCTGCACGGACCGCTGGCCAGCAATCTGCCCGCGCTGACCGATCTGATCCTGCGCGACAACATGCTCACGGAACTGAACGTGAGCGGCGCTCCGAATCTGTCCTATCTGGACTGCAGGATCAATTCCCTCGGAACGCTGGATCTGAGCGCCAATCCGAAGCTCCGCTTCCTGTACTGCGACGACAACAGTCTGACCGCGCTGGATCTGACGAAGCAGACGGTCCTGGAAGACCTCACCTGCGGCGGCAATCTGTTCACGACCCTGAGCCTGACGAAAAACACCGCGCTGAGATGGCTGGTCGTAGAGGACAGCAAACTGACTTCCCTGAACGTCAGCAAGAACACCGCGCTGACGACGCTGTACTGCAGCCGGAGCGATTCGCTGAAAACGCTGACGCTCGGCACCAATCCGAATCTCAAATGGCTCAACTGCTTCGGGACCCCGAAGCTGGCTGCCGTCAATGTCAGCAGCTGCAGCCGGCTGAAAGCGGCGGCGACGAGCGGAAACAGACTTTCCGCGAGTGTCGACGACTACAGCATCATGCGGTATTTTGTCGAAGATGAATATAATAATTATGAATGCTGCATCGATGCGGATCCCGGAACGAATCTGTTCTATTCGGTCACGGGGACGGTCTATTCCAAAACGGGCGTCAATCAATACTTCACGGCGTTCGCGACGTGCGGCAGTCCCGGGTCGCTCAGCTATCAGTGGCAGTACCGGACTTCTTCCTCCGGGACCTGGAAGGATTGCTCCAGCGCCATGGAGGGCTACCGGCTTGCGACCATGACCGTTCCGGCAACTCTCGGCCGGAACGGGTATCAGTACCGCTGCAAGGTGACGAACAGTTACGGCCGGACCGGGTATTCGCCGGCCGCCACACTGTACGTGATCGGGGTCCAATCTCATCCGGCCAGTGTCAGCACGGTCACCGGCAAATCGGTCAGCTTTAAGGTGACGGCAACGGGCGGCGGTCTCAAGTACCAGTGGCAGTACAAATATCCGGGAGAAAGCTGGAAGAATTCGGGCTACGCTTCCGCAAAAACGGCTGAACTGACATTTACGACGGTACAGAAATACAACGGCCTGCAATACCGCTGCAAGGTGACGGACGCGGCGGGCAATTCCGTGTATTCCAATACGGCGCTGCTGAGCGTGCTGAAGCAGCAGCCGGTCTCCGCCAGCGCAAAAGTCGGCGCGTCGGTGTCCTTTACGGCCGTCGGATACGGAACAGGCCTGAAATATCAGTGGCAGTACAAGTATCCGGGGGAAGAATGGAAGAATTCGGGATTCACCTCGGGAAAGACGTCGAAACTGACCTTTACGGCGCAGGCAAAATACAACGGACTGCAGTACCGCTGCCTGATCACGGACACGAACGGGACGACGGTCCGGTCCAAGATCGTCAAACTGACGATCCTGCCGGCGATCACGCAGCAGCCGAAGAGCACGACGGCGGCCGCCAACACGACGGCGAAATTTACGGTCAAGGCGACCGGCGCCGGGCTCAAGTATCAGTGGCAGTATCAGTATCCGAACGAGAGCTGGAAAAACTCGGGCTACTCCTCCGCCAAGACCGCCACGCTGGAGGTGCCGGCACTGGCGAAATACAACGGCCTGAAATACCGCTGCATCATCACGGATGCGAACGGGGCGGCGCTGACGTCGTCCGCGGTCACGCTGACGGTCAGGTAAGCGGAGGCGACGGAGAAAAGATCCTGATGAGAACGGGAGGACGGCACCGGGAGTCTGGACCATGAAATACCGAAATTACATTTTCGACCTGTACGGCACACTGGCCGACATACGGACCGACGAGGAAGATCCCGTACTGTGGGAAAAAAGCGCGGCCCTGTACCGGTCGCACGGCGCGGCGTGGACGGGGCCGGCGCTCAGGACCGCCTATCTGGCGCATTGCCGGGAACGGCAGGCGGGCCGGCCGGATCCGTTTTACGAGATCGAGCTGCGGCGGGTGTTCGAGGACCTGTATGCGGAAAAGGGCGTCGGTCCGGAGCCGGCGCTGATCGAGGAGACGGCTGTTTTCTTCCGGACCTGCTCCCGGCGGAAGCTGGAGCGGTATCCCTGGGTGAGACCGCTGTTCGCGCGGCTGCGGGGCGGCGGCGCCCGGCTGTATCTGCTCAGCAACGCGCAGGCGTGCTTCACGCGGCCGGAACTGCGGCAGCTGGAACTGGAGGACGCGTTTGACGGGATCGTGCTGTCCTCGGACGCGTCGGTGCGGAAACCGGATCCGCGGATCATGCGGCGGCTGCTGGAGGAGAACGGCCTGTCGGTGCGGGAGTCCGTCATGATCGGCAACGACCGGCTGACGGACGTCGCCGTGGCGCGCGCGGTCGGGATGGACTGTCTGTATCTGGAGACGGAGACCTCCCGGAAGGACCTGAAGGGACCGCGGGCGGACTACGAAGTCCTGAACGGCTCGCCGGCGGAGCACAAAATATTCCGGACATGACGGAGCACACGGCAAAACATAACGGGCGGCCTTCACGGCCGTCCGTTTTTTGGGAAGATCATATTCCCATGTCATATCGTAGGGCTGTTTCTCGGCGGGCTGGACGGAGCAGGATGATTTGGCAAGCCTCCCGGCGCCACCGCTCATCTGTCAGCTCTGGATCGTTCATCGGCAGCCGGCGGATCATCGTATTTTGGAAAATGACAAAAGAGCGGTCCATCTGCTGCAGAAGAAAGACTCGTTCCGCTGCCGCAAAAAAAGGACGGTTTGCTGAAGCCGTCCTAATTCTGACAAAGGAACCGTCCCTTTGTCAGGTTCTGCTGCAGAAAAAAAGGGCGGCCTGTTGATGCCGTCCTTTTTCTGACAAAGGAACCGTCCCTTTGTCAGGTCTTGGGGGTCTGGTCCGGGGCTTCCCCGCTGTTTTTATGCTGTGCGCATGAGCCGTGCATGCCGCAGGAGGCGCAGGCGCCGCTGCAGCTTTCACATCCGGCGCCGCAGCTGCAGCTGCCTTTTTTCTTCAGGGTGCGGCGGAGGGCAAGGGCAAAGACGGCGGCGATGATGAGGATCAGGATGATGTCGAGCGGGCCCATTTCACAGACCTCCGGTCAGAAGGAAGATGCCGCGGACGGCGAGGGCGGCGAGCCAGGCGATGCAGCATTGCCAGAGGACGACGCCGACGGCGTATCGGCGGCCGAGCTCGCGGCGGACGGAGGCGACGGCGGCCACGCAGGGGGTGTACAGCAGGGAGAAGACCAGCAGCGACGCGGCGGCGGCGGGGGTCAGCACGGAGGCGATGCCGCTGCCGAAGAGGATCTTCATGGTGGAGACCACGCTCTCCTTGGCCAGGAAGCCGGTGATCAGCGAGGTGGTGATGCGCCAGTCGCCCAGCCCGAGCGGGATCAGGACCGGCGTGATCAGCCCGGCCAGCCCGGCCAGGATGCTGTCCGCCTGGTCGGCCACCAGATTCAGATGCAGGTCGAAGCTCTGCAGGAACCAGACCGCTACCGTGGCGACCAGGATGATGGAAAACGCGCGCTGCAGGAAATCCTTTGCCTTTTCCCAGAGCAGCTGCAGCACGTTGCGCGCGCCGGGCATGCGGTAATTGGGCAGTTCCATCACGAACGGCGCCGCCTCGCCGCGGAACAGCGTGCGGCGGAATACGAACGCCGCCAGGATCCCCAGGAGGATCCCCAGCAGGTAGAGGCCGACCATGATGAACCCGCTGTACCGCGGGAAAAACGCGTTCACGAAGAAACCGTAGATGGGCAGCTTGGCCGTGCAGCTCATGAACGGCGTCAGCAGGATGGTCATCTTCCGGTCGCGCTCGCTGGGCAGGGTCCGCGTGCTCATCACGGCCGGGACCGTGCAGCCGAAGCCGATCAGCAGCGGGACGATGCTCCGCCCGGACAGGCCGATCCGCCGCAGCAGCTTATCCATGAAAAACGCGACCCGCGCGATATATCCGCTGTCTTCCAGCAGCGACAGGAAGAAGAACAGCGTCACGATGATGGGCAGGAAGCTCACCACGCTTCCGACCCCCTCGAAGATCCCCTTGATGATCAGGTCATGCACCACCGTGTTGATCCCGGCCCCGGTCAGCGCCCTGTCCGCCACGTCGGTCAGCGCACCGATCCCGGCCGCCAGCAGGTCCTGCAGCCAGGCGCCGATCACGTTGAAGGTTAGGAAGAAGACCAGCCCCATGATCAGGATGAACAGCGGGATCGCCGAATATTTGCCGGTCAGGATGCGGTCCATCTTTTCGCTGCGGACCCGCTCCCGGCTTTCCCGCGGTTTCCCCACGGTCTGTGCGCAGACCTTGCGGATGAACGCGAAGCGCATGTCCGCGATGGCCGCGCTGCGGTCCAGCCCGCGCTCGGCTTCCATCTGCAGGATGATGTGCTCCAGCATCTCGCTTTCGTTCCGGTCCAGCCCCAGCTGCTTCAGGACGTGCTCGTCGCCTTCCACGACCTTGGAAGCCGCGAACCGCACGGGCAGGCCGTTCCGCTCCGCGTGGTCCTGTATCAGGTGGATGATCCCGTGCAGGCAGCGGTGGACCGCGCCGTCATGGTCGGTCTCGTCGCAGAAGTCCTGGCGCAGCGGTTTTTCCTGGTAGGTCGCGATGTGGACCGCGTGCTCCACCAGCTCGGCCACGCCGGCGTTCTTGGCAGCGGAGATCGGCACCACGGGCACGCCCAGCAGCGACTCCATCCGGTTGACGTCCACGGAGCCGCCGTTGGCGGAGACTTCGTCCATCATGTTCAGGGCCACTACCATCGGGATGTCCATCTCCAGCAGCTGCATGGTCAGATACAGATTGCGCTCGATGTTCGTCGCGTCCACGATGTTGATGATGGCCTTCGGCTTCTCATCCAGCACGAAACTGCGGGAAACGAGTTCCTCGCTCGAATACGGCGACATGGAATAGATGCCGGGCAGGTCCGTGATGCGCGTGTCGGGATAACCCCGGATCGCGCCGTCCTTGCGGCTGACCGTGACGCCGGGGAAATTGCCGACGTGCTGGTTCGAGCCGGTCAGCTGGTTGAAGAGCGTGGTCTTGCCGCTGTTCTGGTTGCCGACCAGCGCGAAAGTCAGCAGCGTACCGTCCGGGAGCGGTTCGCCGGAGCCCTTGGGGTGGAAGCGGCCGCCTTCGCCCAGGCCGGGGTGTTCGGCCTTCGGCGCCTTTTGCGGCGCGCGTTCTTCCTGTTTCTTCTCCGGCTGCGGTTCCACGAGGATCTGCTCCGCATCCGCCAGCCGCAGCGTCAGTTCATAGCCGTGCAGCTTCAGCTCCATGGGGTCGCCCAGCGGGGCGTATTTGACCGCGGTCACTTCCGTGCCCGGGATCATGCCCATGTCCAGGAAATGCTGGCGCAGCGCGCCTTCGCCGCCTACGGCGGTGATCACGGCGCTTTTTCCGATCTCCAGTTCTTTCAGCGTCATAAACAGTTCTCCGGTTTCGACGGGTTTTCGTTACGCGGCGGCGTTCTTCAGGTTCCTCTTCAGCGTGCGGACGGCGATGAACAGCACGATCAGCAGCACGGCGCCCAGCAGGGTCGTCAGGATGTCCATGAAGCCCAGGTTCGCGGCCAGCCCCTGCTTCGCCAGAAATTCCTTTACGCGGCCGGAGGCCAGGATCACGGTCACGCCGCCCAGGAGCGGGATGATCATCAGGATGTGCATGAAATTCAGGAATCCGGGCACAGACCCCCGCAGAAGGCCGGTCTCATCCGTCTCGCGGATCGTCCGGGCCAGCCGGGCCAGCTGGGCGAAATAGATCAGGTCCAGCAGCAGGATGAGGAAAGCAAGGCCTAAAATGACGGCAAACAGGACGAAACTGCCGTCGAACAGCTCCGTCAGTCCCTGGATCCCGGTGCTGTCCGCGGACAGGTGGCCGGCGGACCAGGCGAGCAGGATGGGGACGAGGGCGATCGCCAGGATGCCCAGGGCAAGGCCGAACAGGACGACCATGATCACGGAAGCCGTCCGGACCGCGCCGGGGCCTTTCAGAGGCTCTTTCCCGCGGCTGCTGCTCCACATCGACCAGACGCCGGCCGTGAACAGGAGCAGGGGAAGCGCGCCGACCAGCGTGCCGATCAGGAGAGACGAACTGTTACTGTTGAGCGAGCTGCCGGCGGAAGCGGCCATGGACCGCGCCGTGAATCCGTTGATCAGGGTCACGGCCAGTTCGCAGGTCAGCAGGACGGCCAGCAGCAGGAAGATCGGAGAACTCAGCGTGCCGCGCAGGGCCTGCCAGACGGGGGATTCGGTGACGGGCAGCGGCTCGGCCTCATAAGAGGCGGCGGGACCGGCGGGGGGCTGAGGCTGATATTGGCCGTCAGCGCCGGGCGTGCCCTGGCCGGGGACGTCGGCCGCGGGCGTGATCTTCGCCCCGCAGTTGGAACAGAATCGGGCGCCTTCTTCCAGAGGAGCACCGCAGAAAGGACAATTCATGAGACACCTCCTGATGTTCTTTTGATTGCTTCAATTATAGGACCGGCCCGGGCGAAAATCAACAGGCAGAACAAAAGCGCGGCGGAATGTCCTCCGGAAAACAGGATCGGAAAGGACCGCCCGCGGCGCGCTTATGGAAAACAGGACCGGAAAGGACCGCCCGCGGCGCTCTTACCGGATCGGGTCCAGCAGGACGGCCAGCGCCAGCAGCGCGGCTGTCAGGACCAGGATGCCGCTCCAGAGGGGCGCGGACTTCTTCAGCCATTTGCCGTAGCTCATGCCGATCATCGACAGGCCGATCCACAGGACCGGGGAAGTGGGGAAGAAGAGGTTGGTATAGCCGTCCCCGAACAGATAGATCAGCACCAGCAGCGGCCGGGAAAGCGGAACGGTCAGGCAGGAGAGGATCCCCATCACGAAGATCGCCTTCGCGGTAGAGGAAGAGATGAAGAATTCCAGCACCAGGATGATCCCCAGCAGGATATAGACGATCGCGAGGCGGCTGCTGCCGGCCACGGCGCCGTTGATGCCGTGCGCGATGGTCGCCAGCACGTGCCCTTCCGTCAGGATGTATTTGACGGACGACGCCAGCAGGATGAACAGGATGGCCGGGAGGGCGGAAACGATCCCCTGCCCGAAGCTCCTGAACGTGGGGCCGGGGCGGTATCCGGACAGCACGCCGAACAGGAGGATGCCGATCAGATAGACGCCCGCGACCGCCGGCACGGTGTAGCCGCGCAGCGCATCGCTCAGGGAAAAGAGGATCGTGACCGCGAACGCGGCGAACAGCAGGCCCAGCGTGCAGGCGGTCAGGCGCCGGCTCTCCGCTTCCTTCGGAAGCTCCTGCAGCTCCGCCCGCCTGCGTTCATCCGCTTCAAACGTCGGTGAGCGCCGGGGGTCCCGCTCGATCCGTTTCAGATGCCGGAGCAGAAAAGCGGCGTCCAGCCCGAACATCACCGCGAAGACCAGACAGCGGAACAGGATGCCGCTGGTGACGGAGGTGCCGATCAGGCCGGAGGCGAGCACGACCGTGAACGGGTTCGTGATCCCGGCGGCAAAGCCCAGGCAGGCGGAGCCCACACTGACCAGGAAGCCGGTAAAGCCGTCATAGCCCACGCCCAGGCAGAACATCAGCACCAGCGGGACCATGGGCAGCGTTTCTTCAAACAGGCCGAAGAAGGATCCGAACACCATGAAGACCAGCGCCAGGACGAGCACCAGCGCGCGGCGGTTTTTGCCCAGCTGCCCGGCCAGCCCGCTCACGAGGCGGCTGATGCCGTGCGAGTCGATCAGGACCTGGAAACTGCCGGATACGATCAGCAGAAAGACCGACAGCATGATCAGCGACAGTCCGTCCCCGCTGCCCAGGATCAGGAACGGCGCGAGCAGCCCCTTCCACACCGGGATCCCGGACAGGTCCGGGCGGCTGATATAGCTGCGGTAATCCGGCACGCCGTCCGCCAGCGCGAATTCCCCGCGGGGGACCAGGTACGTCAGCAGCACGGACAGGCCGATCAGTGCCAGCAGGATCACGCATACGCTGATGAACGTGGCCTTCGAGATGTCGATCACCTTACTCTTCTTCATAATACGCCTCGCAGTAAATGTCCGACAGCAGAGCCCACCGGGCGCACTGCTCCCGGTGTTCGTCCGGGTAGAAATAGTACAGTTCGTTCTGATAATAGGTCTCGAATTCCTCGCCGCAGGAGAACGGCAGGGCTTTCAGCGCCGCCGGCGTCAGGGAGAAGCGCACCGCTTCGCCGCCCACGGTCCCCGCAAAGGAAAAACCTTCGGGGGACAGGAAGGTCTCGCCTTTCCCGGCGTCTTCCTCTTCCCCGCGGAAGCGGCGCACCGTGACGGAGCAGGAAAGGGACGGCCGCTCCGCCCGCTCGCGTTCCGTGAGCGCGCGGTAAAGGTCCGCCACCGTCTCAAAGCCGGCCGGATTCTCCTCCAGCCGGTAGTGCCGGTCAAAGCGGAGCGACAGGCCGCAGCTGCGGCAGCGCAGCTCATTGCCCGCCGCTTCCGCCGCGTACAGTTCACCGCAGACGGGGCAGCGGTAGATCAGGTCCGGCAGGCCCTTCGCCTTATTGCCGCGGCGCCAGATGAGTTCCCGCTCATAAGCGCGGGCGGACTCGTCCGCCGCGATTCCTTCCCGGATGCGCGCGTTCACTTCCGCCGGCGTCATGGCTCTCAGTTCTTCGGGCGGGATCACGGCCTTCACTTCGATCCGGACGCGCTGCCGCCGGAAGCCGGGACGCCATTTCGGCTTGTTGTAATACGCGCCGGACAGGTGCAGGATGACCAGCGGGACGTTCAGGAAGCGCGCGAAGCCGCCCGTGGAGGGCAGGATCGGATAGGTCTCCCCGTCTGCGGAGAGCCGGCCTTCGGGCGCCAGATACAGAGACCAGCCGCCCTTTACCGTGCGCCGCGCCTTCAGGATCACGCCGCCTTCGTCCACGAACAGCTTTTTGGGGATCATGCCGACGGCGGTCAGGACTTTTTTCAGGAATCCGCGCCGCATGAAGTATTCATTGGCGATCGAGACCACGCGGCGCGGCCAGAGCATGCGCACCACCTGCGGGTAATCGATGGCGGAGGGATGATTGCTGACGTACAGCGCGGGACCGTCCGGCAGCGCCAGCCCGTTCGTCTCAACGCGGGTCCGCACCACGAAGTGCAGGAACAGCTTCATGCTGTGGGCCATGATGTCGTACCACGGGCTGTCCGGCGTGCCGGCGGCCGGTTTGAAATACAGGCGGTCCAGCACCAGGCCGACCAGGACGAACAGCAGGATCATGCCCGCGGCGATCAGCAGGATCAGGATCCCGAGTGGGATCGCGTCCTGTAAAAAAAGCCGCACGCCGAGCCCCATCACATTGCTGGTGATGATGCTGGGCAGCGCGGACAGCGTGCAGGTGAGCGCAAATTTGCCGTATTTGACGTCCCGGCGGGAAGCGCCGAAATAGCAGATGGCGCCGAACGGGATGAGGGGCATGAAGAACAGAAGGGTCAGGAACGGATAGATGCCGATGCGGCTCTTCCGCTGTATGCGTTCGATCGAATCCTGACTGCGCGCGACCCGGAAATGCCAGAGCTTGACGAGCAGGAAGATCAGCGAGCAGCCCAGGAAGATGCCCAGCGCGCAGAGCGGGACGGCCAGATACCAGGGAAAAGCCAGGCCGGAAGACAGCTGGATGAATTCCGCCGGGATGAAGACGACCGCCATCTGCAGCGCTTCGATCAGCGGCACGGCGGCGGCGCCCCGCCATCCCGTGCCCTGCAGCACCTGCCGCGCCCCTTCGTGATCGCCCCGGATCTGATGCGACAGGAACGGGATGATGAGCTCCGAAAAAAAGAGCACGAGCAGCCCCAGCGTGAGCAGCACGATCAGGATCAGAAACAGTCTTTGTTTGGTTTTCGGCGCCGGGCGGCGTGGTTCAGCGGTATTCATGGCCTGCTCCGTCCAATAAGCTTTTTCCCTTGGCTTCCGCGGTTTGATCAGCCGATCCAACCATAGCAAAAAACGAGGGAAGAGTCAATCCGAAGGCGACGCCGCGCTGCGTCCCGGCCCCTGTCTGCCGGCCGGCAGCTGGGAGGCCAGGACCGCCAGAAACAGGACCGCGCAGCCCAGCAGTTCACGCCCGGAGAGCGTCTGATGCAGAATGAGCCAGCCGGTCAGGGCCGAGAAGACCGATTCCAGGCTCATGATCAGGGAAGCGACGGCAGGATCCGTGTATTTCTGACCCGCGATCTGCAGCGTGTAGCCGACGGCGCCGGACATCACGCCCGCGTACAGGATCGGAACGGCGGCCGCGCGGATGCCGGCCGGATCCGGCGTCTCCCACAGCAGCATGCCGGCGCCGCTGATGAGCGCGGTCGTCAGAAACTGGAAATTGGCCAGCAGGATCACGTTCGAGAGCCGAGCCGTAAAGCGGTCCACGCTCAGGATCTGGCACGAGAAGAGCGCGGCGCAGAGGATCATGAGCGCGTCGCCCTTTTCGATGGAAAACCCGGCCTTCACACTGATGAGGTACAGACCCAGCAGGCCGAACACGACGCAGATCCAGATCCGCAGCGGCGGCCGGCGTCCCAGGAACAGGCCGAATACCGGCACCAGCACGACGTACAGCGCGGTGATGAAGCCCGCCTTTCCGGCTGTCGTGGTCTCGATGCCGGCCTGCTGCGCCAGACTGGCCAGCGCCAGAAAAACGCCGCACAGCAGGCCGCCTGCGGCCGCGGTCTTCAGCTCCGCCCGGCTTACGGGCGCCGGCCCGTTCTTCCGCCCGGTAACCAGACTGAGCGGCAGCAGGAGCAGCGCGGACAGAAAATAGCGTATACTGACAAACGTGAAAGGCCCCACGTACCGGGTCCCCTCGCTCTGCGCCACGAATGCCGCGCCCCAGATCACGGACGCCAGCACCAGCAGCAGACTCATCAGCGGCTTCCGCCGCCCCTCCGGACCTTTCCCTTCCGCGCTCCGCGCACCTCGATGACCAGCCAAGAACTGTCCCTCCCGAACCATCCTTCCGAAATTTCCCCCATCATACCACATCTCCCCCAAAATGTCTCCCCTTCCCTTCCTCCCCCTTGACGCAGCTCCTCCGCATGCTATATTCTTGGTGACAGGGGAGACGAATTTCTGACAGGGGGACGGTTCCTTTGTCAGATTATCTGACAAAGGAACCGTCCCCCTGTCAGATCTCCTAAACCCGCGTCCCCCGCACAAGGAGAAGACCATGCTCAGACTGTTTGATATCAATGAAGAAAACTGGCTCGCCGTCCGCCGCCTGTCGACGGCCGATGACCAGCTGGGATTCCTGGACAGTGCGGTCGGGATCCTGGCCCGGGGCTACGTGTACCGCGCCGCCCACGCGCGGGTCATCGGGATCGCGGACGGGGAGACCGCGGTCGGCGTCGCCCTGGTGAAGGACCTGGACGAAGAGCCCGCCTGCTACGATCTGCAGCAGTTCATGATCGACCGCCGGTTCCAGGGCCGGGGATTCGGCACGGAAGCCCTGCGCCTGATCCTGGCGGAACTGACGGCCGAACGGAAATATGACTGTGTGGAGGTGTGCGTCAAAAAAACGGATGCCGCCGCCCTCCGCGTTTACGAAAAATGCGGGTTCCGGGACACCGGCTATATCGATGAAGACGCGCCGGACAGCCTGAATCTGCGGCGGGAACTGTAGACGGCCGTATTCGGTGCGGCCGCCGGACGGAACGACAGAACAAGGGAGGAATACATCATGGGACAGATCTTCACGCTCCGGGACCCAAGCCTGCAGGTCCGCGGGACCATTGAGACTGACGCCGAAGGCAACCAGACCGCGAAGGACTTTTATCATCGCATCGTCGGCTACTACAGAGCCAAACAGGATGTGACGACGGATTTTTACGGCCGCATCGTGGCGCACGGCAACGCCGTCGCCGGCCTGATCCCGCCTTTCGATCAGCAGCACTGACTGACATTTCCGCCCGCCGGCAGGACGGGGTCTTTCCCGGCTCCGAAAAAGGGACTCTGTAAGTGCTGTCCTGTGTGCCTGCGGGGAGCGGAAATCTGACAAAGGAACCGTCCCCCTGTCAGGAAATCTGACAAAGGAACCGTCCCCCTGTCAGGTTTTTGGCAGGAGATTACGCACTTTCCGTTTTTTTGCGACTGGAGGGGTGAAGGACCTTCATGAGCAAAAGGAACGGAACGGAGAATCGTATGAATACGGTAAAAAGTGAGCCGAAAACGGCGGAAAAGCGGACCGGCGGCGGGGAGATCCTCGCTCTGCTCAACGCACGGGACGAGGCGGGCGCCGAGGCGATGGCGCGCCTTTACGGCACGCGCCTCAAGGCGTTCGCAGCCCGTTTTCTGAGCGACGGCCGCGATCAGGAAGAGGTGGTGAACGACGCGCTGCTTAAGGCGTGGCAGGCCATCCCGCCCGCACAGCCGGAGAGCCTGGAAGCGTTCCTGATGACCCTCACCCGCCGCGCCGCCATCAGCCGCCTGCGCCGCCTCACCCGCAAAAGCGAGGTGCCGCAGAGCCATCTGGAGGCGCAGCAGGAGCTGGAGGAAGTGCTGGGGGCCGCCAACGATACGGAAAGCGAAGCCGCCGCCGCGGAACTTTCCCGCATTCTGAACGCTTACCTGGCCGGCCTGCCGCGCCGCGACCGCGTCATCTTTCTGGAACGTTATTACGGTTCCCGCTCCCTCTCTGAGATCGCCCGCCTCTTCGGTCTGTCCCGCTCCACCGTGGACAAGACCCTGAAGCGTGTGCGCGACGGTCTCCGGGAAAAACTGGAAAGCGAGGGATATACACCGTGAATCTTTGGGATAATGTATTAAACGCGACCGACGAAGCATTCGTGTCGGAAATGCTGGAAGAAGAACGCGCGGCGGAAGAACGTCGTGCCGATGCGGCGAACGAGCACCGCACTGAGGAAAACCCGGGCCGCCGCCTGAAAAAATGGCTGATCCCCGCGGCTGCCTGCCTGATCCTGGGGGTCCTGATCTGGGGCGTCTCCGGCGGCCTGTTCCGCCGGACGCCGGTTAATACGTGGGAGCAGTGGAATGCCTATCTTCATCCCACGAAGGAACCGGAGGCCATGCTTGCCGAAGAATACCGCGCCCGCATCGCAGAGGGACCGTACGCCTCCTGGCTGCCCGTGGCAGTATGCGCGGAAAACCGGGTCGGAGAAAAGATCGGCGACACTGTGGTGAAGGCGGCCTGGACCTATGTGGGGCTGGATGGTACCGTGCTGCGGGAGCCGGAAGAAGAGAAAATCGAGACATTGCGGGCGGAGGTATACAGTCTGCGTAACATCTCACCGGAAACCGCCGTCTGCCTGAAATACCTGGACCGGGGCGATGCCCTGACCCTGACCCATTATTATACCTTCCTGGATCCCGCAGCCGCCTTCGCGGGGCCGGCCGAGTTCTTCGGCGCGCTTGACGCGGCAGAGACCATGAGCCTGTTTTATTCCGAAAACGTCACGGCAGCCGCTGTGGAGACCGCCGGTGAGAAAGACGTTTCCTATACGAGATATTTCGTCGGCGAAGACCTGGCGGCCGCGCTGCGGGAACGCATCCTGGCGCTCACCGGCGAAGCGGTGCAGGCCGACGAGCAGACCCTGTACGCGGCCTGCGGGAAGCGGGCCCTGTGCTCCCTGAAATTCAGCATCGGCCTCTCCGGCCGCCTGCAGATCCTGGAGAGCGGCTACCTCTCCTTCTTCCCGGACAACCTGCACGGCGAGGGCAGCCAGACCTTCCGGATCAGCCGCTCCGTTGCCTCGGACCTGATCCGCCTGATCGAAGACCGCGGCACACTGGACGTCCCGGACGATTCGGGGACCGTCATCGCCACCACCGGGACGGACATCGCGACCCCGGAATGACACGGGATCCTGCCGGATGACCGGACAAAGCCCGCATCCGTCTGCTGCGGATCGCCGAAGGAAAATGCGGCGGGGCCGAAAGGCTCCGCCGTTTTTGTGTGCGCGGAGAGCGTATCTCCGTCATTTTGCCTGCAGGATGAAAATATCGCTCCCGGACTTTTCCCTTTCTTCCGCAAATCCGGCTTTACATCATTCGGCTGTTTACGCTATAATGACAAAAAAGAAGGATCGGACGTGCGGGGCAGGGGCCCCGGTCCCGCGCCGGCCGGTCAGCACGACAGAGGAAAGAAAAATGCGGAAATTCATCGAGAAGGTCAAATCGATCCCCCGGTACGGATGGGTGCTGGGATTTGTTTATTTCGGGCTCCAGTACGGGATGTACCGCCTGGGCGACTGGCTCAGCCGCGTATTCGGGACCATCGACCGGGCGTTTGAACCCAAGATCCCGTTCATCGACGATGCGATCCCCGTCCTTCCGGTCTTCGCGGTCATCTATCTGTTCTCGTACGTGTTCTGGATCTGCGGGCCGATCGCGGCGTCGCTGACGAAGAAGCGGAATTTCGTGAACTATATCGCCGGCCTCTCGCTGGCTTATCTCATCGGCTTCCTGTTCTTCGTCTTCATGCCGACCTGTATGGACCGCCTGCGCGAAGGCCTGATGGATACGGCGTCCCGACCGGGCTTTTTCAACTGGCTGCTGTCCATCATCTACGGCGCCGACGGCAGCCGCTACGGCTTTAACCTCTTTCCGTCCTACCACTGCCTGATCAGTCTGTACTGCTATCTGGGCGTCCGGAAACAGCCCGAGATCTCCCGCGGCTTCCGCGTCTATTCGCTGATCATGACCCTCCTCATCTGCGCCTCCACCGTCTTCACGAAGCAGCATTTCTTCATCGACATCCCCGGCGGCCTCCTCATCTCCCTGTTCTGCTACTGGCTGATGAACAAAATGGACCCCGGTTCGAAATGGGTGGCCCGACACGGGGCGTGACCCGGCCGGAAATCTGACAGGGGGACGTGTACTTTGTCAGAAAACAAGGCCGCCGAGGGACGGTCCCGGGCGGCCCCGCAAAACAGAAGAGGTATCCTCATGAACGAAGAAACGATCCGCCGCCGTCTCCTGCTGGGTCGCTCCTTCATTACGAAGTTCAGTGATGAAGAAGGCGTGGACGAAGATTACGAGACCGATCAGACGCTGAAGAAGCCCCAGCCGCCGCTGGTAAAGCCGCCGATGCGCGGTCCGGAAGCGGCGATCGCCCTTCCGACGGACTTTGCCGCTTTACCGGTCGATAACGATTTCCTCCACGTGATCAACAGCCGCGCCAGCCACCGCGTCTACACGCAGGAGCCGATGAGCCTGCTGCAGATCTCGTACCTGCTCTGGTGCTGCCAGGGCGTGAAAACGCTGCGCGGCAAGTCCTACGCCACCCTGCGCACGGTGCCCAGCGGCGGCGCGCGCCATCCGTTCGAGTGTTATCTGGCACTGCAGCGGGTGGAGGGGGCGGCCGACGGGCTGTACCACTATCTGCCGCTGACGCACGAACTGGAATTCCTGGGCGCTCGGGACGATCTCCCGGACTTCATTGCCCGCTCCGTCTCCGGCCAGGCCTGGGCTGCAAAGGCAAACGCCGTGTTCTATTTCAGCTGCGTCTTTTACCGTGCGGAATGGCGCTACGGCATCTGGGCTCACGCCCCGATCCTGATGGACAGCGGCCACGTCACGGAGAACCTCTATCTCGCCGCGACCTCCCTCTCTCTGGGCGGCTGCGCCATCGCCGCCGTCGATCCCGCCGCCGCCAATGCCGCCTTCGGCCTGGACGGCCGGGAAGAGACCGTCTTCTACGCCATGCCCGTCGGCACCGTCCGCTCCTCCGACAAACCGCAGGAGGATGCTTTCTACGCCTTCGTCCGCGAACAGGGATTGTAACGTCCTGTAAAAACAGTGCCATGGAGGGACGGCACTTCGTAAGGAAGTCGCTCCCAATATTATAATATGCCAGAATGATTGTCTTGCAAATATAAATCTATTTATTGTAGCATGCTCGGGGTACGGGATATGCCCCAGCGTATTGCCCCTTGACAAATGCTCCCGCACCATGTCTGCAAGTTATATTGCCTAAAGGAGTTTAAACCGTATTTAGGACTTGACAAGAACAAGTGTCCCCTTCTGACCCCGAAATCATAATATGAATAGAGCATAGTTCTCCCGTTTTACCAACTGTTCTTGATAGTAGAGGTACCAAATTGTCTAGCTTAATTTGATAACACTTGAAATCATCATTTTGATCTCCGCTACACCCAATATAGTATTCAAAGCAGTGACATTTCACCACAAAAAAACATGCAACATCATATAATAATTTCATTCTTTCTTCAAAACGTACTGTGTTTGTATATTCACCCATATGCCATCCATCCGGTAGAAAAAGCTTTTCACAGTCACCCCAGGTTTTGTCTCCTAAAGAGAAATAAAAGCAATTGCCAAATGATTCAATTACGGGTTCATTCCAATTAACAGGATAGATGCTATAGCCATATTTCTGTGTGATAACAATTATATCGGCAAAATACTGCTGTTTTTCTTTATCTGTTAATCCATTCACTTTTCCGAAACAGATCTGACTCATTTTATTGTTGTATAACCTTTCTTGAATGTAGAACATTTATGTTCTCTCGCGTTGATGTATACTCCGATTGAATTTAATTACCTTGTATGATTAAGCGATTTCATGTATCATTATAAGACAAAGCGACACATATCCAAAGCGGTTTTCGCACAAAAATCTGGATTTGTATTGCAAACTGATCTTAATATATTTTATTTCCATAAATGTCATAAAAATGGGAAATGCGTCCTCCTCTACTCGGATATTCATATGTGTGTATATGTGGGGGTTCAACTCCAGCATGCGCTTTCCCTTGGAAATCTATTCTATATATTTGCTTACCACTTTCACTATAATAAGCAGCTGCATAAACCTCCCAATTATTCCCTACCTTTATGTACCATCCGTTGGGGTTTTTAACTTTCTCTGGACTTGACGTGCCAATTTTTATTCTACCAAAATCCCAAAAGAATGGGGCAATTGACAGAGAAATCGGAATATCATTGCCTTCTGTTGCGTTGTTCTCACCTGTATTAGATAAGACAGAACTCTTTTGCTGCGCTTCTTTACTCCTGTTCGCTCTATCTTCATTGACGTATTGATGCAGAATAACAGTATCATAATTTTTATATGGATCGTGACTATAATCAGGTAAATAAAGCGTTCTTAGAGAAAGAATTGCAGATTCTCCAGATTCATCAAGCATGCACACAGGATTATTTAAACAGTACGCAAACATATTATTGCCCAGCACCCCCTGCCCGGTACTGACCAATCCATCCGCATTAATAAACCTTCCCGTCTCCGGATCATAATACCTGCTGTTCAGATAATACAGCCCCGTCTCCCGGTCATATCGATATCCCCGATACAGATAAGGGTTCCTATTGATCAGGGTCGTTCCGGTGGAGTTCCCGGCCTCATTTGTCGCCGTCACCTTTCCCCAAGCATCATAACTGTAGCTCACCATCAATTCACCAGTGTAGCCTTTATAAATGCCGGTGATG
>JAFRRM010000007.1 GCA_017428105.1 Lachnospiraceae bacterium | reverse complement strand
TGACTTCGCCGCACAATTAAAACTGTATAATCGTCGGGATTATAACAACTTTCCTATACGGCCTTTGCACTGGCTTTCTCCTAACACAGTCCTTCAGGATTTCCTGAATGATGGTGTAATATATGTTTGACAAACCCACATATTTGCGGCGGCGCGGAGATGAGGCCGCTGGGGAAGATGCTTCGTAAAGATTTCGCCGCTTCTGTTTTTCGCGCCGGAGCGATCGCTTTGCAGGTCAGCCGGAGTTCTGAAGACCGTCATTTATGCGATCCGCCTTTTCTGCTGCCCGGATGGCCATCAGATCTCCTGCAAAATTTATTCCCGGTCCGGTTTTTGTCCCGGGAGATTATTCCCTGTTCCCCGCTTTACGTGCTATACTGGATAAAACCCTGATAAAGGAAGGTGGGAACAAATGACGCAAAAGAATGTGAGCCTGGCGCAGATGGTGATCGTGGCGGCTGTGGGACTGCTTCTGGCCCTCAAGCCCGGCTTTGCGATGCGGACCGTGCTGGTCGTCCTGGCGGCGATGCTGCTGGTGAACGGCCTGATCGGAGTGCTGACCTGCCTCAGCGAAAAAGAAGAGCGGGACATGGTGAAACTGATCGGCGCGGTCGTCATGATGCTGCTCGGAGGACTTGCGCTTCTGAAACTCAGGTGGGCGGAGGATTTCTTCCCCATCCTCTGCGGGGTCGGCTTTGCGGCGGGCGGCCTGAACGCGCTGCTGGCGGCGTACCGCATGAGACGGGACAGGACCGGCTATTTCCAGATCCCGGCGGTCTGCGGCGCGATCCTGATCATCCTCGCCGTCGTCCTGTGGATCGATCCCTTCGGGACCGCGGTGAGCCTGACCCGCGTCGTGGGCTGGTTCCTGGTGTTCTCCGGCGCCTGCGGCATCGTCACGGCCCTGTCAAAATAAGACGGCCGGAAACCGGGAAACGGGACGAAAAAAGAGGGCAAAATTGCTCTCGTCCGGCAAAATCAGATTGACAAAAAAACGGCACATTATATATAATGTGTATAACTTAAGGAAGCGCAAAGCCGCGGAAAAAAACCATTTCCTTCGCGGCGGACATTTTATGGTTGCGACACAGGAAGGAGCGAACATGAAGAGAAGGATCTTGTGCATCTTGCTGGCAGTCATGATGGTACTGACCGGGATGCACGCGCCGGCAGCTGAGGCCCAGGAAGGCGAAGCTGTCTCCAATGCCAACATTTACATCAACAGCACGAATTTTCCGGATGCGAATTTCCGCAACTGGATCATCAACAACCTGAGTCCGAGCAGTTCCAGTTCCGGGTATTACCTGACCCAGGAACAGGCGGAAGCAGTCACGGCCCTCGGCCTCAAAGGACAGGAGATCTTTGACGCCAAGGGCATTGAGAAGTTCCCGAATCTGACAAGGCTTATTCTCTGGGACAACCATCTGACGGCTTTGGACGTGACTAAAAATGTCGAGCTGACGTACTTGGATCTGGATAATAACCAGATCAAAAAGCTGGACCTCAGCAAAAACACGAAACTGCAGACACTGTACACCTCCGGCAACCAGCTGGCCTATCTGCGCCTGGTGAACAATACCAGCCTGGGAAGCAGCATCAGCACCCAGACGGTGACCGGACAGACGGGATATGTGGTCGGAGAGAATTATTATTTTGATCTGACGAAGGTGATGCCGAAGAGCTACGCGCAGTACGTGACGCTGTCGGACACCAGCCATACGCTGGACGTGACCAATGCAGTGGTGAAACTGTCAGGCCAGACGAACTATTTCTCCTACACCTTCAATACCGGCAATGCCAATATCGGTTCCTACAACGTAAATATTTATATCGACAGCTATACGGCCCTCTCCAAGCCGAAGATCACCACACAGCCTTCTTCGAAGACGGTCGATCCCGGCACGACGGTCTCCTTTATGGTGGCTGCCAGCGGCGGGAGCCTGAAATATCAGTGGCAGTACCGGACTTCTTCCAGCGGCACCTGGACCAACTCCGGCTACTCCAGCGCCACGAAGGCTACGCTTTCCTTCACGGCCGCAGCAAAGAACAACGGATACCAGTACCGCTGCGTGGTCAAAAACCTGGCGGGCAGCGTGACGTCGAATACGGTGACGCTGACCGTGAAGGGCAAACCCACGATCACGGCCCAGCCCGCTTCCAAGGATGTGGCGATCAATGAAACCGCCACGTTCACGGTCAAAGCCGCGGGCGTCAGCATGAGCTATCAGTGGCAGTACCGGACTTCTTCGTCAGGTTCCTGGGCGAACTCCGGCTTCACCGGCGCCAAGACGGCGACCCTCTCCGTGCCCGGAAAGACCAAATACAGCGGCTATCAGTACCGCTGCCGCGTGAAGAATTCCTACGGCACCGTTTATTCCAACGCGGCGACGCTGACGGTGGGCAAGCCCATCATCAAGCAGCAGCCGGTCACCGTTACGGTCAGCAAAGGCGCGACCGCTGAATTCACCGTATCGGTCAGAGGCAGCGGGCTGACTTTCCAGTGGTATTACCGCACGTCTCCTTCGGGCGCCTGGAACAAGGTGACCACTTCCAACGCTTCCACCTATCAGATGGTCTCCTCCGTGCTGCAGGTGAAGGCTTCCGCTTCGACTCACGGTCACGAGTACCGCTGCGTCATTACCAACAAGTACGGAAAAGCGACCTCCAATACGGTCATGCTGCTGGTCAAGAACGGCCCGACCATCACGACCCAGCCGTCGGCGAAGACCGTGTATTCCGGCCAGACAGCCAAGTTTTCGGTAGCTGCGGCGGGGTCTGACCGCACCTATCAGTGGTATTACCGGACTTCTTCGTCCGACTCCTGGAAAGCCTCCGGCTATTCCAGCGCCAAGACGGCCAACCTCTCCTTTACGGCGCAGAGCAAGCATAACGGTTACCAGTATATGTGCCGCATCCGGAACTCGTACGGCACCATCTACACCAAGGCGGTCAAGCTGACGGTCAACCCCATCACCATCACGACGCAGCCGAAGGCCGTAACGGTCTATTCCGGGGAGACGGCGAAATTCACGGTCAAGGCATCCGGCGGCAATCTGAAGTACCAGTGGCAGTATCGGACTTCTTCCAGCGGAAGCTGGACCAACTCCGGTTACACCACCGCGAAGAAGGCCACGCTTTCCTTTACGGCGAAAGACAGCAACAACGGCTATCAGTATCGCTGCATCGTTTCCAATGCCAGTGACAAAGCCACGTCCAGCGCCGCCAAACTGACGGTCCAGCCTGCGACCTGCACGTACCGCGCTCTGCTGATCGGCGAAGAAGCCTTCAACCCGATCTGCACCCGCAACCGCGGAGACGCCGAGCATATGAGGACCATGCTGAGCACCATCAAGGGTCCGGAAGGAACCAGCTACACCAGCACCCTGAAGATCGACCTGGGCTACAGCGCCGTGCAGAGTGCCATCCAGTCCACCTTCGCCAATACCAAGAATACGGACGTTTCCCTCTTCTTCATCGCGACCCACGGCAACAGTGACGGCGACGGCGAACTGGCCCTGACGGACGGCAACTTCCTGGATTTCGGCACCCTGGCGAACTGGCTGAACACCTATGTCAAGGGCAAGGTCATCGTGATCATCGAATCCTGCGGTTCCGGCTCTGCCATCTATGGCAATATGGCGGAAGCGGCGAATGCCGACAAGCTGCTCGTTCATCAGGCGATCGAAGCGTTTGCGGCGGTCGACGAAGCGGAAATGGCCAACACCGGTGTGGGCGCCATGCGCCAGAGCAAGTTCTACGTGCTGGCCGCTTCGGCCCACCATCAGATGAGCTGGGGCCATGAAGGCGGCGATGCCGGCAACTACTTCACCGACTGGCTGATCGAAGGCATCGGATCCTCCGGCCATATGCCCGCGGATACCAACAACAACAACATCGTCACACTGAACGAACTGTACACCTACATTTCCCAGTATGACACCGTCACGTTCCAGGGCACCTACACCCAGCAGGTGCAGGTCTACCCGGTGAACTCTTCCTACAAGCTGTTCAAGAGATAACAGCAGCACCCTGTCAGCCCCGGCTGACGGATACGGCCCGTGCCCGGCTCACCCCCCGCACGGGCCGTTTTCTTCCCGGAATCGCTGACGGAAGGAGGCGGCATGAGCATGAAAAATGAAGCAAAAGGCATCGGCTTCGCGGTCCTCCGGATCGGCCTGGGCATCGCGGTGGCCGCGCTGATCGCGTTCGCGGTCCTGGCTTACCGCTCCCACAGCGGCCGGTATACGCAAAACGTCGAATACACGGACCTGGATGCGCTGATGGCAAAAGGCGAGGCCCTGCCGGATCAGGAATTCGGCAGACTTACCGTCCGCTGGATCCTCGGAAACTACGCGACGGAGAATGATGACATCAGCTTCCTGGGCATCCCCTTCAAGACCGGCGAATACCGGTATTATCTGGCGATCGCCCCGGATCTGTCCCTGATCACGGTCCGGTCCAGCGACAAGGAGGAGATCGCGCAGCTGGAAGCCCTTGCGGATCAATACTGGGAGGCGGAGACACAGAAGCAGCTGGAGGCCATCCCGGGCTATGAAGCGCGGGGAAAGACCGATCGGCTGCGGGAAGGAAAACTGAAATCATTCTACGACGAAACGCTGGACGAGATGGGCTTTGAGGCGGGCGGCCGTCTGAAAAAGTCCGGCCTGATGATCGATACCGGCGCGGTCTCCGACCGGAACGCGCTGCTCTTCATCGTGCTCCCCTTCCTCGGCATCCTCGCCCTCATCATTGCCGTCATCGCCCTCCGGATGCGCAGAAAACCGGCCGGCGCGCCGCAGCAGGAGGAGGCTCCGGCCGAGCCCGGCCTTTCCGGGGAGACTGAAATTCCGGAGGAATACCGCAAGGGGACAGATTTATAGGGCGCGATAAGGCAAAACCAATATCCCTTTTCGAAAAATAAAAAAAATATATGGAAATCTTGCTTTTCCGATAGTGACAAACACCGCCCTTCTGTGGTATATTTTAAGCAACTAACTGGCACCGACCAATATTATATGTGTAGGAGGAAATTTGCCATGTCTTATGTAGATGAAGTGTTAGCCCAGGTGGAAACCCGCGACGCGAATGAGCCCCTGTTTTTACAGACCGTTCGTGAAGTGCTGAACTCCCTGCGTCCCATGATCGAGCCCAACGAAGAGAAGTATCGCAAGCTCGCTCTTCTGGAAAGATTAGTCGAGCCCGAAAAGACCGTGATCTTCCGCGTACCGTGGGTCGATGACAACGGTGTGGCTCATGTGAACCGCGGCTACCGTGTCCAGTTCAACAGCGCGATCGGTCCGTACAAGGGCGGCCTTCGTTTTGCGAAGAACGTGACCCTGGACACCATCAAGTTCCTGGCTTTCGAGCAGTGCTTCAAGAACTCCCTGACCACGCTGCCCATCGGCGGCGGCAAGGGCGGTTCCGACTTTGACCCGATCGGCAAATCCGACGCGGAAGTCATGCGTTTCTGCCAGAGCTTCATGACCGAACTGTACCGCTACATCGGTGCCAACACCGACAGCCCTGCCGGCGACATGGGCGTGGGTGCCCGTGAGATCGGCTTCCTGTACGGCCAGTACAAGCGCATCACCGGCAACTTCGAAGCCGCTGCCGTGACCGGCAAGTCCCCCGAATACGGCGGATCCCTGGGCCGTCCCACTGCCACCGGTTTCGGTGCCGTGTACTATGCTGAAGAGCTGATCAAGACGCTGGGCCGCGACATCAAGGGCGCCACCATCGCCATCTCCGGTTTCGGCCAGGTCGCCTGGGGCGTTGCCATGAAGGCCACCCAGCTGGGCGCCAAGGTCGTGACCATCTCCGGTCCCGACGGCTATGTGTACGACAAGGACGGCATGAACGACGAGAAGGTCGACTTCCTGCTGACCATGCGTGCCACCGACCCGATGCACTGCAAGCCTTACGCCGACAAGTTCGGTGCCGAGTTCATCGCCGGCGAGAAGCCTTGGGGCAAAGTGAAGGCCGATTACTACATGCCTTGCGCCATGCAGAACGACATCCGCATCGAAGATGCGAAGCGCATCAAAGAAGAAGGCACCTGCAACGTGCTGATCGAAGTCGCCAACATGCCTACCACCCAGGAAGCCATCGACTACCTGCGTGAGAACGGCTTCGTAGTGGCTCCTTCCAAGGCCGTCAACGCCGGCGGCGTTGCCGTGTCCGCCATGGAAATGGCCCAGGATGCTGCGAAGTATTACTGGACGGAAGAAGAAGTGGAAGAGAAGCTGCACGCCATCATGAAGGATATCTTCAACAGCTCCCTGAAGGCTGCCAACAAGTTCGGTCTGGACGGTGTGAACTGCCTGATCGAAGGCGCCAACCTGGCTGCTGCCGACAAGATCGTGACCTCCATGATCGCTCAGGGCATTGTCTAAACAGACATCCCATCCACAGGGGCGGGCCTTCGGGCCCGCCTTTTTGTAACCGGATCTTTCTGCGATCCGCCCCTTCCGGTACCGGACCTTTCCGTAACCCGCCCCCTCCGTTTTCCGATAAGGCAGGTAAAGGAGCCTTGTATGCCGAACGACTGCAGTCAAATCGATGAGAAGATCCTGGCCCTGTTCCGGGAGCGCTCGGAAGACGCCCTCAAGGAGACCGCGCGCTGCTACGGCGCCGTTTTGCGTGCGCAGGCGCTGCATCTGCTGGGCAGCCCCGAAGACGCGGAAGAAGTGGAAAACGATGTCTATCTCACCGCCTGGAAACAGATCCCGCCGGCCGAGCCGCGGCCGCTGCTGCCGTATCTGCGTACCATCTGCCGCCGGCGCGCGCTGGACCGGCTGGATGAGAAAAACGCGCAGAAGCGGGGCGGCGGGCAGTCGGAACTGATCCTGGAAGAACTGGCGGAAAGCCTTCCGGCCGACGACGGGCGCCGCTGGGCCGCCCGCATGAGCCTGGAAGAAGCCCTGACCGGCTTTCTGGACAGCCTGACCGGCGGCGAGCGGAAGATCTTCCTGCAGCGCTACTGGTACTTCCTCCCCGTGAAGGAAGTGGCCGCGCAGAACGGCGTAAAACCGGGCCATGCCAAAGTGATCCTGTACCGGCTCCGTCAGAAACTGAAAGACTATCTGGAAAAGGAGGATCTCTGGAATGGATAACAGGGAACTCTTACGGGCGCTGGGGAGCGCCGCGGAAAAATACGTGAACGAAGCCGAGCCGCGGGAGACGAAGCCGGCGGTGAAGCGCCGCATCCGGAAACCGCTGATATGGGGCGCGGCTGCTGCTGCCTGCGTGCTGCTGGCCGTTCTGGCTCTGACCGGCGGATGGTTCAGGCGGCAGAAGGGGGATGTCCCCGTTCCCGTCGCGGAAATGCCGCATCAGGGAAAAAACAGCAGCGGGGACCCGGCGAAGAACAGCGGCGAGGCGCAGGCGATAAGCACCGCATCGCAGGATCAGGACCGGATCCTGTATCAGGATGACCGCTGGACGGTGAAAGATATAACCGGCCTGCCGGCGGACAGCGGCGGGCCCGAATATGTCGAACAGGGCTGCCTGCAGTATTTCACAGACCGTGAACTGATGGAAGGATCGGACGTCATCCTGCGCGGCCGCCTGACCGGCAGGAAAATCGTCGAGATCACAAATGTAAAGTCCGATTTCCCGCAGTATGCCAGCATCCTGACCGTGGAGCCCCTCCGCGTCCTGAAAGGAAAACTGAAAGAAGAAGGCCCGGTCGAGATCTACGTGCAGCAGTCCGGCCTGAATGAATCCACCTGGGGAACGGACTGGGCGCTGCAGAACGCGAAGCCGGACAGCGAGGGCATCCTGCTGCTGCATGAGCTTTCCTACGCATTTCAGAAGCCTTTGGCGGATTACGAGGGCTGGGCTCCCTGCTTTGCCGTCTGGGGCGCCGGGGACGGCCTCGCCCTGCCGCAGCATTATTTCACCGGTTACGGCAAAAACTGGACGCTGGACGAGGCGGAAGCCCGCACCAGGACCCTGCTGGGCGATGGCGAGGAACTGCCGGCCGACTTCGCGTTCTGCATCGATTATCTCTATGAGGGCGAAAGCCGGGAACACGACCTGGGCTTTACTTACGACAGCGTCAGCGGCCGCATGGAAGAGATCCTGTCCTTTGCCGACGGCCTTCATATGCGGACCGCCGTCTTCGCCATGGAAGAGTCCGACCGGAAACTGTTTTACGACTGCCTGGTGCGGCTGAAGGACTTCCCGGAAGAGATCGTCCATGAAAAGGGGGAGTACGGAGAGAACTTCCGCGTCGGGATCCGCTGGCAGGAAAACGGAGAGCAGCGCACCATTCATTATCAGGGCGGCGCATTGGGATACGGCAGTCATTTCAATGAACAGATGGGGACTTTGTCGGGAGCCATACAGGAAATGCAGCACATTTTTGAGGAATGCCGGGAAGATTTCGTCGACGTCCGCCACGCGGAACTGCTCCCGTACAGCCGGGAAGGCTACGCGCAGCTGCAGAAGAAAAACCGCGCGGACGGCACCGGTCTGTGGGCAGAAGCGGAGACTCCGGCAGGCGTTCTGTATTCCGACGCGTATGTGACGGTCCGGGAAGCGTCCGATAGCGCAGCCCCGGGACCTCAGGAGGAATTCTGCCTCGCCTATCTGACGGAGCGGGAACTGTTCACCAGGGGACTGACCCTGGAGGCGGAGCTGACGGATGCGGCGGACGTGGAGATCGTCCGGAAGGAAGACGATCCGCTGTCCGGCATTGGCCCGGGCCGGGCCACGCTCCTGACGTTAAAGCCCGTGCAGGTCCTGTACGGAGACCTGCCGGCCGGAGATTCCATCCGGGTGGTCGTGGACCAGTGCCTGAACTCCAGCCTGGAGAACCGCAGTCTGTCCGCCGCGTCCGCGTGGATCGGCCGGAAGGGGATCTTCATGATCTATCCCATCGCGGAACCGGCGGCAGGAGACGAGTCACTGGCCTGGCGCGGAGCGCTGGCCAATTATACCGTGGGCGACAATCTGCGCTTTGCCATCTGGGAAAACCCGGGCGGCGGCCTCAGCTATCTGCAGTCCGCGTTCCCGGGATTATCCGGGACCCGGAGCCTGGACCGGGCGGCGGAGTACGTGCGGGAAGTGACCGCGCAGAGCGGCGCGGCACCGGAGGATTTCTATATCGAGTTCTCGTGCCGTTATTGGGATGAGGACGGAACCGAATATCTGGCCCGCCGTTATGACAGCCGCAGCGGCCGGTTCTCCTGCGAAGGGACGCCTTCCTGGGAGGAGGAGTACGGGGCGGATCATTTGACCACGGTCTTCCCGGAGGACCGCGCACTGCTGGACCGCCTGTACTTGAGCTGCCAGCGTCTGAAGGATCTGCCGGAGGAACTGAATTACACGGCGGTGAAGGCTGGCGCGCCGGATTCCCGCGAGGTCCGGATCCGCTTCTGCCTGGACGGTCAGGAGAAGGAGATCCGGTTTACGGGCCTGTATTACGTCCCCGAATGGGCGGAAGACGACCTGCAGCGCCTGGATCAGTCGGAGACGGAGATCCGCCATTACCTGGAACAATGCGCCGCCATGCGGGCCTGGGAGGAGGAATTGCGCCCCGTCCGCACCGCCCGCCTGCTGGAAAGATCGAAGCAGACGGCTGCGGCCCTCGAAGCCGCCCTCGAAGCCAAATACGGCCCCGGCGGCGCGCCCGACTTTTATCGGGGCTATCATTTCTCCTACGGGTATCTGGAGATCTGTCTGAAGAACGCCCCGGATGACCGCATCCATGAAGCGTGGATCCGGGAGATCCGCGAACTCCTCCCGCCCAGGGCCGGCAGTTACCTTCTGATGTCCTGCGATGAGGAGGAAATGCCGGACGATCTTGTCCGTCCGTGACCGAAGCGCGGAAGCAAAATAAGGGCCGCCGGAAATGGCGGCCCTTTTTGATGGAAAAGGCAGGGGCCGTGTGATCGGCGAGCCGGAAATCTGACAAAGGAACCGTCCCCATGTCAGAAAAGAACCGTCCCTTTGTCAGATTTCTGTTGCGTCCGGGCCGTCCGCTCGGAAAATAAAAAATATGGAATCCGGCGCCGGAATGGGGTATAATCACAGAAAACACCGCAGGAGGTAATTGTGATGAAGCGTGTGGAAGCTTTTTTAAAGAAGGCGGGAACTTATTATCTGGCCACGATGGACGGGGATCAGCCCCGGGTCCGGCCGTTCGGCACCATTCATATTTTTGAGGACAGACTGTATATCCAGACCGGCAAGATCAAAGAGGTCTCGCGGCAGATCCATGCCAATCCCAAGGTGGAGATCTGTGCCTTCATGGAGGGGGAATGGCTGAGGCTTTCCGGGACGCTGGCGGAGGATGAGAGACGGGAAGCGCGTCAGTCCATGCTGGACGCGTATCCGCAGCTGCAGCGCATGTACAGCGCCGACGACGGCAACACGGAAGTGTTTTATTTCACCGAAGCCACCGCCGTCTTCAGCGCCTTTACCCACGGCCCGGAAGTGGTGAGATTCTGACAGCGGCGGGAACGGAACTGGAGCTTACGGTGGACCGTTTCACGGTGGAAGGCGCAGTACTGAAAACTGCCCCCGCGGATGAACTCCCCGAGGGCAGCTGCGAGACGTATACGGATGCGGCCCTGTTCGTCGAGCGCTTTGCCGGGCAGATGGCGCCGGCGGACGATCCGGGAACGGAAGCGGTCACATCGGCAGGTTCTTGAAGGACCAGAAAATGATCAGGGCGGCCGCGACGTTGGCGGAGGCGGCGAATTTCCCGACCTTGTCCTTGGTGCTGTCCATCAGGAGGGTCAGGAAAGCCAGGTCGAACATCAGGTAGAAGATGGACGCGACGGCAAAGGCGATGTAGGCGCGGGGGTCGCAGTTGACCCAGGTGCGCGAAATGAAGCAGATGATGGCTTTGGTCGGGATCGTGTAGAGCAGGAAGACGATCCAGCTGCGGCGGGAACGGATCCCGACCAGCCGCAGGATCACGGCCTCGACGGCCAGATAGATCGCCAGGTGCAGCAGCATGATCGCGGCGGAACGGGTCCAGGGCACGCCGGCGGAGAGCGTTCCGGCCTTCATGTCCAGGATGAGATAGTCGTCGTAGTCGTCTTTCTTCAGTTCGCCGTAAGGGATGGGAACGGTGAATTCGCGGTCCCCGTCCCGCGCGGTGAGCGTGGCGTTCTCGAAATCATAGGAATTGCCGAACCAGTAGATCTTGCCGTCCATGTAATAATCATCTTCCCGGTACAGACGGAACAGCGTTTCCCACACGCGGCGGTCTTTGCGGAGCTTGGGATGGAGGGACCGGCCGTCGGAGTGGCTGATCATGGTCACGTTCACTTCCACGTCCCCGGACGCATGCAGCACCGCGATGGTGACGGCGGGGTTGTGGTAAACGCCGAAGGCCTGCACGCCGAGCGGCAGGGCCATCGTGACCAGACATATCAGCAAAACAGAAATCCTCTGCAGTTTCTTCATGATCTCTCTCCGGAAAGACAGTTTCTGAAAAGCATTTCGATCGATCGTTCCATGCTCTTTCCGTCCCATTATAGCAGAAAATGACACGCTGGCAAGCCCCGGACGAAAGATAAAAAAGTTTCGGCGCCGGATCCGGCTTCCGTACGGCGCCGGCGGGCCCGCAGCGGAAAAAATGCGTTGCGCCGCCCGCTTTTTTTGTGCTATAATACGAACAAATATGCGATATTTTGCCCGGCGCGCATTCGGAAACATGCGCAAAAGGCCGGATGACTTGTTTTTCATTCGTTTGCGGAGGAGCGTCATATGGATAATCCCGTGATCCAATCGATTCTGGAAGAAGAAGCCCAGGCGGCGCTGGAACTGTCCGCGGCCCGGGAGCAGGCGCAGGCCCTGATCCGGGAAACGCAGGAACGGATCAAACAGGAAAAGAAGAAAGCGGAAGAAGAGGCGGCGGCCCGTCTGGAAGCCAGACGCCGGGAAGCGGAAGAACTCTCCGCCCGGCTCAGCCGGAAAGCGGAGGAGGAAGCCATGACCGCGCGCGCCGTCCTCAAGGTCGCTTCCGCCCGCAAGATGGACCGGGCGGCGGAGGCCGTACTGTCCTATCTGCGATAAGAGAGGCTTTTTATCATGGCAATCGTACCTATGCAGAAAATGCTGATCTGCGGCGCCATCGAAGAGAAGTCTTCCGTCATGAAGACGCTGCAGCGGCAGGGATCCTTCCACCTGATCCCCCTGGAGGAGGAGCGGCTGAACGCTCCGGAAGTCCGGGAGGCTTTGACGCGGGCGGAGAAACGGATCCAGACGGCGGAACAGGCTCTCCGGGTCCTGCAGCAGTACGCCCCGGCGGGCGGCGGCATGCTGGCTTCCCTGACCGGCGCCGAAGAGCTTTCCCCGGAGGACTGGGAGAAGCGCTCCGGCAATGCGGACGCGGCCGCCGCGCTCGCGGAGGACCTGCTGCAGAAAGACCGCCGGATCAATGAAGCGAACGCCCGCGCCGCCCGCGCGCAGGTCCAGGCGGAAGGCCTGGCGCCCTGGAAAGGGCTGGGGATGCCGCTGGATTTCTCCGGCACGGAAAGCACCCGCGCCTTCATCGGCGCCTTGCCCGGCGCCTGGACGGACGAGAGCATCCGCGCCCTGCTGGCGGAATACTGCCCGCAGATGGACGCGTATTCGCTGGAACTGCTGGGCGGCGACGCTTCCCAGACCCCGCTGGTCCTGGTCTGTCTGAAGGAAGACGCGGAAGCGGCAGAGGACGCCCTGCGCAGAAAAGGCTTCGCCCGGCCGGTGATCACCACCGACAAAACACCGGAGGAAGCCCTGAACGAAGTCAAATTCGACCGCGCCTCCGCCATCACCGAGGCGGAGGAACAAAAAGCCGCCGTCCAGGCCGCGGCCGGCCGCCGCGGGGAACTGCAGTTCCTGTATGACGACGCGACGCTGGAAGCCGAGCGCCTCTCCTCCTTCCAGAAGGCAGGAGAAAGCCGCACCGCCTTCTTCGTGGAAGGCTACGTGCCGAAGGCCAAAGCCGCCGCGCTGCAGAAAAAACTGGAAGATAAATTTACGGTCAGCGTGATCATTACCGAGCCGGACGGGGAGACCCCCGTCCTCCTACAGAACAACCGCCTGTCCGCGCCCACGGAGACCGTGGTGGAATCCTACGGCCTGCCCGGCAAAGGCGAGATCGATCCGACCGCCATCATGTCGGTCTTCTATTATTTCCTGTTCGGCATGATGCTTTCCGACGCGGGCTACGGCCTGCTGATGGTCATCGGCTGCGCGGTCGCGCTGAAGAAGTTCCCGAAGATGGGCCGGAACATGAAGAAGATGCTGACCATGTTTTTCTGGTGCGGCGTCTCCACTGCCGTGTGGGGCTTCCTGTTCGGCAGCTTTTTCGGCGACGCGATCGACGTGATCGCGCATACGTTCTTCGGCGTGCCCGCAGACCGGCAGGTGCTCAAGGCCATCTGGTTCACCCCGCTGGACGAGCCGATGCGCCTGCTGATCTACTGCTTCCTGTTCGGGATCATCCACCTGTTCGTGGGCCTGGGCATCAAGGGGGTTCTGCTGCTGAAAGAGAAACGGACGAAGGACTTCCTGGGCGGCGTCCTGGGCTGGTACCTGCTGCTCATCGGCCTGCTGATGATCCTGCTGCCGTCCGACATGTACGCGTCCATCGCGGGCGCACCGGTGCCGCTGCCGGCCTGGATGCAGACCGCCGCCAAGTTCCTGGCCATCGCGGGCGCCGTGCTGCTCCTGCTGTTTGCCGCCTGGGACAAAAAGTTCGGGCTGCGGCTGGCGCTGGGGGCGTATGAACTGTACGGCGTCACGGGCTGGCTGTCGGACGTGCTGTCGTATTCGCGCCTGCTGGCCCTGGGCCTGGCCACCGGCGTCATCGCGTCGGTCATCAATACGATGGCGTCCATGATGGGCGGCGGCGTGATCGGGGCCGTCATTTTCATCATCGTCTTCCTGCTGGGGCATACGCTGAACATGGCGATCAACCTGCTGGGAGCCTACGTGCACACGAACCGTCTGCAGTTCGTGGAATTCTTCGGAAAATTTTATGAAGCCGGCGGCGAGGCCTTCGAGCCCCTGGGGACCGGCGATACCAAGTATTATCATATGGAGGAGAACTGAAATGTTGAATGAGAATCTGGGCATCGTTTACGCACTGCTGGGGGCGGCCCTGGCCACCTTCCTGGCCGGCAGCGGCTCGGCCATCGGCGTCGGCATGGGCGGACGCGCGGCGGCCGGCGTCCTGACGGAAAAGCCGGAACTCTTTGCGAAGGTCCTGATCCTGCAGCTGCTGCCCGGTACGCAGGGCATCTACGGCCTGCTGGTGGCGTTCGTCGTGCTGGGCAAGATCGGCATCCTGGGCGGAACGGCTCCGACGGCGGACAAGGGTCTGCTGTTCCTGGCGGCGTGCCTGCCCATCGGCGTGGCCGGCCTGATCTCCGCGATCCATCAGGGCAAGGCCTCCGTGGCCTCCATCTCGCTGCTGGCGAAGCGGCCCGATTCCTTCGGCCGCGCCATGCTGCTGCCCGCCATGGTGGAAACCTACGCCATCCTAGCCCTGCTGGTCTCCCTGCTGACGGTAGCCAGACTCTGAGAGAACGGAAGGAGGCCGGATATGACCGGAACAGAAAAGATCCTCCGGCACATTGCGGACCGGGCCAGCGGCGAAGCCGCGCAGATCATGGAAAAAGCCCGGGAAGAGGCCGCCCGCTTAGAGGAAAAAGCGAAAGCGGAACGGGAGGAGATCCTGGCCGAAGCGGAAAAACAGGGAGCAGCCCTCCTGGAAGAGACCCGGGAACGCTCCGAGGTGACGGCCGCCGCCTATAAGCGCCGCACCCTGCTGGCGACCCGCGGAGCGCTGATCAAGGAAGCGCTGGAGAAGGCGTGGGACGACATCCTGGCCCTGCCGGATCCGGAATATTTTGCGTTCCTGTACGCCCAGCTGGACAAGCAGGATCTGGGACGGGAAGGCCGGCTGTGCCTGAACGCGAAGGATCTGGAACGCCGTCCGGCGGACTTTGAAGCGAAGATCGCGGAAGCGGCCGCCAGACAGAACGGCCAGCTCGTCCTGGCCGGCTTCCCCGCCGACATCGCAGGCGGTTTCATCCTGCAGTACGGCGGCGTGGAAGAGAACTGCTCCCTGGAAGCGATCTTTGAAAGCGAATCCGATGTTCTGAAGGACGCCGTCCGGGCCGTCCTGTTCGAGGACTGAGAGACAAATCCCCTGGAGGGGCCGCCCGCCGGCGGCCCGCTCACGAAGGACAGCCATGAAAGACTACATTTACGAGGTAGCGCGGATACGGGTCATGGAAAACGGCTTGCTGAGCAAAGCGGATTTCGATCAGCTGCTCGCGGCGCCGGATCATGAAGCGGCGCTGGCTTACCTGGCCGACAGGGGCTGGGGCGGCGGTGCCGGGACCTCCGATGCCGAGGCCATGCTGAAGGCGGAGGAGGACGCCGCCTGGGCGCTCATGAAGGAGCTCCTGGGAGAAGGCCACGAACTGGACATCCTGCGGCTCACCCGCGATTACCACAATCTGAAAGCGGCCATCAAGGACATATACGCCTCCTCCGGCCTGGCGCCGGAACGGCTGTACCGGGAGGGCGGCACGATCCCTGCGGAGGAGATCCGCCGGGCCGTGGAAGATGAGAACTACGGCCGTCTGCCGGAAGCCATGCAGGAGGCCGCCGTTCAGGCCCAGCAGGCCTTATCCCGCACGGGGGACGGCCAGCTGTGCGACAGCATCATCGATAAAGCCGCCCTGGACGCCCTGACCGCCGCGGCACAGTCCGCTCCGGACCCGGTGCTGGCCGAATACGCCGTCACCCTCGCGGTCAGCGCGGACATCCGCATCGCCATCCGGGCCGCCGCCGCGGGCAAGAGCGCCGCGGAGATCATCCCCCTGCTGGCGGAAGCGCCGGACCTGAACCGGTCCATGCTGGCGGAAGCGGCCGCCGGCGGCAAAGCCAGCGTCGCGGAATACTTAAGGAGCACGCCCTACAGCTCCCTGGCCGACGCCTTGAGCCGCTCCATGAGCGCGTTCGAGTGCGCCTGCGACGACCTGATGATCGAACGCATCCGGCCGCAGAAGGGCGAAGCGATCATGATGGGCCCGCTCGCGGCCTACGTCATCGCCCGGGAGACCGAGATCAAAAGCGTGCGCCTGCTCCTGACGGGCCTGCAGAACGGCCTGCCGCGCGAGCAGATCCGGGAAAGTTTGAGGCAGTGCTATGGTTAACATCGCCGTCATGGGAGATTACGACAGCATTTACGGTTTCCGGGCTCTGGGCGTCCGGGTCTGTCCCGTCACGGATCCCGAAGAGGCGGTCCGGCTGCTGAAAAAACTGGCGGAGGAAAAGACCGCCGTGATCTATATCACCGAAGCCCTGGCTTCCCTCATCCCGGACGCCCTCGCGGCGTACGATTCCGAATTCCTGCCGGCCGTCATCCCGATCCCGGGCATTTCCGGGAACACGGGCATCGGCCTGGCGCGCGTCCGGAGATCCGTGGAAAAAGCGGTGGGCACGGACATCATTTTCAACGAAAGATAACGGTCGATCACCGCAGGGGCGGACGCTTCCGCCCGCCCCGATAAAGAAACACAAACGAAAGGCGGATAACCTGATGAGCAAGGGTATCATAAAAAAAGTTGCCGGCCCCTTAGTGGTGGCCTCCGGCATGCGCGGCGCCAACATGTACGACGTGGTCCGGGTATCCGAACGCCGTCTGATCGGCGAAGTCATCGAAATGCACGGGGACGAAGCTTCCATCCAGGTCTATGAAGAGACCTCCGGCCTGGGACCCGGCGCACCGGTGGAATCCACGGGCATGCCCCTTTCCGTGGAACTGGGCCCCGGCCTGATCCAGAGCATCTACGACGGCATTCAGCGGCCGCTGGACGATATCCTGAAAGTCTCCGGCACGAACCTGCTGACCCGCGGTGTGGAAGTGCCTTCCCTGAAGCGGGACGTGAAATGGCACTTCGTCCCGGCCGTGGTGCCCGGCACCTACGTGGAGGCGGGCGACGTGATCGGCACCGTGCAGGAGACCGAAGTGGTGCTGCATAAGATCATGGTCCCCGTCGGCCTGAGCGGCCGCATCCAGGGCGTCCGGGAAGGCGACTTCACCGTGACGGACAAGATCGCGACGCTGGAGACCGCAGGCGGCCCGCAGGACCTGACGCTGATGCAGAAATGGCCGGTGCGCCAGGGCCGCCCGTATAAAAAGAAGATCCCCCCGACCCAGCCCCTGATCACCGGGCAGCGGGTCGTGGATACCATGTTCCCCCTCGCCAAGGGCGGGGTGGCCGCCGTGCCCGGACCGTTCGGCTCCGGCAAGACGGTCATCCAGCACCAGCTGGCGAAATGGGCGGACGCGGATATCGTGGTCTACATCGGCTGCGGCGAACGCGGCAACGAGATGACCGACGTGCTGAACGAATTCCCCGAACTGAAGGACCCCAAGACCGGCCGCTCGCTGATGGAGCGCACCGTGCTGATCGCGAATACCTCGGACATGCCCGTGGCGGCCCGCGAAGCCTCCATCTACACCGGCATCACCGTGGCCGAATACTTCCGCGACATGGGCTATTCCGTGGCGCTGATGGCCGACTCCACCTCCCGCTGGGCGGAAGCCCTCCGCGAAATGAGCGGCCGTCTGCAGGAAATGCCCGGCGAGGAAGGCTATCCCGCCTACCTGGGCTCCCGCCTGGCGCAGTTCTATGAACGCGCCGGCATGGTGCAGACCCTGGGCACGGAGGAGCGCTACGGCGCCCTGTCCGTCATCGGGGCCGTGAGCCCGGCCGGCGGCGACATTTCCGAACCCGTCTCCCAGGCCACGCTCCGCATCGTCAAAGTGTTCTGGAGCCTGGACTCGGCGCTGGCCTACAAGCGCCACTTCCCCGCCATCAACTGGCTGACCAGCTACTCCCTGTACCTGGACAGCATGGAGGAATGGTTCAATAAAAACGTCTATCCGGACTGGATGTACTGCCGCAACCGCCTGATGCGCCTGCTGCAGGAAGAAGCGGAACTGCAGGAGATCGTCCAGCTGGTCGGTATGGACGCCCTCTCGCCGCCCGAGCGGCTGCGTCTGGAGGCGGCCCGTTCCGTCCGCGAGGACTTCCTGCACCAGAACTCCTTCCATGAGATCGACACTTACACGTCCCTGGAAAAGCAGTACCGCATGATGAAGCTGGTGCTGGCCTATTATCAGGAAGCCGCGGAGGCCATGAATGCCGGCGCAGACATCGAGGAACTGGTGAACCTGCCCGTCCGCGAAGAGATCGGCCGCTACAAATATACCGAAGAGAGCCGCATCCAGCCCGCATACGAAGCCGTCCGGGCCCGCCTCAAGGAAGAACTGGCGGCCCTGCTGGCCAGGAAGGAGGATTAAGCAATGCCGAAGGAATACCGCACCATACAGGAGGTCGCCGGACCTCTGATGCTGGTCACCGGCGTGGAAAACGTGACCTACGATGAACTGGGCGAGATCGAACTGAAAAACGGCGAGAAGCGCCGCTGCAAGGTGCTGGAGATCAACGGCACCGACGCCCTGGTGCAGCTGTTTGAGTCCTCCACCGGCCTGAACCTGGAAAGCAGCAAGGTCCGCTTCCTGGGCCGCAGCATGGAGCTCGGCGTTTCCGAAGACATGCTGGGCCGCGTGTTCGACGGCCTGGGCCGCCCCATCGACGACGGCCCGGAGATCCTGCCCGACTCCCGCAACGACATCAACGGCCTGCCCATGAATCCGGCGGCCCGCGCCTATCCCCAGGAATTCATCCAGACCGGCGTGTCGGCCATCGACGGCCTGAACACCCTGGTCCGCGGCCAGAAGCTGCCCATCTTCTCCGCCTCCGGCCTGCCCCACGCCCAGCTGGCGGCGCAGATCGCCCGCCAGGCCCGCGTGCGCGGCACCCAGGAAAGCTTCGCCGTGGTCTTCGCGGCCATGGGCATCACCTTTGAGGAATCCAACTTCTTCGTGGAAAGCTTCCGCGAATCCGGCGCCTTGGAGCGCACCGTGCTGTTCATCAACCTGGCCAACGACCCCGCCGTGGAACGCATCGCGACCCCGCGCATGGCGCTGACCGCCGCGGAATACCTGGCCTTCGAGAAAGACATGCACGTACTGGTCATCCTGACCGACATCACCAACTATGCGGACGCCCTGCGCGAAGTCTCGGCCGCCCGCAAGGAGGTGCCCGGCCGCCGCGGCTACCCCGGCTACATGTACACCGACCTGGCGTCCCTGTACGAACGCGCCGGCCGCCAGCGGGACAAGAAGGGCTCCATCACCATGATCCCCATCCTGTCCATGCCGGAAGACGACAAGACCCACCCGATCCCGGACCTGACCGGCTACATCACCGAGGGCCAGATCATCCTGAGCCGCGACCTGTACCGCAAGAACATCGCGCCGCCCATCGACGTTCTGCCGTCCCTGTCCCGTCTGAAGGACAAGGGCATCGGCGAGGGCAAGACCCGCGCGGACCATTCCAACGTCCTGAACCAGCTGTTCGCGGCCTACGCCCGCGGCAAGGAAGCCAAGGAACTGATGGTCGTGCTGGGCGAAGCCGCCCTGACCAGCATGGACAAGAAATACGCCGCCTTCGCCGACGCCTTCGAGTCCCACTACGTTTCCCAGGGCTACCAGACCAACCGCAGCATCGAAGAGACCCTGGACATCGGCTGGGAACTGCTTCACCTGCTGCCCCGCACGGAACTCAAGCGGATCGACGAGAAATATCTGGATATGTACTACAAAGGAGAGCAAGGCGCGAAATAACGCTCCCCGCCGCCGGGGCAGCCGTTGGCCGCCCGCTCACAAGGAAGGACCATCATGGCATCCACACAGATCATTCCCACCCGCATGGAGCTGGCCAGGCAGAAACGCCGCTTGGCCACCGCCATGCGCGGCCATAAACTGCTGAAAGACAAACGGGACGAGCTCATGCGCCAGTTCCTGGACCTCGTGCGCGAAAACAAGACCCTCCGCGAAAGCGTGGAAGAGAAGATGCGCCGCGCCAACGCCGGCTTCCTGATGGCCCGCGCCGCCACCTCGGACCAGGTCCTGAACACCGCCCTGCTGGCGCCCAAACAGCAGATCTATCTGGAAACGCACGTCAGAAACGTCATGAGCGTGGAGATCCCCGAATTCGAGAAAACCACCCGGACGCAAAATGAGGGCGACATCTTCAGTTACGGCTTCGCCTTCACCGCCTCGGAACTGGACGATGCGGTCAGCACCTTGAACAGCGCCCTGCCGGAACTGCTCCGCCTAGCGGAAGTGGAAAAATCCTGCCGCCTCATGGCGGAAGAGATCGAAAAGACCCGCCGCCGCGTCAACGCCCTGGAGCACCAGATCATCCCCGACGCCCAGTCCAAGATCAAATTCATCACCATGAAGCTCGACGAAAACGAACGCTCCAGCCAGATCCGCCTGATGAAGATCCAGGACATGATGGTGGCCGAAGCGATCGAAAAAGCGAAAAAACGCGGGTAATACCCCGACCCCTTCAGAGGCGGCCTATCGGCCGCCTTTTTGATTTCTCTCTGACAGGGGGACGGTTCCTTTGTCAGATTTTTATAAAATGAGAGACGGTTGTTAACCGCCTCTCTTTCATTATGCGATCATAATAAATGATTAATAAAGTCTAAATAACAGGTGGGATGGAAGATATTACGGAAATAAGGTCTGACATTTCCTCCAACGGAGCCCATGCCGGCATTCCGGGTTTCCAAATCAGAGTCTGTCTGTTAATCTGCCCGCTTTGAGCCATTTGCTGCAGTGCGACTGCATCAAATGGACCGGCAATTTTTCCGTCTATGACAACGTTGTACATAACTTGGGGGATAGGAGGCGGTGTTGTCCCCTGTGGGGCATTTGGTGACATGATACCGTTAAGTGTTCCGGCAATATTTTGACCAACAACACTTCCCAGCGTCATACCAGCCATCATGGCCGCAGGATTAAAACCGGAACCTCCGTTTCCCAGGTCTATACTTCCGGCAGAATTTGATCCCATCTGTCCCAATGCAGCAGCACCAGCTTTACCGACTTCGGCTTGCATCCCAATTTGAAAGACTTCCGTGTTCTGGGACTGCGCCTGAAGATGTTGTGCATATTGGGCTTCTTCACGCTGAATGCGGAGCGTTTCCCGATAGTTTTCCGCTTCGATTTGCTGCTTGTCATGAATGTTCTTAACCGCCGCAGCGCCTTGCGCCTGTACGGTGGCCGTTGTGATATCTCTTGTCACCGCGACAAGTTCCTTGTATCCCTGACTGGATTTGTCGATTTCTATGGCTGCGATATCCACACCGGTAACAGTCACGCCGAAGGTCTCTTGAAAACGCTTGGTGATATCAAATTCCACCAGGTCCGTTATTTGCGCGATCTTGCTTTCTATCTGAACCACCGGAATATTGTTGCGTGAGGGCGCATTTGCAACGACATCTTTCGTATAACGCGCCACGGCATCCCGCACTTGTTTCTGGAATGTATCCATACTGAAACTGTCAAGTCGGTGCAGCTTGATAAAACTGAAATAGTCGGTTATTTTGAAAGAAATAACACCCCTGACGGCAACCGGAACGCCGAAATCCGGCAGCCTCGGATCAAACACATCAAAGAAAGGCACAGCAAACCTGCTTTGAATGATCTCGGCCAGATTAATAAAATAGATCTCCGCCTGAAAAGGCGTCTTCCCGTCGTAGGCGGCTCCGATTATGGATGATAAAACGGGAAGGTTTTTCGTCTTGATGTATTCATCAAACGGTCCCAAAATATAATCCTGCATGGGTCCGTTTTTTTGTTTATATACAAAAACAGCCACCTCTCCGTCTTTTACTCTTAGAGAAGACCCCCAACGGATGGCATTCTCTCGTTCGTTTTTTCCCGGGACAGTGCCCTCGGGATGCCATTTCCATATAAGGAAGTCCTTTTCATCGCAGCGGATCTGATCGGCCACGCCGCCAGATTTAGGCTTTTCGCCAGCTTTTCTAAAAAGTCCCATGAGCCTATGCCCCCTTTTCTATAGTAAATAATCTATGACGGGATATAAAATCCGGGATCATCTTCAAGAAAATAACCAGTGGTTACGGCGCTGCCGGGATCAGTACCCTTTTCAGCCTTTCTGTTAATGGCCGGGATATAAAACACAAATATAAATAGACATAACGCCAAAAGTACGAGAAAACCGACAAATATGATTTTATAGAGCAAGGCGTGTTTGGCTTCTTGAGATTCTCGTAGAATACTGCTGTATGCATCTGCGGCGATCGGATCCCCAGGAAACAGTGCTTCAGCATTCTGGTATAATTGATCGGCCTTATTTTTCCAAATAGTGATCCATTGAAGAGATTTTCCGTTGCGTTTGTCAGAGGCGCATTGAGAAACCTGCCCTTTTATATACAATAATGCTTCCAGAATGGTTTCACGAGTATTCGGGAAGATATAGTGGTTTATAAAAGCGGCTTTTCGGGTCTCATCCTGTGTGAATCCCTTTTGTTTCTCCAATCCGAGATAAGGACGAAGAAAATAGATCAATAACGGGATACAGAACGTGTAAAGGTTTAGTAATACCCAAAAGATCTTTTTCCAGACACCCCAGGATTTCCAGCCAGTTCGGACATTGTTCTCGGATCCCGGTTGAGAAGACGCTGCTATCAGCAAGTCCAACTGTTTGATTTTTTCCGAAAAATCCTTCACTGCGTCAGAAATGCTTTCGGAGTTGATCTCATGACCGCATGAAGGGCAGATGGCAGTCAGACTCTTTAATACTTCGCCGCAGGAAGGACATTTGATTATTGTGCCCGCATATTCGCTTTTTCGTACGGGAACAGAATACTTCTCAGATTCCTGGGAAGCACCGTCTATTGGTTTTCCGCAGTATCTGCAGAATACCGCATCATCATTTAATTGCTTACCGCAATAACTGCAATAAATCATTTCTCCTCCTAAATAACAGGATAATCGTCATTATCCCTTATTGCATCACAGATGTCTCCGATATTGCAATCCAAATAATCACAGATGCGAAGAAGAATTGACAGGGCAACCTCTTCATTCCTTCGCATTTTAGTCATGGTACCGGATGCAATATTCAAATCTCGCCTAAACTGCACGGTAGAAATATTGCGATCAATTAATAAGATCCACAACTTCTTGTAACTGATTCTCATGATATTCCTCAAACGATATATATTATTAATAAATATAACGGCAGACAGACAAGAAGTCAAGCGATATAATGGGGAAGTCGTTATTTCTTCACGAGTTCTTGGCACTATTTCCTTAATTCGTTATTGGTGACTTTTCAAAAAAGTAGATGAGAATCTGTGTTCCGGTTTGTAATAATAATTACGTGCTCGGTGGGGATTTGTGAGAATGTTGCCCGCTGCGAGACTCTGCCTATAACAGTACAACGGTTGCTCCCCGCAGGGGCGACCATTGACAACCATTTTTGATGACAAAGAGACGCGAACTATGTCAGGTCTCTTATCCCTCCCCTCCTTGACTTCTTCGATCTATTGTGATAGACTCCCCTTAACGGAGGTCTATTCAAATAGACCGTCCCGGGAGGCATCCTATGTCTGACAATCGTCTGGGCCTGGTGGAGGCCCGCTTCGCGGAACTCATCTGGGCAAACGAGCCGTTAAGTTCCGGCGATCTGGTGAAGCTCGCCCGCGCGGAACTGGACTGGCAGAAATCCACTACGTATACGGTGTTGAAGAAGCTCTGCGAGAAGGGGTATTTTCAGAATGAGGGAGGCATCGTGTCCTCCCGGATCTCACGCGGGGAAGCGGAAGCGGCGGAGAGCCGCGGGTATGTGGCGGACCGCTTCGGCGGATCGCTCCCGGCGTTTCTGACCGCGTTCACCGCCGGCCGGCGGCTGACCCCGGAGGAGGCGGACGGCCTCCGCCGGATGATCGAAGCCTACGAGGAAGGAGGGGAATCGTGAAAGCCCTGTTTCTGACCGTGATGCGCCTGTGCCTGTCGGCCAGCATCGTGCTGGCCGTCGTGGTGCTGCTGCGCTTCGTCCTGAAAAAACTGAACGCGCCGAAGGCGCTGTCCTGCGCGCTCTGGGCACTGGTTGCACTGCGTCTGCTGATCCCGGTGTTCCCATCCGCCCGCGTTTCCCTGGTGCCGCAGCCGGTCGGCAGCGGACAGGTGGTGGAAGAGGTGGCCGCCCGGACCGTGGAACCGACCCGCGTGGTGCGGGAGGAAGAACCCGTCTATCAGGAGATCGTCCGCCGCAGCCCGGAGATCCCGGTGCGGCGGGAAGCGACCGGGGAACGCTACGTGGTCGTCAGCCGCGAAACGCTGGCCGCCCCGAAGACCGTCAGGACGGACGTGGTCCCGATCCTCGCCCGGGTCTGGGCCGGCGGTGCCGTCCTCATGCTCGGCCACATGCTGTACAGCTACCTCCGCGTCCGCTGCCGCGTGCGCGCCTCGCTGCAGATGGAAAACAATGTATACCGCTGCGACACGCTGGAGTCCCCCTTCATCCTCGGCCTGTTCCGTCCGCGCATTTACCTGCCCTCGGAGATGGATGCGGCCGACGAGGTCTTTGTCCTGGCCCATGAACGCGCCCACATCCGGCGCCTGGATCATATTTGGAAGCCGCTGGGCTTCCTGCTGCTGGCCGTCTACTGGTTCAACCCCCTGTTCTGGCTGGGCTACGTCCTGCTCTGCCGGGACATCGAAGGCGCCTGTGATGAAAAAGTCGTGCGCGAGCAGAGCGCGGATTACCGCAAGGCTTATTCCCTCGCCCTCGTGAACTGCAGCGCGCCCCGCCGCATGATCAGCGCCTGCCCGCTGGCATTCGGCGAGACCGGCGTGAAAGGCCGGATCCGCGCGGTGCTGAATTATAAGAAGCCCGCGTTCTGGATGCTGACGGCAGCCCTGATCATCGCCGGCGTGACCGCCGGCTGCGCCCTGACCAACGGGAAGGAGAGCACCGACGCCCCGACGGATCCGTCGGAGACCGTCGCCCCGACCCTGGAGCCGCAGGAGACCATCGTCCCGACCACGGAGGTCCAGTCACCGACCTCAGAGGCCGAAGCGCCGACCGGTTATCCGTCCGGAGAGATCCAGATGCCGTTCCTGTTCCATGACGAGGTCCTGTATTACTACAACGGAAGACATATGACGGACAAACCGGATCCGGACTGGAAACCGGCGGGAACCGTGACCGCCGAGGACAATATCAAACTCCCGGAGGAGGAAGGGACCGCTGCCCGCATCGCAGCGGGAACGCCGCTCTTCCGGAAAGACGGCGAGGACATCATCTGGTATCCGTGGACGGAATACTACTACGGCCTGGTGCCTTACCGGGAAGATCCGTCCGCGCAGGAATTTCCCTACGACTGCCTGGGCGTGATGAGCGGTAAAACGAATCTGGGACCGCACGCCGCGGAGGGAGAGATCATCAGCCGCGAAGAATATACGGCGGCGTCCGGAGAAAACGAAGTAAAACTGGCGTATCTGTCAACGGATCGGAAGATCACCGGCTATTACCGTTTCGTCTTTAAGGAAAAAAGGACGGACAGCACGGAGAAAAGAGCCGTCGATATCCGGGTCATCCTAAACAACCTGGGCGGCAGCGGCCAGCCCTGGCAGAGCGGCGGGATGCAGAATTACGAGGACTGGGTCTATCTGTACGATATGATCGCCTGCCGGGCCTACCGGCCGCTCACGGAAAACGAAGCCCGGGATCTCCCCGGCGCACCGCTGGCCTGGTTCGACCTGTATGATCCGGGAAACGATGTCCGGGATGTTTTTGCGCTGACGGAGGACGGATATCTGGTCCATGCGCCGGGAAACGGAGACCCGGAATGGTTTGAAAATGATCCCTGGGACTGGAATGAGCGGTCCGCCGCCTGGGATGCGGTCACCCGCGAGCCGCTGCCGGAAGCCGTGCGCCTGCACCTGGCGGCCATCGGCATCCGCTACCTGGACCAGCAGGAACTGGTCCCGTTCCCGCTACCCGCGGATACGGTCCTCCAGCCGGAGGAATTCTGGCGGGTGAAGCTGGAAGCGGGCGGAAAGGAGAGGATCCTGACCGGCCGCGACGTCAGGCTGCTGGAGCAGATCTACAGAGGAGACCGGCTGGAGGCGAGCTGGTATGAAGACTCCGTCTTGCATACCGGCGCCCTGCCCGCCGCCTGCGGGAAGGCGGTGAAGATCACGGTCACGGACGGCCGGCAGGAGACCGGTCCGGCCGGGCCGCAGCCGTCCGTTTATCTGACGCAGGAAGGGAAACTGATCATAGAACGGGCCGGATGGAAGGTCTCTCCGCTCGGGGTCGAAGACGGTTTCGCCGTCCGGGCCTGTTTCTGGGCGGAGTCGCTCCGCACCCTGGAACAGGAGCGGTATCAGACCCTGCTGTCAGCCGTGGTGAACGGGGACCCGGTCGAATTCGAGGAACAGGTCATTTCCGCGGTCTCGGTCCCGGACCGCTTTGAAGCCGCAGCCTGGGCGGGGGTTTCGTGGCAGATCCCCCGGGACGATCCCGCGGGACAGTGGGGGCGGCTGTACGAAAACGGAGGAACGATCGCCGACTTCCTTGTCATCCCTCCGGGAGGACTTGTGACGGAACCGGAACTGTACCTGCTGGACGGCGCGAATAAACAGCTGATCCAATGCGGACTGCGGGACGGCGCGGCAGCACGGCGGCAGGTCATTCCGCAGGCGTTCCTGGATGAGCCCCGCCTGCTCTGCCCCGGGTGGCAGAACGGCGAACTCTTTATCCTGGACAGGGGCGGCGTGAACTCCGTCTTTCCGGACGACGCGGCTGTCGGTCATAATTACAGACCGCTGCCGGACGGCATTTCCGGAGATGACGTGGAAGACATGATCCTGACCCGGACGGCCGACGGCCCGGAGCTGGTGCTGATCACCCGCCGGTACGGCAATTACGGCATGACGCCGCAGACAGAGGCGGAACTGGAGACCGGTGAACGGAAAAGCGGCTTTATACCGACCGAGTCCGGTTATCATGTGTCGGAAACGGAACAGGGCCTGCTGATCCGGGTGAACGAAGTGACCTGGAAACTGCCCCGCTTCCCGGAACGGATGCAGATCCTGTCCGTCAGCCCGTCCCGTCTGGCCGTCGCTCTGACCGATGAAGCGGCCGGCGACGCGAAACTGCGCTGTTATGCGAACTATCCGGACGGGCTCCGTCTGTCCGTCAGCCGGGTCGATCTGTCTGACTGGGAGACCATGCCCGGTCGGTTCTGGCGGGATTCCTACCTGATCGCGCCCCGCGCCGAAACGATGGATGTTTACCAGAACCTGTACCCCGGCCAGTGGAACATCATAAGACCCGGCGACGATCCGCTGCAGGCGGCCTTCGCCAAGGAAGCGGGAGATGCCCCGGAGGTATCGGCGGAAGAACTGGCGGGCCTGCAGGAATATATCGGGAATCATCAGATCCGCCTGTTCCTGATGACAGAGTACGGCGCGCCGGAGCAGGCGGACCTGTCCGTGATCCTGGGCAGCGGCCTGTCCCTGCCCTGGCAGGAGATCCCGCAGGAGGAACGCACCGCCGCGCTTCTTGCCATGGGACTGGACGTGCGTTATGCGGACCGTGACTGGCAGAAATTCCGGCGCGCCGACGCGGACGCCGTGCTGCAGCGGGCACTAGGCCTTTCCCTGGGAGACATGGCGCAGGATCCGCCCGGCGTTTATCTGGCGGAATACGATGCCTTCTACCTGCTGCCCGTCCAGAGCGCCTGTCCTTACCTGATCCTGCGCGCCGCCCGCCGCCTCTCCGACGGCACCGTTCTGGCCGCCTGGGAAAGCCAGTACCGGGATACGGGCGGCCTGGTCCGCCTCGTGCAGACGGAGAACGGTTGGCACATCTTCTCCAACCGTATCGTCTACGAGCAGCTTTCCGGGTATTTTGGCGGATAAACTACTGCACCGGTCGAAGAGGGCGGCCATTGGCGAGCCTCTGCGGGAGAACCAAAAAACGGACGGCCTTAGTCGGATGCTCATAAGAAAGTTTTAGATCAAAAACGATTTGGGCATCTGTCTGGCAAGGTTGGCAAACATAAACGGATTGTTGATTTATTGCAACAATCCGTTTTTTCTGTCACGAATCCATCTATTCATTGACAGACCGCTTTTTGGATGAATGGCGCTAAATAGCGCCAGGGACTTGTGATCCATGGCGCCATGTAATGAGAATGGATGTTTTCGGATAAAGTTCGTGTTATGAAATGGCTTCCTGTCCCACAGTATACGACCATTTCCCATCGGCATTTTTCTGAGCAGTACACTGACCAAAGAAATACGCACCTAAGCCGCTGCGCCATTTTTTTGCATCAAACGCTGTAAGTTCCGGAACTGAATCACCTTCTTTTATAACAGGAAGACTCCATGCAGCGTCTTCATTTGTCTTGATTGAGAAGAACAACCCATCTTCCCAATAGAGGTTATCCTTATCAATATAGCCCTGTTCACAGAGTTCTTCCCATGTTCCTGCGATGTACGGAAGACTATGCTTTGATGCAAATTCATGCATTACTGTTTCTTTTTCCAATTCAGTCAAGTGAGATAGTTCAGACAGATCAATACCAATCTGGGATATTCCGTCATTCAAACCAGAATCAACATTCCATAAATCTTCTAATACTTTCAGATATAACTCACAGACATCAGTTCGGATATTTATGGTGTCGCTTCCCGGCCCGTCAACACCACCATCTGTAGGGTCGTGTTCACCATTCTGCTCGGCACCGAAGAGCATCTGCCTAATTCCGTCAATGTACTCTTGCTTGCGTTTTTCTACCATAGCTGGGTCTTCATCTTTCTGACTGATCCAATATTCTGGTATATAACTGGAGATGGGATTCTGCCATGGAATGATGAATACATCTTTCTCATCAATATCATATGTGGAAAGGATAGCCCTCATTTCAGTAATTGTGGCTCCTTTCAGGTTCATCAGTTCTTCAAGCGTCTTATTTCGGTTCGTCCCGCGCATAACGCCGCATGTATAGCTGTCCGGTGCCATCTGCCAGACATAGTC
>JAFRRM010000006.1 GCA_017428105.1 Lachnospiraceae bacterium | reverse complement strand
GTTTATTGGTTACAGGAATCCTGCGGCTTCGATCGCGAGCGAAGACTGGTGGAAGGATTATACTTTTGCCCTGGACGAACTGGAAAAAGATCCGGAAACGTACGTCTGCCCTGAGATCCCGATTTCTTTTGAGACATACTCTCAGGCATCTGAACCCTGGCTCAGCAGACAGAAAGAACAGTTTGCCGGCTGGCAGCAGAATATGGAAAATGAAAAGACCGTCCGCGCCTGCGTGTATGCCTGGCTGAAAACTATCGGCAGGGAGACTTCTCTGGAAAACATCGTGATCTATATGAAAGATTCCCCTATGGGAGCCTCGCTTTTCCTGGCATTCACCATGGATCCTGCGGACAACTCCCGCCTGACGCCGGTGATGAAGGGTATCGATGTTCTGTCATTCAGTAATATGGAGCAGGCGAAGGAATACGCAGAGAAGTATGTGCAGCTGATTCCATAGAACCAAATATGTTTTGTGCAGTTGATATAACATTGCGGGCGGGCGATGCCCGCCCCTACAGTGGCATCGGGAACCCGATAATTGTGCAGGGGCGGCCGCTGGCCGCTTAGCCTGACCGATTCAGAAAAACTGAATAATCAAAACAACAAAAGAGGAGACAAAAAATTATGAAAAAATCTTCGCGAAACTCAGCATCTTGTTTAACGGATTGATTCTGTCAAACGGATCGCTTGAAACTCCGCAGATGGTTCAGGCAGGTGATAGTGGTGGAGTGGCATTTGTTATTACAAGTGGAACAACTGCCAAGACTGTAGGAATTGCTTTGGGATATACGACCTGGGACTATTTGTTCCTTAAGGAAAAACGTACGTCTCCATAAGTATGGCCCAGTTGAAATGTATCAGTGAGATCGATCAGGTGATAGGCGAGGTCAATCAGCGGGTCGTTTTAGGAGAGGGAAGTGAAGAAGAGAACAAATTGATGCAGTACATGCCGTTGACAAGGTATGATGGGTGGGCTGCGGAAGGGCAGGAAGAAGGAAGGGTTCTGGTCTGCTTGGTAGCCGAAGAGAACGACATGGAAGCGGCAATAGCCCTGTTTGAAAAGATTGCAGGCAAGTATGAGATCGTCGAGTATAAAAGGATCACAGAAGATGAAGCGACTTTTCATTATTTCGATGAACCTGCAAGATAAGGTCTGAGTGAATACGGCATTGAGCCCGCAGCCGATATTTGTGAAACAAAACATGTTTAATACAGTTAAAGTATCATGGCGGGCGGGCAATGCCCGCCCGCAAAAACATATGAACGAGGGGGGTGATATGTTTGAATAGAATTATCATTGTCATATTATGTCTGGCCCTACTACTCACCGCCTGCAGCCGGACCGACCCGTCCGATGATATCGGGGGAACTCTTCCCGTACTGACGCTGGATCTGCGGCAGACAACACCGGGGAATACGCAGGGGGAGGAAACGGACGCGCCGGGGACAGAGTTTACTGAAGAGGAACTGAATCGTCTGAACGGATTTCTGAACTGGCATTTCAACCGGATCGCCTGCATGTTTCTGACGTGCAGTTATGAAAGGCCGGAGGAGATCGACTTTGATCTGGTCTTCTACAACGGGACTTCGTCGTCCGCGACTTCGGAGCCGGTTCCGGACGCAGAAAAAGAGGCGGTCGCCAAAGCGTTGGGGCAGGAAGAAGTGCTTGCCATGGGGCTGATCGCGGTCCAGAAGCGGCCCCGCACCAGGGTGGAGGAACTGATCCGGACGTATACGGGCCTCCCGGCGGAAACGGCAGCACAAATCAGGCTGAGTTATCCTTTTGTGGAAGAATACGACGCCTATTATACGTTTTTCCAGGACGCGGAAGTGATTTACGCCAAGGCGGTGAAGGCGATCTGGATGGATGAGGAGCATACACTGGCCCAGGTCAGATGGACGGACCGCGTGCGGGACCGCGCGGGGACGGCGGTGATGGAGAAGACGGAGGAAGGGTGGCGGTTCGTGTCAAACCGAATAGAACGGTAGATCAAATCTATATCATCCAGATCGGAATGATTAGATTATTGCTGTCGAAAGCGCTGAGTTTCTCCGCCATGCAGAGGACGGCGCCGGTGCCCGGTTGGAGTGGTGATTTGTCGATCACTCCGAAAACGCGGATCAGGCGCCGGTCCGGTGTGGCAGTTTTTTTGATCTCCAGCGGGCAGAGCTTGCCGTCGCCTTCCAAAATGACGTCGATTTCCTTGGCGTCCCGGTCCCGGTAGAAGTAGAGATACGGTTCCAGCCCCGCATTCTGATAACTTTTCATGATCTCCGATACAGTGAAGTTCTCCAGCAGCGCACCGTTCATGGCTCCGATTTCTGCAACTTCCGGGGAAGACCAGCGGGTCAGATAGCAGACCAGACCGGTGTCGTAAAAGTACAGTTTGGGAGTTTTAATGGTGCGTTTGAGCACATTGTTTGAGTAGGGATGCAGCAGAAAGATGATCCCCAGGGTTTCCAGAATGTTGAGCCAGTTTTTTGACGTGGCGATGTCGATATCCGCATCATCGGCCAGCGCCTTATAATTCAGAAGCTGGGAGCATCGGGCAGCGGCAGCGGTGACAAAACGATTGAATTTCAGCGCGTCAATGCTGCCGGAAAGTTCTCTTACGTCCCGTTCCACATAGGTGGAGAGATAAGAGGAATAAAAAACGTTTCTGTCCGGTGTCCGGCCGCTGACGAGGCCAGGCATGGAACCGCGCCACAAGCGGGAAAACAGTTCCGGAGCGGTGACCGGAGCGATCGTATCCTTTTCAGCAAGCAGCCTTTCCGGATCCGTTGTGAACGGAACGCAGGGGGCTCCGATGATCTCTCGCTGAGAAAGGGGGGACATGTGCAGCAGCGCTATGCGGCCAGCCAGGGATTCCTGTACTCCCCGCATGAGGCGGAAGATCTGGGAACCGGTCATCCAGAAATCGCCGGGCGCATGGTGTTCGTCAATATGGATCTTGATATAGGTAAATAACTCGGGGGCGTATTGAACTTCGTCAATGAGTACCGGCGGCGTGTGAAGCTGCAGAAACAGAGCGGGGTCGCTTTTTGCCAGGTCCCGCTCGGTAAGATCGTCCAGTGTAACATACCGGCGGCCGATGTTTTCTTTTTCCGCCAGTGCCCGCAGCATGGTCGTTTTGCCGGCCTGACGGGGGCCGGTGACCAGGATCGCGGAATAAGATCTGCTGAGTTCGAGAATCCGGTTTTCCATGTGCCGGCTGATGTAATTCATGATGTGTCCTCCGTGAATGCCATGGGCTATTTCGGCAGATTTCAGGTCTGCTGCTATTTTAGCCGAAATAATATCGGCAGTCAAGGAGATTTCGGCAGATTTCTGTAAAAACCCAAAATCTGCCGATAATTACGCGCGGAGAACACCATGAACGATCCCGTTTCCCCTTTACATTCCCTCCTCCCCGTGCTACACTCCCTTGTAAACCAATTCTTTATGCGGTTGCCGTGACGTCCGCAAGGAGGAGTCGTTATCAGTATATCGTTCGGATATTACAGGAATCATTCGTCAGCAATTTATGGCTATCCATCCCTGATCAGAAGAGGAGGGACCTAAAAAAGATGCTTGGTCAATATTTCTGGCGTGATGTGCAAAGTTATTTTTCCCAGTTGATCTCAGCGGGATGGCCGGTTATTCTGGCGATGTTTGCATTGGGGCTTCTGGTTCACTGGCTGGATTACCGGAGAAATAAAGTGTGCAGGATCTGGCCCGGATTGGCGGCTCTTGGTTTATATCTGGTGACTTTTGTCATACTGTTATTCCGGTATACCATGTCCACTCATTATTTTTCCATAAGTCTGGGATCGTACAGTTTAGGCTTTGCTCTTGGATGGTTCCTTATGGAACTGGTTTTACGCTGCCGTAAAAAGGGAAACCCGTGACCCGTGCAGAGAACATCGAGAACAATCCCATTTCCCCTTTACATTCCCCTCTCCCTGTGCTACACTCCCCTTGAACAAGTACTTTAAGCGGATGCCGTGACGTCCGCAAGGGGGAGTTCTTATGGAACGCTGCAAAGCGGTTTTGATGGATGAACAGGCGGTGACGCGGGCGCTCAAGCGCGTGGCGCACGAGATCGTGGAACGGAACAAAGGGACCGAGGACCTTTGTCTGGTGGGGATCAGAAGGCGCGGGATCTCGCTGGCGGAACGCATCGCCGATCATATTGAATTAATAGAAGGAAGCCGTCCCCCGGTGGGGGAACTGGACGTGACCTTCTACCGGGACGATCTGGAACAGCTGTCCAGGGATCCGGTGGTGGGACCGTCCCGGCTTCCTTTTTCCGTGGACGGCAAGCGGGTCGTGCTGGTGGACGACGTGCTGTACACCGGGCGGACCGCCTCCGCGGCGCTGGATGCGCTGAAGGATTCCGGCCGCGCCGCGTCCGTGCAGCTCGCGGTGCTGGTGGACCGCGGGCACCGGGAACTGCCCATCCGGGGCGATTATGTGGGGAAGAACGTGCCCACCGCCCGGCATGAGTACATTAAAGTGAACATACCGCCCTATGAGGACGAGGTTTCCGTGGAACTGTATGAAAAATGAATGAGGGCACCGGATCAGTGATCAGTGCTTTCAAATAATTCATTAAACCGCGTCAGTGAGCGCGGAATAAGGAGGAAATTATGGGTAACGAAAAAGACGGCGCCATTTACAACGCCAGAGAACTGGGCACCGGCAAGACGCTGGTGCTGGGGCTGCAGCACATGTTCGCCATGTTCGGCGCGACGGTGCTGGTCCCGATCATCACGGGTCTGTCCGTGTCCGCTACGCTGCTGTTCGCTGGTCTGGCCACACTGTTCTGCCATTTCGTGACCGGACGGAAAGTCCCGGTGTTCCTGGGCTCGTCCTTTGCTTTCCTGGGCGGCTATGCGGCGGTGGCCGCATCCGGTGCGGAAGCCGGGCTGTCCCTTTCGGAAGCGCTGCCTTACGCCTGCGTAGGCGTGGCCTGCGCCGGCCTGATGTATCTGATCCTGGCCCTGATCTGCAAGAGCGTGGGCAGCAAGAAGATCATGCTGTTCTTCCCGCCCGTGGTGACCGGCCCCATCATCATCGCCATCGGCATGAACCTGGCGCCTTCGGCTCTTAATAACTGCGCGCAGAACTGGCCCATCGCGCTGGTCGCGATCGTGGTGGTCATCGTCTGCAACATCTGGGGCAAGGGCATGATCAAGATCGTCCCGATCCTGCTGGGCGTGGTGGCTTCCTACGTGGTGGCCGCGGTCACCGGCAACGTGGACTTCACGGGCGTGAAGGAAGCGGCCTGGATCGGCCTGCCCTTCCAGATGAAGGATACCGTGTTCGGTCTCTTCGGCGGCCAGGTCAACGGCGGCCTGCTCCTGAGCGCGATCATCACCATCGTTCCGATCTCCTTCGCGACCATGATGGAGCACGTGGGCGACATCTCCGCCATCGGCTCCACGGTCGGCAAGAACTTCATTGAAGATCCCGGCCTGCACCGCACGCTGATCGGCGACGGCATCGGCACGGCCATCGCGTCCCTGTTCGGCGCGCCGGCCAATACGACCTACGGCGAGAACACCGGCGTACTGGCCCTGACCAAGGTCTACGACCCCTTCGTGATCCGCCTGGCGGCGGTCTACGCCATCGTGCTCAGCTTCTGCCCGAAGTTCGCGGCCATCATCACCGCGATGCCCGCGGCGACCATCGGCGGCGTATCCCTGATCCTGTACGGCATGATCTCCGCGATCGGCATCCGGAACATGGTGGAGAACCACACCGATTTCCAGAAGTCCCGCAACGTCATCGTAGCGGCCCTGATCATCGGCCTGGCCATCGGCATCAACTTCAGCTCCGCCCTGGGCGCCGACACCGTGAACGGCATCAGCGGCGCCATCAGCTTCACCGTCGGCAGCGTGAAGATCTCCCTGTCCGGCCTGGCCGTCGCCTCCATCGTCGGCATCCTGCTCAACGCCATCCTTCCCGGCAAGCGCACCGAGCTGCCGCACAACGACAAACTGTCCGGCTCCCTGGGCAAATATTAATGAGAGAAACAGCGGGGGCGGGCCGTGCCCGCCCTCCGCACCCGTCAAAAACGTCGAAAAACCGCTTGACAGCGGCTTTTTTTTATCGTATGATTGTCCAGCACACTTTCGGGTGGCGGGGTTTTTGTGTGTAAAACACAAGGACGGACGAGCCGGAAAGGTGCGGGAAATTTTCAGAAGAAAGGAGAAAATGTATGCCTACATTCAACCAGTTGGTGAGAAAGGGCAGACAGACTTCCGAGAAGAAGTCCACGGCGCCGGCGCTGCTGAGAGGGTATAACTCCCTGCACAAGAAAGCCACGGAGCAGGCTTCTCCCCAGAAGCGCGGCGTGTGCACGGTCGTGAAGACCATCACCCCGAAGAAGCCCAACTCTGCTCTCCGCAAGATCGCCCGTGTGCGTCTGTCCAACGGCATCGAAGTTACCAGCTACATTCCCGGCGAAGGCCACAACCTTCAGGAACACAGCGTGGTGCTCGTGCGCGGCGGAAGAGTGAAGGACCTGCCCGGTACCCGTTACCACATCGTTCGTGGAACGCTGGATACCGCCGGTGTGGCCAACCGCAGAAAGGCCCGTTCCAAATACGGCGCCAAGAGACCCAAGGCCGGCAAGACCGCTGCCAAGAAGTAAGGGTCTCCTCATCAGAGTCACAACTAACTGAGAAAAAGTGCGCAGGTATATATTTTCTAGAGACATATCCCCGGAAAATAGCGCTGTGCACGGACACATCAGCACATGTGAGTACCGATGAATTAAATGAAAAATATTTAAGGAGGGAAGTAACGTGCCGCGTAAAGGACATAACCAGAAGAGAGACGTTCTGGCGGATCCCATTTATGGCAGCAAGGTGGTCACCAAGCTGGTGAACAACATCATGCTGGACGGAAAACGGGGAACTGCACAGAAGATCGTCTATGGTGCCTTTGAGCAGATCGAAGCCAAGACCGGCAAGGCTGCGCTGGACGTCTTCGAACAGGCCATGAACAACATCAAGCCTGAACTCGAAGTCAAGGCGAAGCGTGTGGGCGGCGCCACCTATCAGGTGCCCATCGAGGTCCGTGCGGACCGCCGTCAGGCCCTGGCGCTGCGCTGGCTGACGATGTTCTCCCGCAAACGGGGCGAAAAGACCATGCGTGACCGTCTGGCAGGCGAAATTATGGACGCCGCCAACAACACCGGGGCTTCCGTGAAGCGGAAAGAAGACATGCACAAGATGGCCGAAGCCAACAAGGCTTTTGCCCATTATCGTTTCTAATTAGTATCATTGCAACAAAGACCGAACCAGGTCAACGGAGGTTGGATTCATGGCGGGAAGAGAGTATCCGCTGGAGAGAACAAGAAACATCGGCATCATGGCTCACATCGATGCCGGCAAGACCACTCTTACGGAAAGAATCTTATACTATACCGGTGTGAATTACAAGATCGGCGATACCCACGAGGGTACCGCGACCATGGACTGGATGGAGCAGGAGCAGGAAAGAGGCATCACCATCACCTCGGCTGCCACCACCTGTCACTGGACCCGGGAACTGGAGCATAAGCCCGCTCCCGGCGCGCTGGAACACCGGATCAACATCATCGATACGCCCGGTCACGTGGACTTCACGGTAGAAGTGGAGCGTTCTTTACGTGTCCTGGACAGTGCGGTAGGCGTCTTCTGCGCGAAAGGCGGCGTGGAGCCGCAGTCCGAGACGGTGTGGCGCCAGGCAGACAAGTACCGCGTCCCGCGTATGGCGTTCATCAACAAGATGGACATCATGGGCGCGAACTTCTTCAACGCCGTGGACATGATCCGTACCCGTCTGGGCCACAACCCCGTGCCGCTGCAGCTGCCCATCGGCAAAGAGGACAGCTTCGTGGGCGTCATCGACCTGTTCGAAATGAAGGCCTATTACTACCGCGACGACAAGGGCGAGGTGATCGAGATCACCGAGATCCCCGCGGACATGCTGGAGCAGGCGCAGGAATACCGTCAGAACATGATCGAAAAGATCTGCGAGACGGACGACGACCTGATGGAGATGTACCTGGAAGAACAGGAACCCACCGAAGAGCAGCTCAAAGCCGCCCTTCGCCGGGCCACCATCAGCATGGCCATCATCCCCGTGCTCTGCGGCAGTGCCTACCGCAACAAAGGCGTGCAGAAACTGCTGGACGCCGTGGTGGAATACCTGCCCAGCCCGCTGGACATCCCGCCCGCGAGCGGCGAGGACATGGACGGCAACCCGGTGGAGATCCCGTCGGATGACAACGCCCCGTTCCGCGCCCTGGCCTTCAAGATCATGACCGACCCCTTCGTCGGCAAGCTGGCGTATTTCCGGGTCTACTCGGGCACGCTGGAATCCGGCTCCTACGTGTATAATTCCTCCAAAGGGAAGAAGGAGCGCGTGGGCCGCATCCTGCAGATGCACGCCAACAAACGGATGGAGATCGGGAAGGTCTACGCCGGCGACATCGCCGCCATGGTGGGCTTAAAGAACACCACCACCGGCGATACGCTGTGCGACGAAGCCCACCCCGTGGTGCTGGAATCCATGGAGTTCCCCGAGCCGGTCATCGACGTGGCCATCGAGCCCAAGACCAAAGCCGGCCAGGACAAGATGGGAGAAGCCCTCGCCAAACTGGCGGAGGAAGACCCCACCTTCCGCGTCTCCACCAATAAGGAGACCGGCCAGACGGTCATCGCCGGCATGGGCGAGCTGCACCTGGAGATCATCGTGGACCGCCTGCTGCGCGAGTTCAAGGTGGAAGCCAACGTGGGCGCCCCGCAGGTGGCCTACAAGGAAGGCTTCACCAAGACCGTGGAAGTGGATTCCAAGTACGCCAAGCAGTCCGGCGGCCGCGGCCAGTACGGCCACTGCAAGGTCCGCTTCGAGCCCATGGACGCCAACGCCGATCACACCTTCGAGTTCAACTCCGAGGTCGTGGGCGGCGTGATCCCGAAGGAGTACATCCCCGCGGTCGGCGCCGGCATCGAAGAGGCCACGCACGCCGGCATTCTGGGCGGCTACCCCGTCCTGGGCGTGAAGGCGACCGTGTTCGACGGCTCCTACCACGAAGTGGACTCCTCGGAACTGGCCTTCAAGATCGCCGGCTCCCTGGCTTTCAAGGAAGCCATGCAGAAGGCCGGCTGCATCATCCTGGAACCGGTGATGCGCGTGGAGATCACCACGCCGGAAGAGTACCTGGGCGACGTCATCGGCGACGTCAACAGCCGCCGGGGCCGCATCGAGGGCATGGAGACCGTCAACGGATCCCAGCTGATCCGCTGCTACGTCCCGCTGGCCGAGATGTTCGGCTATGCGACGGACCTTCGGTCCAAGACCCAGGGCCGCGGCGCGTACTCGATGTTCTTCGACAAGTACGAGCCCGCCCCGAAGTCCGTCCAGGACAAGATAATTTCCAAAAAATAACTTGAAATGCGGCGCTGTATTGCGTATAATAAATGGCGTCGCTTAATCACACATCCCATGCCCTTTACAAATGGGGCAAAAAATAAGAAACAAGGAGAACCAAAATGGCAAAGCAGAAGTTCGAAAGAACCAAACCCCATTGTAACATCGGTACCATCGGTCACGTTGACCATGGTAAAACCACCCTGACCGCTGCCATTACCAAGACCCTGCACGAGCGCTACGGCCTTGGCGATTTCGTGGCTTTCGATCAGATCGACAAAGCTCCCGAAGAGAGAGCCCGTGGTATCACAATCTCCACCGCTCACGTTGAGTACGAGACCCCCAAGCGTCACTACGCTCACGTTGACTGCCCCGGCCATGCTGACTACGTCAAGAACATG
>JAFRRM010000005.1 GCA_017428105.1 Lachnospiraceae bacterium | reverse complement strand
TGACTTCGCCGCACAATTAAAACTGTATAATCGTCGGGATTATAACAACTTTCCTATACGGCCTTTGCACTGGCTTTCTCCTAACACAGTCCTTCAGGATTTCCTGAATGATGGTGTAATATATGTTTGACAAACCCACATTCCGCGCCGCGATCTTTTACAAAACGGTTTTCTGCTTTTCCGGGTAACGGTTTCATGGAAGCAACCCTCTCTCCTGTTGCTTTGCCGGAAGAATTTTGCAACACAAAGTCCGTCTCCCGTTGTTTTTATCGGAAGAACTTTTATACATAAAACCGTTCACTTGTTGTTTTTGCCGGAAGACTGTGCTAAAATGGCATTTAATTATATTCTAAGCGGGGCAGGTAATCATGAATACCAAGACGCTGTTTTACATTCTCAAACGGATCGGGCTGGCGATCCTGACGATCTGGGTCGTCATCACGGTGACCTTCTTCGTTATGCACGCCGTGCCGGGCGGTCCGTTCCTGTCCGAAAAAGCCGTCAGCGCGTCCGCCCAGGCGGCGCTGGAGGCCAAATACGGACTGGACAAACCGCTGATGGAACAGTACTTCACGTATCTGAAGGACGTCGTGACGAAGTTTGACTTCGGCCCGTCGATCAAGCAGAGAGGCCGCATGGTCATCGACATCATCGCGGACGGGATGAAGACCTCGGCCAAGCTCGGGGTGATCGCCGCGCTGATCGCCGGCGCGGTCGGCATCGTGCTCGGCGCGATCGCGGCCCTGCGGCGCAACAAGATCATCGACAAGGTCATCATGGTCATCACCACCGCGTTCGTATCCATGCCGTCCTTCATCATGGGGTCGCTGCTCCTCGTGCTGTTCGCCATCCATCTGATGATCCTGCCCGCGAACGGGACCGAAAAGGGCGGCCTCGTCCTGCCGATCATCACCCTGTCGCTGTATCCGATGGCCTACATCACGCGTCTGACGCGCTCCTCCATGCTGGACGTGCTGGGGCAGGATTACATCCGGACCGCAAAGGCCAAGGGCGTGTCCGGCGCGAAGATCATCTTCGGCCACGCGCTGAAGAATTCGCTGATCCCGGTCATCACGTATTTCGGTCCCATGCTCGCGTATATCGTGACGGGCTCGCTGGTGGTGGAACGGATCTTCGCCGTGAGCGGCATCGGGCGCGCCTTCGTGAGCAGCATCACGAACCGCGACTACCCGATGATCATGGGCACCACGATCGTCCTGGCCGTCCTGATCGTCGTCATGAACCTGGTCAGCGACATCCTCTACAAAATCGTCGATCCGCGGATCAATCTGGAATAAGGAAGGAGGCACGCGATGGATAAGAAATTTACGATGCACGTCGACGTGGACGCCTTCCTGCCGGCCACGGACGAAGAAAAAGAATACATGGTGCAGATGCGCCCCTCTTCCACGTTCTTCAAGGACGGGATCAAGCGCCTGCTCAAGAATAAGGTAGCGACGGTCAGCCTGATCGTGATCATCGTGATCACGCTCTCCTCGCTGATCATCCCGATCTTCTGGCCCTATTCCTACGACGACATGCTCGGCGTCAAGCCCGGCAAGCGCGTCGACGCGAGCTACAACAACCTGGCCCCGTTCGAGTACGGCAAGACCGAACTCAAGCGCATCGAGGCCGGGGAAAAGATCTTCCCGCACGTGTTCGGCACGGACTCCAGCGGGCGCGACTATTTCATCCGTGTGGTGTACGGGACGCGCATCTCGCTGGCGGTCGGCTTCTTCGCCAGCATCATCGTGCTGATCATCGGGATGACGGTCGGGTCGGTCGCGGGGTATTTCGGCGGATGGGTCGACATCATCATCATGCGGATCGTGGACATGATCTATTCACTGCCCGACATGCTGATGGTCATCCTGCTCGCTTCCGTGCTGAAGGTGACGCTCGGCAAGGCGATCGAAGGGACGTCGCTGGAGAAGATCGGCACCAACATCATCAGCCTGTTCATCGTGTTCGCGCTGCTGTACTGGGTCAGCATGTCGCGCCTGATCCGCGGCCAGATCCTCTCGCTGCGCGAGCAGGAATACGTGCTGGCGTCCCAGGCGGCCGGTGCCAAGGGCGGCTGGGTCATCCGCAAGCACCTGCTGCCGAACTGCATCAGCGTGGTCATCATCTCCACGGCGCTGCAGATCCCGAACGCGATCTTCACCGAAAGCTTCCTGTCCTTCCTGGGCCTCGGCGTCAACGCCCCCATGCCGTCCCTCGGCTCGCTGGCGTCCGACGCGCTGAACGGCCTGTCGTCCTACCCGCACCGTCTGGTCATTCCCGCGATCGTGATCTCGCTGATCGTGCTTTCGCTGAACCTGTTCGGCGACGGCCTGCGCGACGCGTTCGACCCGAAACTGAGAGCTTAAGGAAGGAGGAACGTCATGGCAAACGAGAGCAACGAAACGGCCGTCCGGGCCGGTGAGACCGCCGAAGCGGCCGTCAGCGCGAATGAACCGCTGCTGAAAGTCCGCGACCTGCATACCTCCTTCTTCACCCCCGCCGGCGAAGTGAAAGCCGTCAACGGCATCTCCTTCAACCTGGACCGCGGCAAGGTCCTCGGCATCGTGGGGGAAAGCGGTTCCGGCAAATCCGTGACCGCGTATTCCATCATGCAGATCCTGGCCTCCACGGGCAAGATCGTGTCCGGGTCCATCAAACTGGACGGGCAGGAGCTCGTGAACGCGGGCGAATCGGTCATGAAGACCGTCCGCGGCAATAAAGTCTCCATCATCTTCCAGGACCCGATGACCTCGCTGAACCCGACCTATACCATCGGCCACCAGCTGATGGAGGCCATCCGGCTGCACACGAAGCGCAACCGCAGGGAAGCCTGGGACCGGGCCGTGGAAATGCTCCGGCTGGTCAACGTGAACGAACCGGAAAAGCGCATGAAGCAATACCCGTTCGAGTTCTCCGGCGGCATGCGGCAGCGCGTCATGATCGCGATGGCGCTGGCTTGCGAGCCCGACATCCTGATCGCGGACGAGCCGACCACGGCGCTGGACGTGACCATCCAGGCGCAGATCCTGGACCTGATGCGTTCGCTGCAGGAAGAACTGGGCATGGCCATCATCATGATCACGCACGACCTCGGCGTCGTGGCCCAGATGTGCGACGAAGTCATCGTCATGTACGCCGGCTCCATCTGCGAGCAGGGCACCGCGGACGAGATCTTCTACAACCCGCACCACGAATACACCAAGGGCCTGATGCGCTCCATCCCGACGGCGGACACCTCCGGCCGCAAGCTCCAGCCCATCACGGGTACCCCGATCGACCTGCTGAACATGCCCGAAGGCTGTCCGTTCGCGCCGCGCTGCGACAACGCCATGAAGGTCTGTCTCAAGCAGCGCTGCCCGCGCATGCGCCTCAACGAGTTCCATTTCAGCGCCTGCTGGATGAACGTGAAGGAAGGCATGGAAAACGGCACGATCGTGAATGAAGAAGAAAAAGGAGGGGCGGCAGAATGAACCTGACCACGGATCAGAACGAACGTCCGCTGGTGGACGTCCGTCACCTGAAGCAGTATTTCAACATCAACGTCGGCGCCCTGCGCACGAAGCCCCTCAAGGCCGTGGACGACATCTCCTTCTCCATCCGCCGGGGCGAGACCCTGGGTCTCGTCGGCGAATCCGGCTGCGGCAAGACGACCGCGGGCCGCTCGATCCTGCACCTGTACCAGCCCACGGCCGGCGAGGTGGAGTTCGACGGAAAGCTGATCCGGACGAAGGACGATATCCGCGAGCTGCGCAAAAAGGCCACGATGGTCTTCCAGGACCCCTACTCTTCTCTGAACCCGCGCATGACGGTTTCCGACATCATCGGCGAACCGCTGGACATCCACAGGATGTACAGCAGTAAGAAAGAGCGGATGGACCGCATCCTGGAGCTGATGGACCGCGTCGGCCTGAACAGCGAACATGCGTCCCGGTACGCGCACGAGTTCTCCGGCGGCCAGCGGCAGCGCATCGGCATCGCCCGGGCCCTGGCCCTGCGCCCCGAATTCATCGTCTGCGACGAGCCGGTCTCCGCCCTGGACGTCTCGATCCAGGCGCAGGTCATCAACATGTTCGTGGAGCTGCAGGAACAGATGGGCCTGACCTACCTGTTCATCGCCCACGACATCCTGGTGGTGCGCCACATCTCCGACCGCATCGCGGTCATGTACCTGGGCAAGATGGTCGAGCTGGCGGATTCCGGCGTCATCTACGACCAGCCGCTGCATCCGTACACGAAATCACTGATGTCTTCCGTGCCGCAGCCCGACCCCAAGATCGCGCGCGCCAACAAGCGCATCGTTCTCTCCGGCGACATCCCGAGCCCGCTGAACGCGCCGTCCGGCTGTCCTTTCCGGACCCGCTGCCAGTACGCGACGGAAGCCTGCGCGGAAAGCATGCCCGATTTCAAAGAAGTCGAACCCGGCCACTTTGTCGCCTGTCACCGGGTGAACGAACTGTGACCCGCATTTCCCGCATTCATCTGCGGACGGACTTTCCGTCGGCGGTGAAAATAAAATGAAAGAAGGAACCAACATGAAGAAAGCACTGTCTCTGCTGCTGGCCCTGATCATGGTCCTCTCGCTTGCTGCCTGCGGCGGCAAGTCCGAGCCCACCACCACGGCCAACACTCCTGAGACCACCAAGGCTCAGGATCAGACCACCCAGGCTCAGGATCAGACCACCGCGGCCCCGACTCCGGCGGAGCCCACCAGCATCTCGGTCTGCCTTTCCTCCGAGCCCGACACCCTTGACCCGGCCCTGAACTCGGCGGTCGACGGCGCCACGCTGATCAGCCACCTGTTCTCCGGTCTGGCCAAGTGGGCCCAGGACAGCAACGGCGCCCTCCAGATCGTCGCCGACGCTGCCAAGGAACTGACGGAAGGCGTCGCCAATGCCGACGGCACCGTGACCTACACCTACACCCTGCGCGACGGCCTGAAATGGTCCGACGGCAAGGACGTGACCGCCGCCGATTTCGCCTTCGCGTGGCAGCGTGCCGCTTCCGATGAACTCGGCGCGGACTACGGCTACATGTTCGAAGTCGTGGACGGCTACGGCACCGAAAAGCTGAACGTCGAAGCGGTCGATGCCAAGACCCTGAAGGTCACCCTGGCCAATGCCGTCTCCTACTGGAACGAACTGCTGGCTTTCCCGACCTACTTCCCGGTCCGTGAAGACGTCGTCTCCAACGAATCCTGGGCGACCGATCCCTCCACCTACGTTTCCAACGGCCCGTACACCATGACCGGCTGGGACCACAACAGCGTGATCACCATCGAGAAGAATGCCAACTATGTCGACGCCGACCAGATCAAGATGGACAAGATCCTCTTCTACCTGTCCGACGACGAGAACAACATGGTCGCCAACTTCAAGAACGGCACCTGGCAGCTGATCGACGGCGTTCCCACCAACGAAATGGCTTCCCTGAAGGCGGAGTATCCGGATGAATTCAAGGTCATCGGCCAGATCGGCACCTACTACGTCTGCTGGAACGTCAACGAAGACATCCTGCCCGCCGACTCCGGTCTGAGCGGCGCGGAAGCCGAAATCGCCCGCGCGGAGATCCGCAACGCCGTCAGCCTGCTGTTCGACCGCAACTACATCGTGGAAGAGATCGGCCAGGCCGGCCAGGTCCCTGCCTCCTCCTTCGTGGCCATGGGCATGACCAACCCCGACGGCAGCGAGTTCTACAAGACCGCCGGCCACAACGACGGTTTTGACGGCTACTACAACGTGGCGGAAGAAGCCATGGAAGCCAACTTCGATGCCGCTCTGGAAGTGCTGAAGAAGTACTACAGCTGGGACGGCGAAAAGTTCACCAACTTCCCGAGCATGACCTACCTGTACAACACTTCCGAAGGCCATAAGGCCATCGGCGAGTATCTGCAGAGCGCGCTGGCCGGCATCGGCATCACCATGAATCTGGAGAATCAGGAATGGAACACCTTCCTGAACACCCGTAAGGACGGCAACTACTCCATCGCCCGCAACGGCTGGCTGGCCGACTACAACGACCCGATCTGCTTCCTGGATATGTGGACCACCGGTTCCGGCAACAACGACGTCCAGTTCGGTAAGGGCGCGCACGCCGAAGCCGCCGTGTACAGCCTGGACATCACCGACCTCGGCTTCGACGTGAAGGTCGAGAACGGCACCTGGGCCGACACCTACGACGTCCTGATCAAGACCATCAAGGGCTGCACGGACAACGTGAAGCGCTATGAGCTGATGCACCGCGCCGAGGACCTGCTGATGTCCACCGGCTGCATCTGCCCGCTGTACTTCTACACCGACACCTTCATGATCAGCAAGTCCGTAAAGGGCTTCTTCGCGAACCCTCTGGGCTACAAGTACTTCATGTACTGCACCATCGAGCCGTGATCGAACGGGTAACGGCGTAACGCAAAAAGGCCGCGGCAGGTTTCCCTGCCGCGGTTCTTTTTTTGTGATCCGGATGATCCCGGGGCCTCCGCCGTCTTAACGGTCCGCCGCCTCTTTTCTTCCGCGGGAACCGCTGTCTCGACGCGGTCCGTGTCACCGGTCTCACTTGTTTTTCTGCGCCAGCGGCTGCAGCAGTTTCCGCAGTTCCGCGCCTTTCGCCACGTTCCCGATCACCTTCATCTGACCGTTCATGAAAAGCTTATCCGCCGATACGCTGCCGTCCGTCATTCCCACCAGATTATCGAAGCTGGCGGCGATCCATGCGTCCGCGTCGTGATAATCGCACGGAACGGCTTTTACGCCGTCTTTGGTGAACTCCAGGTAGAAAAAGCCCGCGCCGCGCCCGGTGATCTGGATCTGGATGACACGCCGGAAATCCGCCGGCAGCTCGTTCCCGTGATGCCGCAGATACTCCGCGTACAGGTGCTCGTAGAGCGGCTTCAGCGCCGCGAACGCGACCTCGAAAGACAATTCGCCGGCGCCCCCGCCTTCTTCCACGATATCGCTGTACATCCGCTGATAACGGCCCGCGCTCTTGGTCCAGGAGAAATCCTTTTTCATGCAGCGGTCGCGCAGCAGACGGAACGTCTCCTCTTCGCCGAAATAAAGCTTGACCGCCGCCAGGATCGCCTGGTACAGCGCCTTGCCCTGGTAATTGACAAAGGAGAAGCCGTCGCCGATGCCGTCAAAGTCGCTGTACGGCCGCACGGAGTCCTTCAGACCGCCGGTCTCGTGGACGATCGGGACGGTCCCGTAGCGCATCGCCATCATCTGCGACAGGCCGCAGGGCTCGAAGCGCGACGGCATCAGGTACATGTCGGATCCGGCGAAGATCTCGCTGGCCGTCTTTTCGCTGAACGCCGTGGAGAACCCCAGCTGGCCGGGCCACTGCTCCGCGGCCCAGCGGAAGTAATCCTCGTATTCCTTGTCGCCCTGGCCGAAGATGATCAGCTGGACGCCCATCTTCATCAGATCCGGCAGGATCTCGCGGATCAGGTCGACGCCCTTCTGTTCCACCAGCCGCGCCACCGAGCACAGCAGCGGCCATTCCGCCTCGCGCGCCAGGCCGAATTTATCCTGGATGTATGCCTTGCAGGCCGCCTTTCCGGAGAGGTCTTCCGGCGTGAAATGATAAGGGATCTGCGGATCCTTCGCGGGATCGTAATGATCCATGTCGATGCCGTTCAAGATCCCGTACGTTTTGCGTTCCACCATATGCATGACCTGGTCCAGTCCCATGCCGAGATCCGGATGATGCAGTTCTCGCGCGTAGGTCTCCGAAACCGTGGACACCGCGTCCGCCATCAGGATGGCGCCCTTCATCAGATTGATGTCATGGCGGCCTTCGTATTCATAGCCCAGCCCGCCCTGGTACCAGCCGCCGGGGAGCGCGAAGGTCCGCTCCATCTCCGCCGCGCCGAACTGGCCCTGGTAGGCGATGTTGTGGATGGTATAGACCGACCGGATCCCCTGCAGGTCCTGACGCCACGCCTGGTCGTTCTTGAGATACAGGACGGCCGGGGCGGTCTCCCAGTCGTTGCAGTGCAGGATGTCCGGGCGGAAGTCATAATACGGCAGCAGGTCGATCACCGCGCGGCTGAAGAAAGCGAAGCGGCGGCCGTCGTCGTCATAGCCGTACAGGCGCGGCCGGTCGTAGAAGTCGTCGTATTCGACGAACCAGACTGTTACGCCGTCGCGGTCCCCGCGGTACAGGCCGCAGGCAGTCTTCCAATCGCCCAGCTGGACAGTAGGAGACGCCACATAGCGCAGCTGATCCCCGAAACGGTCTTTTACGCAGCGGTACAGCGGCGTCACGATGGCGATCTCCTCGCCCGCGCGCTGCAGGGCGGGCGGCAGGGAAAAGGCCACGTCGGCCAGACCGCCGGATTTGCTGAAAGGGGCGCATTCGCTGGTCACAAATAAGATCTTCATGGTTTCGTTCTCCGTGCGGATCGATATTTTAATTGTATTTTAGCACAAATAACGAAGAATTGTAAGCCCTGCATCAAGACTTAATGAAAGAGATCTGTTTCAGATTTTTCAGAAGGAGCTGTTCGTTTTCCCACACGCATTCCGCCTCCCAGCCGCAGAGGTTCGGAGTCATGAAATCATAATAATCCCCCGGCGGATCGGCCAGGGCGGAAAGGACCGCCATGATGACGCCTCCGTGGGTCACAAAAACAAGGGGATCTTCCGATTCAGGATCCGCGGACGCCTGACGGACGGTTTCGATGACGGCTTCCGCCGCGCGGAGGACAACGTCGCCCCTGGATTCGCCTCCCGGGCAGCGGCCCAGGCACATGCCGTCCACCCAGGCGCGGTAAACAGGGTCGTCCGCCATTTCATCCGCGCTCCGGCCTTCGAAGACACCGAAATCCGTCTCGCGAAGCCCCGGCAGCACGACCTGCTCTGCGTTCGGAAAAAGAAGGGACGCGGATTCCCTCGCCCGGATAAGCGGCGAGACGAATACTGTTTTTCTGGCCGGATCTTTCTGCGCCAGTTCCGCTTCGGCCCGTCCCTGTCCGCTCAGCAGCTGGTCCGTGATGCCGATATAGCGGCGCTCGGCATTGCCGGCTGTTTTTCCGTGACGGATCAGCTGCGCGCGCATGGCAATTCTCCTTTGAGAATCATCGGGATCCCGGCGGTCATCCGCACGACGGCGTCCGCCCGGCGGGCGAGCTGCACACAAAGACGGCCGGTCTCTTCGCGGAAGCGCCGGTCTTCTGCCGCGAGGGGGATCACGCCGCTTCCGACTTCACGGCACAGCACAAGTTCTTTTTGGCAGAGCGGCCCCAGGAGGGCTGCAGCGCCGGCAGGATCGTTCCGCACCGTTTCTTCCAGGTCCGTCATGACCGGCGCGTCCGAAAAAACGTCCGGACTCATCTCTTCTTCCTTATAGCCCAGCGATTGCGCAAAGGCCCGTTTTCCGGAACCTGCGCCGCCTAAGATCAGAACCACAGCGCTACCATCCTTTCTGAAAGAACAAGTACGAAAAGGAGTGCGATCTCGGTCACCGAGATGCAGAACCCGGCCAGATCGCCGGACATGCCGCCGAATTGTTTTCGTGCGATCCGTTTGACATAGAAAAACACGCAGAGGGAAGCCGCCAGGAACAGGGCGGCCGCGAGCGGCATCAGGAATGCCGCGCCGGTCAGCGGGAGCAGAGCCCCGACGGCAAGGGCGACGATGTTGCCCGTGGTGGATGCCTCGCGGAAAGTATGCAGCATACCCTTATGCGAAGCCATCGGGAGCAGGATGCTGGCCGCCGCGCCTGTCACGCGGGCGATCACGTGGGTCAGGCCGAGGAGGAGGAGCATTTTCCAGGTCATCGGGAGCGCGCCGCAGAGCGCAAAGTACAGGATCAGATAGGCTGCAATCCCCATCACGGCAAAGGCGCCGGTATGGGGATCCTTAAGGATCTCGCGCTTTTTTTCGGGGTCGCCGTAGCTTTTCAGCGCGTCTACCGTGTCCGCAAAGCCGTCCATATGAATGCCGCCGGAGACGGCGAGAGGCAGAAGCGTCAGCGCCGCCGCGGAGAGGACGACAGGCAGATTCAGGAGACCCGCCAGCCAGAAATACAGACAGCAGATCCCTCCGATCGCAGCGCCGACCAGCGGCAGCGCGCCCAAAAGGCCGCGGAGACTGTCAGGGTCCCAGCCGATGCGCGGCATCGGGATCACGGAAAAGGTGGAAAATGCGGCTACGACCGCATGCAGGATCTTTTTCACTTAAGGCATTTCTCCTTTCCACAGGATCGGGATCCCGGCCGCCATCTCGATGACCGTGTCCGCGCGCGCGGCCAGTGCCGCGTTGATCGTGCCAAGAGCTTTTATATAAGCCTCTGTGCCTTCCTCGTAACGGATGCCGTCCGAGCCGACGTCGTTCGTCACGGCGACCAGCAGGCCGCAGCGGGAAGCCAAGTGTTCGACGCCAGCCAGCACCAGGTCGACCGGATCGCTCCGGTTCCCGTTTTCGTCAAACATTTCATTGGCGGTCAGATTGGCGACGCATTCCAGAACCGCCGTGCATCCTGAAGGAAGTTCCAGCGAAGCATAGTCCGTGTATCGTTCTATCGTTTCGAATCCTTTATCTTTTCGGAGCAGGCGGTGCCGTACCACTTTGCGGAGGCCTTCCTCCCCGTACGGCTGCATGGCCGCCAGATAAAAACGGGGAGCGGGGCCTTGCAGGCAGATCTCTTCTGCGTGTGAACTTTTCCCGCAGGCGGAACCGCCGGTTATCAGGATCATCATGATGCGGGCCCTCCCTGCGGCACGTACTGCTCAATCCCGGTCTCCCGGAACGTGACTGCGCTGTCATAGACTGCGAGCGCTGCATCGAGCAGGGGGAGCAGGCAGACGGCGCCGGTGCCTTCACCAAGTTTCATGTCCGCGAATATCACTGCTTCCGTGCCCAGTTCCCGCAAGATCGCCTGCGCGGCGGGCTCCGCGGAGCAATGGCTCGCGATCATGGCCGCAGTGCAGTGCGAGACCAGACGGGCCGCTGCCAGCGCCGCCGCGGAGCTGGGGAAGCCATCGATGACGACCGGCATGCGGCAGAGCGCCGCGCCGATATACAGACCGGCCAGTCCCGCCAGGTCGAAGCCGCCCAGACAGGACAGCACGGCCAGCGGATCCGCCGGATCCGGATGATTGATCTCGATGGCGCGCCGGAGGGCATCGCGTTTGCGGGCGAGCCCTTCATCCGACAAACCCGCGCCTCGGCCGGTGACCGCATCGACCGGCATTTCAAGCAGCACCGCGGTCAGTGCGCTGGCGGTGGAAGTGTTGCCGATCCCCATCTCGCCGGTCACCAGAATGTCGTACCCGGCTTCATGGAGTCGGCGGGCCAGCCGTACGCCGTTATTCAGTGCCTGAACAGCCTGCTCTTCCGTCATGGCAGGACCCTGCGTCATATTGGCGGTTCCGTCTGCTACATGCAGGTCCGGGACGCCGTCCACACGGTGCAGCATACCGAAATCCGCAGCGAAAACGTCCGCGTGAGCGGTCTGCGCCATCAGGCAGACGGAGGAACGCAGGTTTGCGATGCGGCCGGCCATTTCTGCCGTGACCGACGAATCGGTCTGCGTCACGCCTTCTGCTACGATCCCGTTGTCCGCGCAAAGCACCGCGACCGCGCGCTTCTTCAGGGATACTTTCTCCGAACCGGTCAGACCCGCGATCCTCACGATGATGTCTTCCAGTTTTCCCAGCCCGTGAAGCGGTTTCGCGATGCTGTCCCAGTGGGCACGGGCCCGTGCCATCGCGTCTTCATCGGGCAGCCGGATCTCTTCATTCCAGCACGCCAGCAGGGCTCTGCCGCTTTCCGTCTCTTCCGGAGCCGCGTCCTCTTCTGGCAGCACGCTCCGCCGGATGCCCGTTTTTTCCGCTATCTCCGGAAACCGCGCCTTGATCTGTTCAGCCGCATCAGGCCGGTGAGGGAAAGTGCAAAGAGTGCAGTCTTTTATGCCTTTCTTTGTATAGCGGAAATTCCCGCCGCACCGGTTGCCCAGCATATATAGCGGGCAGTAACAGAATAAACAATTAAAGGAAGCCGGGTCCGTCGTTTCATGGCAGGGGAAATACCGGCAGCCGCTGTTCTGGAAAAAGAAAGTGCTGTCTTTATTCTCGGTCACTTCCGGCTTTTTCACAGGCTGCCCGCTTCCGCGCGTCCCGTCCAGCATGTACAGGATCGCGTTGACGATGGCGGCCGCCACATTGCTGCCGCCCTTGCGTCCCCGGGAAACGATGCACGGTACCGGACTTTCTATGATCAGTTCCTTGGACGCCTCTACATTGACAAACCCCACCGGCACGCCGATGATCAGTTTCGGCCGGTAGCCCTCATCGATCAGTTCCCGCAGCCGGATCAGGGCGGTCGGCGCGTTGCCGATAGCAAAGACCACGTTGTCCCCGAGCTTCGCCGCTTTATCCATGCTGACCCGGGCCCGAGTGCAGCCGAGTTTCTTTGCCTCCGCCGCCACGTCCGGATCGCTCATGAAGCAGACCGCGCGGCCGCCGAAGCGTTCCAGCGTCTTTTTGCTGATACCGGACAAAGCCATCTGCGTATCCGTGACGACGGTCGCTCCGCCGAGAAAATCCTCTTTTGCGAGCCGCACCGCGTCCGGTGAAAAATACAGTGTGTCGGCATAAGAAAAGTCCGTCGTGGTATGGATCACGCGCTTGATGACCGGGGCCTGTTCCTCATCCAGGACCCGGTCCCCGAGTTCCCGCGTGATGATCGCGAAACTTTCCTGTTCGATCTCCGACGGAGAAAGATCACGGATGTTCATACCAGGCCCTCCTCAAAGATGCGGTAGACCGCATCCATGTCCATGCTGCGGCGCAGCGTATCGGCCAGAAGGTCGTATTGCTGCTGTTTGTATTCTTCGCCGGAGACATGGCCGAGGACCGCCGGGTCGACGCCCTTATTCTCCGCCAGCGCGCGGATGACAGCGTCCGCCGCCTCATCCCCGTCCAGGACACCGTGCACGTAAATGCCGTAAACATTGCCGTTCTGACATCCGTCCGGACGGCTGCTGCCGGTGATGCTGTCGGTCAGTTCCGCGGCCGGCGCGGGGCTGTCCGTTTCTCCCATATGGATCTCATAACCTTCAAACTGTTTCCCGGACAGCGCGGAAAAGATTCCTTCCAGTTTCCCGAAGCGGCCCGACACACGGGTCCGTGTTTTTTCCGGAGTAAAAACGGTGGAGACCGGCAGGAGTTCCATGCCGCGGATCGTGCCGCCGTGTTCGATGTTATGCGGATCGGAAAGGCTCTCGCCAAGCATCTGATACCCGCCGCAAATGCCCAGCACGGCGCCGCCCTGATCTGCGTAGCGGCGGATTTTAGCTTCCAGCCCGTTCTGGCGCATCCACAGCAGATCCGCCATCGTGTTCTTGGTGCCCGGCAGGATCACCAGGTCCGGTTCGCCGAAATGCCGGGTGGAATCGATGTAGCGGACCGATACGCCGTCAATTCCTTCCAGCGCCTTGAAATCCGTGAAATTGGACAGCCGCGGCAGGCGGATCACGACGATATCCACCAGCGCCGCCTCGCGGTCCGTAAGCCGCGCGGACAGGCTGTCCTCGTCGTCGATATCCAGTTTCACCCAGGGGACAACGCCGACCACTGGGATGCGGATCAGGTCTTCCAGCTGTTTGATCCCCGGCTCCAGGATCGTCCGGTCGCCCCGGAATTTGTTGATAATGACGCCTTTGACCATCGCCCGCTCTTCCTCCGTCAGCAGCGCGGCCGTACCGTAAAGCTGCGCAAAAACGCCGCCCCGGTCGATGTCGCCGACCAGCATCACCGGCGCCTTTGCGGCTTTGGCCATGTCCATGTTGACGAATACGTCATTATCTTTCAGGTTGATCTCCACCGGGCTGCCGGCGCCTTCAATGATAATGGCGTCGTTCTGTTCCGAAAGCGCGCGGAAGGCCTTCAGCACTTCGGGCAGCAGTTCCTTCTTGCGCGCGAAATAGTCTTTGGCATTCAGCTGGCCCCAGACTTCGCCGTTCACGATGATCTGGGAGCCCATATCCGTGGTAGGCTTGAGGAGGATCGGGTTCATCAGGACGGACGGCTCCACGCCGGCGGCTTCCGCCTGCACGACCTGGGCTCGGCCCATTTCCAGGCCTTCCCGCGTGATGAAGGAATTGAGGGCCATGTTCTGGGCTTTGAACGGCGCGACGCGATAGCCGTCCTGCCGGAATATCCGGCACAGGCCGGCCGCGATCAGGCTTTTTCCCGCGTTCGACATGGTGCCCTGGATCATTAATGCTTTTGCCATGGCCGTCACTCCTCTCCCCGGCAGCGGTTCAGGAACCGCGCGATGAACGGCGGATCCGATTCGTAAAACAGATGCGGGAAGCCGGCCGCCAGGTTGCCCCGCACATGCGCGCAATCCCAGTTCCGCGTGCCGGAAGGCTTTTCGGCATGCAGGTCACTGCCGCAGTCACCGCTTTCATAGTAATGGAATTCGTGCGCCCGGATCTGCTCGCCCGGCCGGATCAGGCCGCCGTCGGAATTGGCTGTCAGTATGATATATCCGAAGCGGCCCAGCCGGTCTGTTTTCCAGGCGGCGGCGTCGATCACGCCCGCCATGGGCCGCCGGACGCCGTCCATGTCTTCGAGTTCGCGGTGCAGATACAGAAAGCCGCCGCACTCCGCCAGGCAGGGCAGGCCGTTCCGGATGGCCGACGCAACGGAATCCCGCATCGTAACATTATCACTTAAAGTCTGTGCATAAAGTTCCGGATACCCGCCCGGCAGGATCAGGCCCTGCGCACCGTCCGGGATGTGTTTATCGTGCAGAGGGGAAAAGAAGGCCGGTTCAGCGCCGAAATCTTCCAGGAGTGCCAGATTATCCCGGTAAAGGAAGCAGAATGCTTCGTCCCTGGCTACCGCGATCTTTACGGTTTTCCCGCGCGTCCTTGAAGGCTCCGGCGGTATTTCCAACGGTTCCGCCTCACCTGCCAGTGCGATCAGCGCGTCGATATCCACTGTATGCTCCAATGTCCGGGCAAGTTTATGCAGTTTTTCCGACAGATCCGCGATCCCGTCCGGCGTCACTAGGCCAAGATGCCTGCTCCCGATCACGAAATCCTCCGACTTGGGCAGATATCCCAGCGGGACCACGCCCAGTTTTTCCACCTCTTCCCGGAGCGCTTCAAACACGTGTCCGCTCATCCGGTTGAAAATCACACCGCGGATCCGGCTTTGCGGCCGGAAGCGGAGGAAGCCCTCCAGTTCCGCCAGAGCGGACAGGCTCTGGCCCCTCGCATCTATAATCAGGACGACTGGGGCCTGCAGCGCTTCTGCCACGCGGTACGTGGAAGCTTCGTCCGAGGCTGCGGCCAGACCGTCGTAATACCCCATTACGCCTTCGATGACCGAGAACTCCGCTGTCCGGGCCCGGCGCATGAATAAGCGGCGCAGCGTATCAGGGTCGGAGAAAAACAGGTCCAGATTGCCGGAGGGAACACCGATCACCCGCTCATGAAACATCGGGTCGATGAAATCGGGCCCGCTTTTGAACGCCGCGGTCTTGATGTTCCGATCGGCCAGCGCCTGCAGCACGCCGCAGGTGATGGTCGTCTTTCCGCTTCCGCTGGCCGGCGCGGCAAACAGTACTCTCGCGTCAGCCATCGCCGCCTCCGATAAATGAGATCACATACACCGGATTCTGCGCCGTCATCAGATGATATCCGCCCAGTTCGCGGCTCCGCGCCGCGCTGATCTGGACGATATCCACATCTTTCACCGGTAAGGATTTCACCAGCGTTACCGCTTCCGCAAATGTCTCCGCGGTAACCGTATTCAGCACGATGCGCGCCGCCGGGTTTTTCCGCAGCACGGCTTCCGTGACCTCCCGCAGATCCCCGCTGCTGCCGCCGATGAACACGTGCGTCGGCGCCGGCAGATCCGCCAGGCATTCCGGCGCTTTGCCGCAGATCACCTCCACGTTCGCGATGCCGAGGTGCCGCATGTTATCGCGGATCAGTGCACAGGCGTCTTCTTTCTGTTCTACGGCGTACACCGTGCCGTCCTCGCAGCATTCCGCCATTTCCAGCGATACCGAGCCGGTGCCCGCGCCGATGTCCCACAGCATGCCTGTCCGTGGCAGCCGCAGTTTTGCGAGCGTGACGGCGCGGACTTCCTGCTTGGTCATCGGCACCTGCGTGCGCAGGAAATCCTCATCCGGCCGTCCCTGCGTCACAGGCATCGTGGCCGCTTCTGGGTTTTCTATCAGAAGCAGCGCGAGGGAATCGAAGGACCTCTCACAAAGCTCTACCGCGGTCCCTCTGCTGATCTGCTCGTTTTCATAGGATATGTTTTCACCGACCGTGACCCGGACCTGTCCCAGACCGTATTCGGTCAGGGTCCGCAGGATCTCTTCGACTTTGCCCTCTCCGCCTGCCAGCAGGATCAGTTTCGGGTTCCGTCGTGCTTTCGCCACATAATTGCAGGCACGGCCGTGCACGCTGGCCAGTACCGCATCGTCCCAGGAAGCGCCGATCCGACTGCAGAAGCCCGCGACGGATGAGATCCCGGGCAGCACCGCAGGGTGATACTCCGCAAGCAACGGAAGCAGTTTCTTTGTCCCGCTGAAAAACCCGGTATCGCCTGACATGGCTACCACTATCTTGCGCGCACCGCTCGCGTCAATGATGTTTTTTATGTCTTGCGGCAGTACCGCGGCCGCCGTCTCTTTTCCAAAGCGGGTCAGCGTTTCCAGAAGTCTCTCTGCGCCGATGATCAGATCTGCCTCAGCACACGTTTGCTCCGCAGCCAGAGTCAGTGACCCCGGATCTCCCGTCCCGGTACCCAGAATAGTGACTTGTTTTTCCTGATCAGCAGTAAAACCGAACCGTTTTCCGAGCAGGGCGAGGCACTCTTCCACCCCGATCCCCTCCTCCTGCAGCGGCCGGCGGATCACGACCGGCGTCACGCCGCAGGCTTTCGCGGCACGGATCTTTTCGGGAAAGCCGCCGGCTGTCCCGCTGTCCTTGGTGACCAGGTACCGCGCGCCGACCGCGCGGAGCATCGCCGCATTCAGTTCTTCGCTGAACGGTCCCTGCATGCAGATCAGATGCTTGCCGGAAAAGCCTAGCGCTTCCGCCTGCTTCATCCCGTCCATAAGCGGGAGAATACGGACGTACAGTCGTTCCGCAGCGTTCCGGACCTCCGCATAGTGCGGCAGTTCCTTGCTGCCGACTGTCAGAAGCACGTTACCCTGCACCGAATTCAGAAAACTCACTGCTTCCGCGGTATCTGCCGCAAAAATGCAGTTTTCCGTCAGTTCATGCTCTTCGCGCCTTAGCACACGGACATACTCCGTCTGCAGTTCCGCGCACACGTCCTGCAGCGTCTTCGTCACGGACGCCGCGTAGGGATGCGTCGCATCGATCACCGGGGACGCGCCGGTCTCCCGGATCAGGGCGGCGATCTGCGCCGCGTCCTTCCGTCCGGGCAGCACGCGGATGTTTTCCGCCGGCTCGATCAGGGCCTCGCCGTATTCGGTGGCCACGCTCACGTGGAGCGTCAGGGCTTTGCCGCGGCAGGCTTCCGCGATCTTCCGGCCTTCGGTCGTACCGGCAAACAGGATCACGTCATTCATAGGCATATCCTCTCGGGGTCACCATTTTGTCTCCGATCCTCCGGGTCATGGAGTTTCCGATAAAAACGGTGGTGAACATATCCGTTTCCGTCTCCCGCAGCTGCGCAAGCGTCATGACCGCGCTGCTTTCGCCTTCCCGTCCGATGTTCCGGGCCAGGCCGCAGACTGTATCGGGAGAGGCGGATTCCAGGACGATATCACAGGCGCGCTGCAGATAATCCTTCCGTTTCCGGCTGGACGGATTGTATAGGCAGATGACGAAATCCGCCTGAGCGGCGAGCCGCAGGCGTTTTTCGATTGTCTCCCAGGGGGTCAGGAGGTCGCTCAGACTGATGACCGCAAAATCATGCATCAGAGGCGCGCCGAGCAGCGCGGCGCCGCTCAGCATCGCGGACACGCCGGGGACCGTTTCCACTTCCACGCCCGGATATTTCACGGCCAGCTCCTCCGCCAGCCCGCTCATCCCATACACGCCGCCGTCCCCGCTGCAGACGAGCGCGACCGTGCGGCCTTCCGCCGCCATCGTCAGTGCGGCTTCCACCCGTTCGACCTCCTGCCGCATGCCCGTCGTGAAAAACTCCTTCTCAGGGAAGCGATCCCGGATCAGGTCCGCATACAGCGTATAGCCGACGATCACGTCGCTTTGCTCCAGCAACGCCAGCGCGCGGCCGGTCATGTTTTCATAGTTTCCGGGGCCGATGCCCACAATGAAAAGCTTATTCAAAACGTGATCCCCTCCTCAAATTCCGCCAGTGCAAAGGTCATGCCGTCCGCCGCCGTCTTTTTTCGCACCAGCCGGCCGCAGCCCGCTGCCAGCACCGCTGCCCGCTCGCACACCGAATCCACGCCCGTCTGTGCCTCTACGAACGCCGAGGCGGTGAATTCCCCGGGCACGGCCCGCAGTTCCTCCGCCGTATAGGTCTGAAAAGGGATGCGGAGCGTCCGGCAGAGTTCCGTCAGACCGGGTTCATCCTTTTTGATGTCTATACTGGCGATGCAGCGGAGTTCGTCCGGGGCTGCGGCACAATTTGATAACTGTTCCGACAGAAACACGGAAAGTTCCTCGCAGGTCTTCCCTTTCCGGCAGCCGATGCCCGCGGCGTACCGTTGCAGCGTCAGTTTCAGAGTCCGCGGAAAAGGCGGCATCTGCCCGTTTTCCGGGATCCATATCCCCAGGTCCGCCTCGCCTTCCGTGAGACCGTCCGGCAGTTTTCCTTCCCACGGGATCTCCGAACGGAAACCAACGGGCTGTCCCGCGAGCAGTGCGGCCGAGACCGCTTTGGCCAGACTCATATCATTGATTTTAAGATGGTTTTTCTTCGAAAAAACATCCACCGCAAAAACGCCGCTGCCGTCCGTGGCAGTCGTGAGCACCGGGGTTCCGGGCAGTTCCCGAGCGATCATCAGAGCCAGTTCGTTCGCGCCGCCCAGATGGCCGGAAAGAAGCGGGATCACGAAGCGGCCCCGGTCGTCGGTCACGATGACTGCAGGGTCCGTCGTCTTGTCCTTCATAGAAGGCGCGATGGCGCGGACGGCGATCCCGGAAGCGCAGCAGAAAACCAGCGCCTCCGCCTCACGAAAGCCTTCCGCAGCCCATTCCGCTGCACTCACCGTGAGCGGCTCATCGCCGGCCCCGCAGAATTTCGGGAGGGCAAAGCAACGGCAGTCGTAGCCCGTCGTGCGCAGGATTCCGGCGATCCGTTCCGCGGTATCCCGGCCTTTTTTAGTGTAGGATATCAGCCGTACACGCATACTCTTACTCCTTCGCCGGACGGAATTCCGTGGCAAAACCCGGCCGGTACAGATCGGAACGCCGGTAGCCGCTCTGCGCCACCGCATCGCCCACGATGATGAGCGCGGTTTTCCTGATCTGATGTTCCCGCGCGCATTCTGCCATGGTTGCCACCGTGCAGATCACCGTCTTCTCATCCGGCCAGCTCGCTTTATACACGATGGCCGCGGGCGTGTCCGCGTCATAGCCGCCCGACATCAGTTCCGCCGCGGCTTTTTCCAGCAGGCCGGCGGAAAGGAACAGAACCATAGTCGTCCGGTGTTCCGCAAAAGAGCGGATGCTTTCCCGCTCCGGCACCGGCGTGCGGCCGGCCGCCCGCGTGATCACGACGCTCTGTGCGACGTCCGGCAATGTATATTCCATTTTGAGCGCCGCAGCCGCCCCGCAGAGAGAACTGACGCCGGGGCAGCAGTCGTATTCGATACCGGCCTCGTCCAGCAGGTCCATCTGCTCCCGGACCGCGCCGTAAATGCTCGGATCGCCCGTGTGCAGGCGCACCGTTGTCTTCCTATCCAGTTCCGCCTGCTTCATCACGGCAATGATCTCTTCCAGCGTCATTTCCGCGCTGTTGAAGACCGCGCAGTCCTCTTTTTTCCACGACAGCAGTTCAGGATTCACCAGGGATCCCGCGTAAATGATGACGTCCGCTTCCTCGATCAGCCGCCTGCCGCGGACCGTGATCAGATCGGCGGCGCCGCAGCCCGCTCCCACAAAATGGATCATTTGCTTTCTCCTTCCGGCTTGCGCTTTTCATGCATTTCTGCGATCCATCCGGCGGCCGTTTCCGACATGTACAGCGTTCCGAACGTCTCATGGAACACGATGACGCCCGCGCGGATCCGGTCTCTCACCCGGTGATGCAGATAAAACTCAATGCGTTCGCCCATATACGCCATCGCCTGTTCCAGCAGTCCGGCTTCGCGGATGAGGCGCAGCATTTCCTCTGTGACCGCGCAGTCCAGGACGGCGCGTGCCAGGTCCGCGCTGCCGCCGGCTTTCAGCGCCCAGGCCGCCATCAGTTCCGCGCGGCCGTCGCCTTCCCGGGAATGTGTGTTCATGATCCCGCCGGAGAGTTTAACGAGTTTGCCGATCTGGCCGACCAGAAGAACTTCCGGAAATCCTTCCGTAACCGCAGCGTCCAGCGTGCGCCCGATGAAGTTGGAGCACTTGACCACTTCTCCTTCTTCCGCGCCGCAGACCTCTTTTGCATAGTCTGCGCCGTAATTGCCGGGGCAGATGATCAGCCGCTCTGCGCCGAGCGCTTTCTTCTGACGAATCTCCAGGCGGATGCTCTCAGCCATCGCCTCCTCGCTCATCGGTTCCACGATGCCGCTGGTCCCGAGGATGGAGATGCCGCCTTCGATGCCCAGCCGCGGATTGAACGTCATTTTAGCGATCTCCACGCCCTCCGGCACGGAGATCACGATGCGCAGGCCTGTCAGCTGCTCGCATTCGGCGAGCGCTTCTTCGGCCGCGCGGCGGATCATTTCCCGCGGGACCGGATTGATGGCTGCCTCGCCGACGGGCTGCTTGAGCCCGGGCTTCGTCACACGGCCGATCCCGATCCCGCCGTCGATCTCGATGCCCGGCTCCGCGCAGGCACGTGCCTCCGCATATACCAGTATCCCGTTCGTCACGTCCGGGTCATCCCCGCTGTCTTTTCGGATTGCGCACGAGGCGGCGCCGTCAGTCAGCTTCGGTTCCAGCACCTCCAGATTCAGCGGAATTCCTTTCGGCGTCAGGATGCGCACGGTTTCCGGCGCGCGTCCCTGCAGGAGAAACAGCACCGCTGCTTTGGCCGCCGCGGCCGCGCAGGTCCCGGTGGTGTAGCCGAAACGCAGTTTTTTACCGTCTACCACGGTATAATAGGATTCTATGCCCGTCTCATGCATGGAGGACCTCCCGGAGCGCCTGCAGGAGCGTCTCGTTCTGTTCCCGGGTCCGCACCGCGATGCGGAAATCTCCGGCCCGCAGGCTGCGGTAGTTTTCACAGTTCCGGATCAGGATGCCGCGGTCCAGAAGCCGGTCATACAGATCCGGGGAGCCGGAAAAAAGCAGGAAATTGGTATCGCTGGGAAAAACGGTAAGGCCAAGCCGTTCTAATTCTGGGATCAGGCGGGCCTTTTCTTCCCGGATCAATTCCCTGGCTTTTTCCGCCCACTCATCGCAGTCCAACGCCGCCAGGCCGGCAGCTTGCGCGGGCGAGGATACGTTCCAGGGCTGGGAACCGAGGCAGATCCGGTCCGTCAGTTCGCGGTTCGGGCACACCGCATAGCCGAGCCGGAGGCCGGCCATCGCATAGGTTTTGGTGAAAGCGCGGAGCAGGAAAACGCGGTCGTCCGGCCGGAGTTCGCCTGCCAGGGACGGCGTTCCGTCGTCCGTCAGTTCGCCGAAGCATTCGTCGAGAAACAGCCACGTCCCGGTCTCGCGGCAGCGATCCAGGATGCGCAGCAAAAGGCTCCGGTCGATCAGGCGGCCGGTCGGATTGTTGGGACTGCACAGCATCAGAAGGCAGGTCTTTTCAGTGATTTCATGAAGGATCCTGTCTGTCAGCAGAAAGCCTTCTTCCCGCAGCAGCGGATAGTATGTGATGCGGCAGTCTGACGTCGCCAGCGCCGCCTCGTAATCCGAAAAGGAAGGGAGGGGAAGCAGGGCGTGCGAAGGCTGCAGTGCGGATATCATCTGGTAAATCAGTTCTGCTGCGCCGTTTCCGCAAAGGATCCAATCACTTTCCGTATTCAGCGATCCTGCGGTCTTTTCCCGCAGTTCTGCACAATAAGGATCCGGATAAGCAGCCAGATGATCCGCAGCTTCCCGAACAGCGTCCTTAACCGCTTCCGGCGTCCCGAGCGGATTCACATTGACCGAGAAATCCAGCAAGACGCGGTTCCGATAAATATCGCCGCCGTGCCCGTAAGGCGTATGGATGATCATAGATCCGTTCCTCCCAGTAAAAACAAGCCGACGCTAAGTGCGCCGAATACCAGAAGCCACAGCACCGTGGTGCCGTACATCAGGCGGCAGCTTCTTGCTACGTCTTCGCGTTCAATGGGCCGGTCCGGATCGCCGAGCGACGGTTTTTCCCGCATCACGCCGAAATAACTGGCCGGACCGCCCAGCCGGATATGCAGCGCGCCGGCGCAGACCGATTCCGTCTGCGCAGAGTTCGGACTCGCGTGTTTCCGCCGGTCCCGTTTCCAGATGCGGGCCGCGTTCCGGGCGTCCATGCCCAGAATCTTCGCAGAGGCGATCATGCCAAGCGCAGAAAGCCTCGCCGGGATATAATTGACGACATCGTCAAACTTCGCCGCCGCACGGCCGAAATGCAGGTATCGGTCGTTCTTATATCCCACCATCGAGTCCATCGTATTGACGGCCTTGTAGAAAAAACCGCCGACCGGACCGCCTAACATCATATAAAACAACGGTGCAATGACACCGTCGGAAGTGTTTTCCGCCACGGTCTCGACGGCCGCGCGCAGCACTTCCGGCTCGCTCAGATTTTCGGTGTCGCGGCCCACCAGCATTCCCACCTGTGTTCGTGCCGCGGGCAACCCGTCCCGTTCCAGACATTTGACCACCTTGGCCGCTTCCTTCTGCAGGCAGCGGGCCGCGAAGATCTGCCAGCACATGAACGTGCAGACGGCAAGATACGCCAGCGGATGCAGGACAAAACACAGCCAAAGAAGAAGAAAAGCTATCCCCGCGCTTACGAGCGGGATGCAGACAGCCATTACGGTTCCGGCAGCCCGTTCTCCGCGGGCAGTTTTCGGGAGAAGGCGCCGCAGCGTCTTCTCAGAGGCCGCAATCAGTTTGCCGATCAGGACGACCGGATGGGGCAGGAACCAGACCGGGTCGCCCAGAAGGCAGTCGACCAGGAATCCCAGGAAGATCGCCGCCAGCGTCAGAAGCCAGACGAGTCTCATTCCGGCTCTCCTTTCGCGGCGCGGATGACGCTGTCAAGATCTGTCAGCAGCGACTGCTCCCGGGAATATTCCAGCAATTTGCGGTTCGCCTGATTGCCTTCCGCGAACTCTTCTACACAGCAGATCACGCGGCCGCAGGCCTCCATCAGTTCCTTCGCACGCCGCACCGCCGCTTCATCCGGCGCCCGGTACGCAGGCACGGAAACCAACTCCGCCGCCAGTACGCACGCGACCGGATGATCGATATCATTTTCCTGCAGAATGCCCGCCGCAAAAGCGATCCCGTTCCGCTGCAGCGCCCGGTACACCGGGACGCCCGCCCCGCCGCCGCCGATCACGAAGACGCCCGGCTCCCCTTTGGACGGCGCCATCTCCAGACTGCCGGACAGCGCGTTGTAACTGCCTTTTTCTATCCCGTAGAGTTTCCGGATATAGTCGTCCCGGAAGATCTCCTCCGGTGTGCCGCAGCGGTCCACGCAGTGATCGCCGACACAGACGATGCGGTCGGAGCATTTCTGCGCCAGGTCCAGCTCATGGAGCGACATCACGACCGCCATGCGGCGGGTGCGCGCCATCATTTTGAGGACGTCGATGATCTCCAGCTTATGACGGATGTCCAGGAATGATGTCGGCTCATCCAGCACCACGATCTCCGGCTCCTGACAGATCACGCGCGCCAGCAGCACCAGTTGCCGCTGCCCGTCACTGATCTGCCGGAACGGACGGTCCGCGTACTCTTCCGCATGTACCAACCGGATCGCCTCGTCCACCTTTTCCCGGTCTTCCGCGGACAAAATCCCCAGGCGGCCGGTATAGGGATAGCGGCCGGTCGCGGCCACGTCGCGGCAGGTCATCAGTTCGCCGCGGATGCGTTCGGTCATGACGATCCCGAGTTTCCGGGAAAGTTCGCGGCCGGAAAAATCCCTCATCGGTTTTCCGTCCAGTACGACCGTGCCCGCCAGCGGTTTCAGCTGGCGGATCAGGCTCTTCAGGATCGTGGATTTTCCGGACCCGTTCGGCCCGATCAGCATCAGGATCTCCCCCCGGCGCACGCCGATCTCAATGTTTTCGATCAGCGGGACGCCGTCATAGCCGACCGTCAGATGCTCTGCAGAAATAAAGTATTCCATGATGTATCACACCGCCTTCCGCTACATCTGCTGTTTCTGGCGCCGCAGCATGACCAGGAGCACGACCGGCGCGCCGAACATGGCGGTGACCGAACTGATGCTCAGCTCCGTCGGCGAAAAAGCCGTCCGCGCGATCAGGTCGCAGAACAGGCAGAAAACCGCGCCGCCCAGAAAGCACGCGGGGATCATGACCAGCGGTTTTTCCGTACGGAAAAGGCTTCGGATCAGATGCGGGACCGCCACGCCCACAAAAGAGATCGGCCCGGCAAACGCCGTGACGCAGGCGGCCAGTATGCTGGACAGCAGGATCAGCGCGATCCGGAAGCGTTTAATGTTAACGCCCATGTTTTGCGCATAAACTTCGCCCAGCTGATACGCGCTGATCGGCTTGCTCAGCAGGAACGTGCCGACCAGCACGGGGATCACCACCGCGGTCATCACGCCGATGTTTTCCCAGGACATGCCTGAAAAACTGCCCAGCGACCAGTGGTGCAGATTGACGATATTCGCGTCGTCCGCAAACGTGATCACGAAGTCCGTTACGGCAGAACAAATATACCCGATCATCACGCCGCCGATGATCAGGTACGACATTCTTTTCGCCTTCAATGAAATGATCAGGACGAATCCCATCGACATCATGGCGCCCAGAAAAGCCGCCAGGACCAGGACGAACGAACCCACGGCAATGCCCGCGCTCAGAAAACCGATCAGGGTCAGGGAAAGGATGAGTTTGGCGCCGGAAGAAATGCCCAGGATGAAGGGTCCGGCGATGGGGTTGGCAAAAAACGTTTGCAGCAGGAAACCGGACAGCGCCAGCGCGCCGCCCAACAAGATGGCGGCCGCGATGCGCGGCAGCCGCATGTCCCAAACGATCGCTGCGTTTTCCCCGCCGCCGCCGAACAGGATAGGCAGGATCTCGCGCACCGAAAGAGAGACGCTGCCCGCGTTGATGTTCCATACGGTCAGCGCGGCAAGCGCCAGGATCAGGCAGCAGAACCCGGTCCGGAGCCGGCGGTGCGTTTTTTTCTCCATAGGCTGCCCCTCAATTTCCGTTCTGCAGTCTGTGCAGGTAAGTCAGCTGTCCGTCCGCGGGAACGTCGCCTGAAAGGACGCGGTAGATCTCGCCGATCAGCTGTCCGAGCCCCATGGGCTCCTGGAACAAGTTTTTGCCGGTGCACCAGACGTCGCCGGACTGTACGGCCTTGAAATCCGCCAGCAGTTTGCTTTTGGCCAGCAGTTCGTCCACGGTCTTCAGTTCCCCGTCGATCGTGCTGTTATAGATCAGAACGTCGGCGTTTTTCGCGCCGGTGTAGAAAGCTTCCATCGTCATGTTGACCGTGGAAAGCGCACTGCCGCTGTCCAGATCGGAAAAAACGTACTGCCCGCCGCCCATTTCGATCATGCGGGGCACGTAATCCTCGCTTTTCCGGACATTGACCGTCCCGGAAGAATTGATGTAGAAAAACGCGACAGTCTTCCCGCTCCCGCTCTGCGCCGGAAGCTCTTCCACGGCGGCGGCTTCCTGATCAAAGATCCGCGCCGCCTCCTCTTCTTTCCCCAGGAGGATGCCGTACACTTTGATCCATTCCATACGGCCCAGCGGATGCTCCTCGTAGCTGGAGCGTTCGACCAGCACCGGGACGCCGATCTTTTCCAGCTGTTCCTTGATCTCCGGGGAATGGTAGATCATGGTAGACTCGACTGCAAGGTCGCAGTGTTCGGAAAAGATCAGTTCAAAGTCCGGCGCGCTGTACTTGCCGGCGAAAAGGATGCGGCCGTCTTCCATGGCCGCTTTCGCTTCGGGAATATACCAGCCCGACGCATTCGTGCCGGACAGGCGGATCGCGCTGATCCCGTCCAGCGCGCGGAAAAAGTCCATGGATGAGGTGGCAGTCAGATAGATTCGGTCGAGGGGCTGACTCAGGACAGTAACGTCCTCAGGCAGTCCTTTCGGCGCGATTTTCCCTTGCGGCACAACGAGAAAACGGCCGCTCGCATCAATGTCGATGAGGCGGTAGCCGTCCGCATATTTCGTGATCCGGAATTGCGTGGCATAACTCACCGGCACCTCCGTCCCCGGAGCCAGACTGCTCCAGTCCGGGCCGGTCACTTCCGTCAGCGTAGCGGAGTCAAAATGCAGGACATATTCGATCTCATGCGGCGTGCTCATGGCCGTCGTGTCGCCGATGACGGGGAGGTCTTTGTCCAGTTCGACCGGGATTTCAAAGACCGAGTGCCCGTCAAGGATCTCCGGCTCGTACCGCACGCCATCCACGATCATATAGTCATAATTTGCGCTGCTCCAGACGATCCGCGCCGTCATGTTCCCGCCCGAGACCATGATCTGCGCGGGAGATTCCACCGAAGCCCGTCCGGTGCCGCCGGTCAGCGTCACGGCAGCCTGATAGACCCCGTCGGCCGGGCTGGCGGGATCAGTCGGGCTGTCATTTTTCCGGCCGCCGCAGCCTGCTGCCGTGATCAGCAGCAGGATCATCAGGATAGCGGCAGCCGGACGGACCAGGTGTTTCATAATGACCGTTCCTTTTTGCAATAGGTTCTCAGCGATATGTTTATTCCACGGGTTCCGGATTTGTAATGATCACTTTATGATCGTACCATTTGCCGGCCGTGCCGATAAGCGCCACGTCGTATTCCTCATCCAGCGCCGGGACCGGAATGTCGAAGCCGAATACTTCCTCCGTAGTGCCGTCGCTGTAAGTCACAATGTCCACGGTGGGCTCCAGGAGCTCCGCGCCTTCCTTCTTGGCGTCTTCCGCCAGTCCGTAAAACAGATGGACGATTTTCTTGGAGACCAGGGTGACGTGGATGACCATCTGACCGTTTTCCACTCTCAGTTCACCCAAACCTTCGTACGCCTCGTTGACGTGGAACATGCTGCTGTCAGTATGGAATTCAGCCGTGTAGACGCCGTCTTCCAGTTCCGCTTCGCCGGCAGGGATCTTCGCGATCGCGGCGCCGGCATGCTCCACATAGAGGGCCTGAACATCTTCGATACGGCCCAGACCGGAGATCTGGCAATCAATGGATTCAAAGTACCCGGAGGCCGTGAACATGCTCAGCCAGGACTCCTCATCCTCCGCATCGGCCATGTCGTTGTTGGCGTGATCGCCCGCCACGACCATCAGGGGCCGCAGCACCACTTTCGTGAAGCCGGCGGCCTTGACCGCTTCGATCACTTCTTCGCAGGCGGTCTCTTCCGGCTCGCCTTCCACCGTGCCGATAAAGACGTTCGTGTAGCCCAGTTCATTCATCTGGGTCTGCATCTGGCTGTAGGAGATCTTCGCCGTGTGGGAAGTGCCATGGCCCATGAACACGAACGCCACGCCGTCCTTCTCCGCGGCGTGCAGGCTCGAATAACCGGCCTCTTCCACCGCTGCCGCCGTGATGGCGACCGCGACGCGCTCTTTGTCCTCATTGATCACAGACGCATCCGCACCGACTTCGCCCAGCAGCGGCTCCGCAATCTCGATATGCTCAAAATTATCCGCCCAGTCTTCCACGGTGTCGATCAGTTCGTCGTATTCAGCGCCGTGCATCAGATGCGTGGGCTGGATCACCAGGTTCTTCACGTGGTTCGCGGTCGCACGCGCCAGTGCCTGCTTCACGTTGTCGATGAATTCGCCGTCGCGGGCCTGTACATGGTTGATGATAATCTGTGCGGTAAAGGCACGGCGCACGGACCACCCGGGATAAGCGGCTTCCAGCGCTTTCTCGATGCCGCCGATATCCTCCGCGCGGCTGTCGTTGAAGGACGTACCGAAGCTCACGACCAGCAGTTCGTTTTCTCCGATGCCGTTCGTGTTCCGGGGATCATCCAGCGAGGCGTCGCCGGTGTCGCGGCCGAAGTAATCAGGATCGGCTTCGTCGCCTTCCACCATTTCCTTCTCCTCATCGGTCAGGGCATCCCAGGCCGTTTTGGCGATCAGGCAGGTGATATCGGTCATATAGTCGCGTTCCTGCACATAGATCAGATCGATCAGCATGGCAACCATCGCCACTTTCTGTTCCTGCGTCATTTCTTCAAATTCCGCATAGACCATCGGAACCGCAGCATGCTCCATGTACAGCTGCTGGATCGCTGCGATGCGGCCCAGGCCGGCGATCTGGCATTCGATGGATTCGAAGTACCCGGAGGCCTTGAACATGCTCAGCCAGGACTCCTCGTCCTCTTCATCCGCCATGTCGTTGTTGGCGTGGTCGCCGGCCACAACCATCAGCGGCCGCAGCACGACTTTTCTGTATCCTGCCGCATGCACGGCTTCGATCACGGCTTCGCAGGCGGTCTCTTCCGGCTCGCCTTCCACCGTGCCGATAAACACGTTTTCATATCCCAGGTCGTTCATCTGGGTCTGCATCTGGCTGTAGGAAACCTTTGCGGTGTGGGAGGTGCCGTGGCCCATGAAGACGAACGCCACGCCGTCCGAGACGGCATCTTTCAGGGACTCATACCCGGCATCCTCTAAGGCTTCTGCCGTGATCGCAGCCGCAACACGTTCCTTATCCTTATTGATGACCGTGGCGTCATTGCCGACTTCGCCCAGCAGCGGTTCCGCGATCCGGACGCTGGCAAACTGATCTTTCCAGGCTTCCACGGTTTCCACCAGTTCGTCATATTCCGCGCCGTGCATTAGATGCGTGGGCTGGATGACCAGGTGCTTGACGCCATTCTTCACCGCACGCTCCAGCGCCTGCTCAACGTTGTCTATGTGTTCGTCATCGCGGGCCTGCACATGGTTGATGATGATCTGTGCGGTAAAGGCCCGGCGCACGGACCAGTCTTCAAAGGATTCTGCGAGCGCCTTCTCGATGCCGCCGATATCCTCCGCGCGGCTGTCGTTGAAGGACGTGCCGAAGCTCACGACCAGCAGTTCTTTCTCGCCGATGTCATCATCGTTAAGCGGATCGTCTTTCGAAGCGTCGCCGGTATCGCGGCCAAAATAGTCAGGATCGGCCTCTTCGCCTTCCACGAGCGCCTTCTGCTCATCGGTCAGCGCATCCCAGGCCTCCTTGGCCGCGGCGCACTGGTCGTCCGTGTCCTCAGTCCGCTGCTGCACGTAGATCGCGTCGATCAGTGCGGCGACCTTGTCCGCTTTTTCCTGATCAGTCTCCACATGCTCTGTTTCCGCCGGAGTCGTTTCCTCCGGCGTGGTGGGTTCTTCCGCTTTAGTCGTCTCCGCGGGCGTCGTAGGCTCTTCCGCCTTGGTCGTCTCCGCAGGCGTAGTAGGTTCTTCTGCCTTGGTCGTTTCCGCGGGCGTCGTTTCTTCCGGCGCAGTCGTCTGCGCGGGGATCTTCGAGCAGCCGCCGAAAAGGACCAGGGTCATGACAAGAGCCAGAAACAGTGCGAGATTCTTTTTCATATTGCTTCTTTCTCCTCCTTGATGTGCGAAACGTATCCGTTTCCCGATGTATGGTCAGATTTACATCAGCATGAGTGAAACAGTACCAAAAAGAAAATCCTTTTACCGGACGGTAAAAGGACCTGAGGCTCGGAGATCGGACGCCAAAAAGAATCGGTCTGGCCGAAATCCGCGGTACAATCAAGTCCTCGTGATCTGGAAATTTCTTTCCCGTACCATTACAGACGGCAGGTTTCCTGGCTCGCGGTCTCCGAACGGCGCCGCCTTCCCAATTGCTCAGTGGCTGCGTTTCCGCATGGCGCTGTTCTCCCGCATACAGTGACGGGATCGCACAGGCTTCGCACCTGTTTCCCTTTTACCCTCTGCCGCGTCCGCGGGCGCGCAGAGGCACCGGCTGCTTATTCAGTTGTTGGCCGGCCGGGATCACTTCCGGCCTTCTATTGTTATAGCGCCGCAGGCCGCCTGTTGTCAATGCGATAATGCGACTTCTTCAACGTGGAAAGGCCGGGCAGTCTCCCGTCCGGCCTTAGATCGGATAAAGCGGTTATGCAGTCAGTCCACTTTGTTGAAGTAGATCTCAGCCGCTTCGTTATACAGGTACAATGCTTTGGCGAGGTACAGGAACGTTTCGTCGCTGCTGGTCGCCATGACGCGGTTCGCGAAACTCAGGACGCCGTACTTGAAGGTCAGGCTCTTGCCCGCGTAGGTGACCTTGATAGCATTCATGACATCCAGGTCGATACCCGCGATGCCGGGCACGCTGACGTACCATTCGTCGCCCTTCTGGATGACTTCCAGCTTCTTCGAGCCCTTCTTCGCCGTGACTTCGCGGTCGAAGCAGATACGGATCTCGGTGTCGCCTTCCAGGTTCAGTCTGACATACTTGTAGCCGAGCTTGTCCTGGGCGCCCGACGGGATCACGGGATCCAGCGCCGCGTCCGGAACGACCGCATTGGTTTCCTCACGCAGGTAGGCGTCGGGGTTTGCAGGGTTCTCCGTATTGTAATCGAAGTAGTTCTGCGCCGCGTTGCCCAGGTTCAGAAGGGCTTTGGCCATGCCAATGGAATTGATGCTGTCGCTGGTCTCCAGGATCGTGTAGGCCCAGTCGGCTACGCGGAAAGACCATTCACCGTTTTTCAGCAGGCCCTTGGAGTTATGCACCAGAGCGAGCTGTTCGCCGTCCGCATCGTAGACGCGGATCGTGGCGGCGTCCATGACTTCTTTGAGGGCCACGTTGCTGTATGGCATGCGGAACTGTTCGGAACCAGGCTTGAAAATGCTCGAATCCCGATCCAGTTCATATGTGACTTCGTTCCCGTTGAAACTGATTACGGCGGTGGCGGCCTCTTCCGGCGCTTTCATCCAGAAGATGATGCCGAGCTTGCCTTCGAGGGCCAGGGACATGCCGGTGATCTGCGCGTACAGAACATCGTCGTAGACGGCCGTGTAGGTCTCGTTGCCGGTAACGGCCACGATCTCCTTGTCCCAGCCTTTAAAGCTGTACATATGGAACTCCACGTCTTCCTTGACAGGATCTTCGCCCTCATAGACGGGAAGTTCTCCGGCTTTGTACTTGCGGCTCTGCAGGACGGTGCCGTCTTCATCGACGAATTCGACCGTATAACGGATGACCGTATTCGTGTCGCTGTAAGGCTTGTTGTCCGGGCCGGTGACGGCGGCCGTGTAGATCAGATTGCCGGAGGCGTCTTCTTCGCAGGTCACGTTTGCGGTAACGGGCCGGACATGTTCTGCATTATTGCCGCAGGTAAAGGTCGCCACAGCGGTAAAGCCGTCTGCGGTCTCTGTCCAGGCCCATTCCGGCGCGCCCCAGGCGTGGCCGGTGGCCGGGATCACGGTGTCCGCCAGGGTGATCTCGTGTTCGCCTTCGGCATCCGAGAAATACTTGCCGCAGCCGGCGCAGTACCAGTATTCGATATGGCCGGGCTCTTCGCAGCCGGGCGCGGCCGCGGCCGTATGGGACAGCGAATGGATATGGGCGCCGCCTCCCGGATTCGTGTCGTAGAAGGTCGTAATGTCTACTTCTTCCTTCCAGAAATGGATCGGATTCAGGCTGTATTCCAGGTATCGCGTGGTCCAGAAATAGTTACCGCTAGAAGAGAATCCGACGTACGGATAATTGCCGGAAACGGCGACTCTCATGCTGGTGACATAGTCGCCGGGGCCCGGCGTCCAGTCGCAGTAGCCGGCGGTGTAATCTTTATATCCGCCCAGGTACGAACTGGAAGTGACGCCGAGGTAAGTCCCGGTGGAGACGCTCCGGACCGAATAGTAACTGTCGCGGTTCTCCATCTCGAACACGTAATTCTCCGGGACCCCCGACAGCACGTCATCCTGCAGGACGGCGCCGGAAGCCGACAGGGAGCCGGCATTGGAGGAGTTCTCGATCTCCGTTCCGTTGGAAGAGACCGTCACGCCCTTCATCATGTACAGGCTGCTGTCATTTTTCCGCGTGATCACGTAGCGGCCGGTCCAGTCGGCCGGCATGGAGGTGACCAGACGGTAAGACACCGCGCCGCTTCCCTCCGTACGGGAGTACAGGGCGTACAGCGTAGCGTTTCCGGTCACGGCATAAGCGGCGCCGGGTTCGTAGAATGCCGGCTTATCAGCGGTCTCTCCCGGCAGTTCGGCGGCGGTCCAGCCCGTAAAGGTCCAGCCTTCCGGAGCGGGCAGGCCGGCCGGGAGCGTGATCTCGTCATAGATCATAGCCGTCTGGCTGCCATACAAACTTCCCATCGCCACGAAATTTACCGTATAAGACGGCTTCGACGCAAAGATGATCCGGATGGTGCAGTCGGACGAAGGCGTCACGCGGATCACGTTCCGGTAGATCTCGGCCGTGGCCGTCCCTTCCACCACTTCATAATCGGACACATAATACCCTTCCGCAGGGCTGGCCGTAATGACGGTGCCGTCAACGGACAGCGAGCCCCACGCGTCATTGTTGGCGATGGCGGTCACGGCGTATTCCACGTCGTTCGTAAAGGCTTTTATGCGGAAATCCCCGTTATCGGCGCATCCGGTCCAGGATCCGCCGGGCTCTTTGTAAAAGGACGTATCGCCGTGGTTGGTGTGGACCCAGCTGCACCAGGTAACGACGCTGGAATTGCTGAAGGTGGCGTCATACGGCGTGTGGACATAATAGCCTCTGTCGTCCGGGATCTCCACGTTCTGGGTGATGACGACGGAGAAGGTGTCTCCGGGCGTCAGCTGGACCGGTTCTTCCAGCGGAATGGTGTAGTAGCCGGAGAAGGTCAGATAACCGTCCTGAGAAGTCTCCAGCGTGCCGGATTCGGGGTCGCCGGCAGACGGGTTCCGGTAGATCGACACCGTGTACGTCATCGCCTCGTCCCAGTTGCAGAACGCTACGGCTTCGATCGTTTCCGCCCGGTTCGAAGTGAAGACGTTGGCGACCTTGGTGTCGTTGGCGAAGCCGACGTAATAACTGCTGCCGCTCGGCCATCCTTTGCCGTAGCAGACCGCGTTGCAGGATCCGTCGTACTGATAGTTGTGATCGTAATTATCGACGGGCTCGGCGTCGTAGAAGAAAATATAGCCTTCTCCCACCGAGGTGTCTTCATAGGAAATATAGCAGTAACCGTTGTCGAACTGGTTTACGCCCCAGCTGTTCTTGCAGATCCAGGCCCCTGGCTGGGAAGGCCTGTTGGGCGAGAAGCGGCTGGCGGCGATGGTATCGTCCCAGCCCACCACGGTAATGGCGTGGTTGGCCCACTTGTGGCTGGCGCTGTCCTGGCTGGTATTGTCGATCGTGCAGATGTAGGAATAAGCTCTGCCGCTCTCGTAATAACTGATGTTGCCGGCGCCGTATTTCATGATCGCGCGCTTGATGGCATCTACGCTGGTGCCGGGGATCCATTCGGAATTCTGCACGTGGCAGACGTCGTATTCGTAGGCATACTGGCTGTCCAGCCCGGAAGAATCGACGGTGGAGGCGCGGCCGTACTGAAGGGCCGGCACGGTCTCATCCGCAGCGCCGGTCCAGCGCATCAGCGTGTAGGCAGACATCTCGCCGTTGCCGCCCTGATCCAGGCAGGTATCCACCGGAATGGATCTGTCGCCGGTCGTCATACCTTCCGCGTCATAGGCGTATGTGTAATTGAACCAGCAATGCTGGGTCTCGGAGAGGTCCAGGTCCAGCGTGGCAGCGGAGCCGTTCCCGACGGGGATGCCGTATTTGATCATGTAGCTCTCGATGCTGGCGACAGCCGCATGCGCCCAGCAGGAACCGTACGGGTTCTGGTTCTTCATGGACGTGACGAGCCCGTAATCGCGGCTGTCATACTTTTCCGGCAGCGTGTCGCGGGTCGGCATCTTGCCGAGCAGACGGTAGTACGTCTCCATATCCCCGTTCTTGTACGCGTTGGAGACGGCGCTCGCGCCGTGGATCTCCGCGGGGATATAGCCGGACGCCATCTTTTCCGTCCCGGCCGTTCTGCTGTCCTGTTCGCCTTTCTCCTTTGCGAACGCCGAAGCCGGCACCAGGCCGAGGATCATGACGGCGGTCAAAAGGAGGGCCAGGAGTTTTTTGCAGCTCTTCTTCATCAATTGTTCTCCTTGGATAAAATGATAGATTTGGGATGTTCGGCAAATCTTTTATATCATAGCATAATTCCGGAAAAAAGCCATCTTTTTTTCTCGAACTGTCAATTCACAGAAAAAAGCCGGCAGTTTTCCCTGCCGGCTCTCCGGTCTTTCACAGCGGATCAGGCCGCTTAATTGAAATAGATCTCCGCCGCTTCATTGTAGAGATACAGGGCGCGCGCCAGCGCTGCCGTGTTCTCATTGCTGCTGCCGTACACGGCATTCGCATAGCTCAGCGCGCAGAACTGCAGGGTGCGGGTCTTGCCGCCGTACGACGCATTGACGGTGAACATCTTGTCCAGATCCACGCTTGCGATGCCGGGGATGCTTACGTACCACTTCTTACCGCTCTTGATCACCTGATAGGCGTTTCCGTTTTCATCTTTGGCCGTGACCTGCTTGGTGAAGTAGATCCGGATCTCGGTGTCGCCTTCCAGGTTCAGGGAGAAGCTGTCGTAACCGACGGTCGCCTTCGCGTCGTCCGGAACGATGCGGGTCAGCGCCGGGTCGATCTCGACCGCGGCCGCCGCCTCGTTCAGATAGCCGTTCGGATTGGCGAAATTCTCCAGGTTGAAGCCGAAGTAATTCTGGGCAGTGCCGCCGAAATGCAGGATGGCCTGGGCCAGCCCGACGCTCTTCTCGCTGCTGCCCGGGCTGTTGATGATCAGGTTCGCCCAGTCGGCCACGCAGAAATCAAGAGCGTTGCCTTCCACCGGACCGCTGCTCCGCATCAGGTTCATCTGTCCGCCGGCCTCATCGTACACGGTCAGGGTGACCGGGCATGTCATCTCCTTCATGGCGATGTTGCTGTAAGACAGGCGGAACGTTTCCGTACCGGCGGTATAGCCGTGTTCCCTGTCGCGGATCAGGTCGAAGTCAAGGGTCGTTTCCGTTTCGCCGTGGAAGACCAGTTTGGCCGCGGCGGCGTTTTCCGGCGCCTTGAAGAAGAAGTTGATGCCGATCTTGCCTTCCAGGGCCAACGTCATGCCGCTGATCTGCACGAACAGCAGATCGTCATACTGCGCGGTATAGGTCGCAGGGCCGGTGACTTCCGTGATCTCCGGATCCCAGCCGGTGAAGGTATACTGATGATACGGCGCTTCTTTGACAGGGGTCTCGCCTTCATAGACGGGAAGCTCGCCGAGCCTGTATTTCCGGCTCTGCAGCACGGTGCCGTCATCGTTCTTGAACTCGACCAGGTAGAGTTCCACGGTCTTGACGTCGCGGTAGGTTTCCTCATCCGGGCCGGTCACGACGGCCGTGTAGACCAGGTTGCCGTTGGCGTCTTCTTCGCAAGTTACGTTCGCGGGCAGGGTGGCGGTATGCGACGCATCCCGCGAACAGACAAAGGTCGCTTCGGCAGTGAAGCCGTCTTCGGTCTCCGTCCATTTCCAGGTCGGTTCGGCCCAGTCATGGCCAAGGGGCGAGCCGGTCACGGTCACAGACTCGGTATGAAGCTTGCCGTCCAGGCTTACGTTTGCGGCGATAGTGGCGGTATAGACCGTCTTGTCCGGTTCCGTACAGGTGGCGGGCGTCACTTCCGCGCTCACCGTGGCAGGCTGGCTGGTCTGGTGGGCGGAGTTGTTGGCACATTCGAACCAGCCGACGACGTTGTAGCCGTCATTGGTCGCGGTCCAGGAAAATTCAACGAAGAACCAGGCATGGCCGGTGGCCGGGATCACGGTGTCCGCCTGGGCGATCTGGTTATTGCCCTCAGCGTCTGAGAAGTACTTGCCGCAGCCGGCGCAGTACCAGTACTCGATGTTGCCGGGGTTCTCGCAGGTCGCCGGCACAGCATCTACATGGGTCAGTTCGTGCTCATGCGCTTCGGGGTTCGTGGTATAGAAAGTATCCGTGTCCTCTACGGCTTTGTAAAGGTTGATGTAGGTGCCGCTCTTACCGGTCGTATAGCGTACCGTTCCGCTGTCGGAATAGGACAGATAGTAATAGCCCTCGCTGTCGATCCGGTTGTCCAGGTAACCTTCGGCCGTATAGTACCAGGACGTGCCGGAAGCCGTGGGTGCCAGATACTCGCTGAAGTCAAGCCCCATGTATTTGCTTACGGCTTCGTTATATAACGTGTAGCCCTTGCTGTCCGAACCGGCCGCCGTCCACAGCACCTTGGGCAGGTTTGCCGCCGTGGCGGAGCAGGTGTTATCGTTAATAGTCACCGCAACAGGGCTCAGGTAATGGTTGCTCGTGATGGCCGTGTTGCCCACTGCGTAGCCGGTGCTTCCGCTTACGGCGTTATCAGCTACGAGGATATACGTTCCCTTGTTTTCCAGACCGTCAGCAGCCACGTAGATGATCTCCCCTGTGCTCTCCACACGGTCAAAGAGGGCGTACAGTATGGCGTCGCCGGTGACAAGGTACTGGGCGCCGGGTTCGAAATAAGCCGGCTTCTCTTCCGTCTCGTCCGCGATCACGGTGTCCGTCCAGCCGATGAAGGTCCAGCCTTCGGGATCGGCAACATCGGAGGGCAGGGTGATGAAATCATTGACCGGCGCGCTCGCACTGCCCGCGGCTTCGCCGCAGACCATGTAATTGACCGTGTAGGTGGGCTTCGGAGCAAAGTTGACGCGGATGGTGCAGTCTTCGCCGGCGGAGACCGTGATGGTATTGATGTAGATGGAGCAGGTCGCATTGCCTTCCAGCACGTCGCAGCTTTCCACGTAATACCCTTCGGCGGGTGAAGCGGTGATGATGTTGCCGTCCACGGATACGGTGCCCCACTCCTCGTTGTTGGAGACGGCAGTCACGTTGAACAGCACGTCATCGGTGTAGGCCTTGATGCGGTAGTCGCCGTTGTCCGGGCAGTCCGTCCAGGCCCCGCCGGGTTCCTGATAGTAGGAAGTGTCGCCGTGATTGGCATGGACCCAAGAGGACCAGCTGACGACGCTGGAGTTGTTGAAGGTGGCGTCGTACGGCGTATGGACGTAGATGCCGTCCTCATCGGCCACGGCCACGTTCTGGGTGATGACGACCGAGAAGGTGTCCCCGGGAGCCAGCGCGACCGGCGTATCCAGCGGGATGGTATAGTAGCCGGCGAACGTGAAGCTGCCGCGCTGGGTGCTCATGAGCGTACCGGAAGAAGGATCCCCCTTCACGGGATTCTTGTAGATCTCGACGGTGTACTTCATGGCCTCGTCCCAGTTGCAGTAGGCAACGGCCCGCAGGACTTCGTTCCCCTTTGCGGTGAAGACGTTGGCGACTTTGGTATTGTTGGCAAAACCTACATAGTAGTCCTGGCCGCTGGGCCAGCCCTTGCCGTAGCAGACGACGTTGCAGGAGCCGTCGTACTGATAGTTGTGCTGATAATTGTCGATGGGCTCGGCGTCGTAGAAATAGATATAACCGTCGTTTACCGAAACATCCTCATAGGAAATGTAGCAGTAGCCGTTTTCGAACTGGCTCGTGCCCCAGCTGTTCTTGCAGATCCAGGCGCCGGGCTTGGACGGTCTGGAGGGCTTGAAATTGGAAACGGCGATGGAATCATCCCAGCCGATCAGGGTGATGGCGTGGTTGGCATAGTTGTTCGTGTTGGTGTTGCAGATGTAGGTATAGGCGTAGCCGGTCTCATAATAGCTGATGTTGCCGGCGCCGTATTCCATGATGGCGCGCTTGACGTCGTCCGTGCTGCTGCCGGGGATCCATACCGTATTCTGTACGTGGCTTATGTCGTACTGATACGCATACTTGCTGTCCAGGCCGGAACTCACGACCGAACTGGCGCGGCTGTACTGCAGGGCCGTCTCCGTTTCATCCGCGGCGCCGGTCCAGCGCATCAGGGTATATGCGGACATTTCGCCGTTGCCGCCCTGGTCCAGGCAGGTATCCTGCAGCGCGTTGGATTTGTCGCCGGTCAGCATGCCTTCCGCATCATACGCGTAGGTGTAGTTGAAGAAGCAGTGCTGGGTCTCGGAAAGGTTCAGGCTCGTCGTCGCGGCGGCGCCGGTCCCGACCGGGATCCCGTACTTGATCATGTAGCTCTCGATGCTGGCCACGGCCGCATGGGCCCAGCAGGAGCCGTAAGGATTCTGGTTTTTGACGGAGGTGACCAGGTTGTAGTCGCGGCTGTCATACTTAGACGGGAGCGTGTCGCGCGTCTCGGCCCGGCCGGTCAGCGCATAATACGCCTCCATGTCCCCTTTTTTATACGCGTTGGACACGGCGCTTGCGCCGTGGATCTCGCCAGGGATATAACCGGTCGGCATGACCTGCCGTTCATTCTCCCCGCCCGGTTCCCGTTCCGCTTCGTGAGCGAAAGCCGAGGCCGGCAGGAGGCTGATCAGCAGAGCGGCAGCCAGCAGAAGGGAAAGAAGTTTCTTGATGGATCGTTTCATCTGCAGGTTCTCCTCAGAAATGGAATATTGGATCTGCACCGTGCGGCACATTTATTTTATCATAACATAATTACGGCAAAAATCCATCTATTTTTTCTCATTTTTTCACACGGAGACCGCCCGGATCCGCGGATCCTGCCGGATCGGGTGCGCCGGCAGCCGATCATAACGCCCGCCTCAGACGGGTCTTCGTCTTCCTCTGTTTGCAGCGTTTTTCCTTCCGGATCCGACGTTAACGGCGAACCGTCCTCTCCCGGTTTTTCACCGCGCGCAGGAAACAAACGATGATCAGGATATAGCATACCGTTTTGGGAAGCATCAGCATGCCCAGGACGGGCAGCAGACCTGCCGCGACCGCCACCGGGATATAGAACAGGAACGAAAGCAGGATCAGCAGCCATACCGGCCGGAACCCCCGGTCCGCACTTCTCTTTCTGAAATACAGGACGATGATCAGCGCGCCGAGAAGAACAAAAGGCACGTTCCGGATGATCCCCCAAGTCAGATCACTTTGATTCTTCAGCCATCCGTTCTGCGGAAAGAGGCAGAGAGCGGTCCGGAGGGCGGCCAACCCCCAGACGGCGGCCTCCGTCCTGCGGTCTTTCTTCTCGCGGTAATAGCCCTGCCGGATATAATACATCAGCACATAGAACACGGTCATGGTCACCGAGGTGACCAGCTTGCCGATGCCCAGCGCCGCCGTAAAGTCCCCCTCCGCAAAGTAATTCAGCACCCGCGGCACCAGGTGGAACGCGTCTCCGCAGCCCAGGATCAGTGCGGCCAGTCCCATCAGCCTTCCGGTCTTGTCCTCCGCTCTGCGCAGCAGGATAAGCCCGCTGATGACCGCGAACAGCAGATATAGAATGTCAAATGTCGATTCTCCGTATTTCATGCTCCGTTTTCCTTTCCTTTATGGACGCCCGGTATGTCAGTGACGATCGCATCCCTCAAAGCTTTCCGGCCTGCAGATCCCCTGTCCGTTCATCGGCGTCGGTCATGACGGTCTCCGGAGGCGTGTATTTCCGCAGCCTGTGATCATTTTTTACCATACTCCGCTGCCGAATGATATAGCGAGGCCGTTCGCCGCGCCTTTTTTCTCCGATTTTTCCGCGCCCGGGTGCGGCCTCGGTGGCGGGTCCGGCTTTCCGACAGCCAATGAACAGGCAGGGTCCGGGCATCAAGAAAAGCTGGCAGGGATCCATTGCCGTTCAGAACGCAGCGGAAGCAAAAAAGGGCGGAATGCTCCGTCCCTTTTCCGGTCTTTTTCCGAGACAGCGTGATACTGCCCTTCTGTTAAGGAAAAACCCGCCGCCGGAACTCTGGTGTGCTACCCGTCAAGAGGACAGTGAAAAATCAAAAAGTTCTGTACCGCCAGTTGTATATACAGCTGGCGGTATTCTTATGCTGCCAGATAGTACTGTTCATGGTACTCAGCTGGTGTCATCAGCTGCAGATTCCG
>JAFRRM010000002.1 GCA_017428105.1 Lachnospiraceae bacterium | reverse complement strand
GGATGTAGAGGAACTCGAAAAGATTATTGAGGCGTATAGAAAGAAAAATCTGCTCCCATAACGGAAAGAGTATAAGAATATTATAGGCGGCTTCTCGGAATCTGTGGACGGGGATGGAAAGGTATCAGTCGGGGAACTCGTCGCTTGGTAAGTGAAAGAAGTAACTTTCCATATCATCGGCCGGAGGTGTGTACAAAGTGTGCACAGGGGAATGAGCACCATCGATTCCTCCTTGTCTCATCAATGTTTTTGAAGGGGGATCAACCTTCAAATCCCTCCTTCTCCGCGAAAAAAAGGAGCCGTATGGCTCCTTTTTTCGCGGGAAAAGGGATTTCCCCCGAGCGCCGACGGCGCGTAAGTGACGGCCCGCAGTCCGAGCCCTCCGGGCGAAGGAATGCGGCAGCCGGAACTTATACAGGGAGCAGGCTTGACGCCTGCGAGTCGTAAGGGTTCAAATCCCTCCTTCTCCGCGCAGAGAAAGTGAAAAACCAATCCCGACTGGTATCCTGATACAGCGCTTTTGTCCTATAACTTTTGTTTTTCTTTCAAGATCTCTTCAACCAGCGCGGCACATTCCCGGACAAGGGCGTCGCAATAGGGCTTTTTGGGAAGCCCGGATCCGGCATTGACCCGAAGCAGCTCACCGCAGTCAAGAATGTCGTCGTGGTTATCCTTCAGGCGCCGGTGATATTCTCCAATGGTTGGCGGATCATCAATTTCATAGAGTCCTAAGGCCATCAGGCCGCCTGTGACGGCGCCGCAGACAGAGCCCCGACGCATGCCGCCTCCGAAACCGGCGGCGAACTTTATGGCGGTCTCGGCATTTATCCCCGCGTTTTCCGCAAACGGGATCACAACGGCCTGCGCGCAGTTGTAGTGCCGCTCCGCACAGTCGCGGAGAAGCTGAGATTTTTCAGCAAAGGCGGACATGACAGATTCTTCCTCCTTGGTTTTATATATATGATTATACAACGGTTCCCCGGAAGAGTAAATCGGGAAGTCGGATTCGAATAAGTATCGTATTAAGAAAACGAATAAAAGAGTCAAAATAAGCCGGTTTGAGTTCAGACGGGCTTTCCCTTCTTCAAATCGGCTTATGCATATTCGTTTGGAATTTGCGCCGGTTCTTTGAGTCCAAACTTAAGTCCAAAGCTAAATCGAGGTGCAAAAAACCTCCTGTTCTCAACGTTTTTTAGTTATCCGGGCAGGTTCAAATCCCTTCTTTTCCGCGAAAAATGGTGCGAAAGGCTTCTATTTATATGGCGGAAAAAGGATTTACCCCGAACGCCGCCGGCGCGTAAGTGACGGCCCGCAGTCCGAGCCCCCGGCGGAGCCAACATCACCGACGCGCTGCCTGCCGCAGAAGAAAACGCACACATTTTTCCTTTTTCCTGCAACATTTTCCTCACTTTATGGTATTTTGATATAGAACGAGTTCCTGCGGGAGCCCGGCAACACATTTCCAGGAGGCTTTCCCATGCGCAAGATCTTCAGCATCCTGCTTGCCCTTACCCTTCTCCTCTGCCTCGCCGCCGGCTGCGGCGCCGACAAGACCGCCCCGTCGTCGGCAGTTCCGGCGACCAGCACGCAAACCCGGCCGGACGACACTGCGGCGGTCCCCCCGGAGACCGAACCTGCGATCCGGAACGACATCCTGGATCAAAGCGGAAACCTGCTGGGCCGGATCGATGCCCGGGCAGTCGTCAGCGCGGCAGACGAGGGGATCTTCTACAGCATTTTCGCTCCGGGCGAAAATGAGACCACGGCCGCGGCACAATACCGATTCTTCCGCGCATCGGACGGGAAGGACGTTCTTCTGGGTACGCTGGAAGATCAGGGTTATGAAGCGGTCTATACCCGTACGGAGATGGACGGGATCGTGTACACCCTGGCCCTGACCGGCAACCCCTTCGATTACGAGCCGGATCCGCTCTGGCTTCTGGCCTTCGACCCCGTGCGCGAAACGATGGATAAGTTCCTCGTCTCCGAAGACGCTTCTCCCTACGCGGCCATGACGGCAGCCGACGGGACCGTGCTGGTCATGGTCCACGAAATGAAGGCCCCGAAGCATGACCGGGTCTTTGCTTTCGATCCCGCCTCCGGCGCTCTGCGGGAAGTCCTGTCTTTCCTTTCCGAAGGCGATGCGTGCGAATCCCTGCGCAGCCTGTATGCGGACGGCGGGCATCTGTACCTGCTGCGGCTTGCGATCCGGAACGGGGCGGCGGACGCGCTGTATCTGGACACATATGACGGCTCTTACGCGAAGCTTTCCGAGCGTTCCCTGCAGGAGCTCATTTTCACGGAAGAATATCCCGGCATCCTTACGCCGGGGGACGAAATGACCGAGCTCAGCCTGCTCGTGAGCGGGTTTGCCGTCCGGGACGGGCGTTATCTCTGGTATGAAAACTTCGGCGTCACCCGGGCGCTGCTGGATCTGGACACCGGCCGGAACCTGTTCGCAAAGGACGACAACTACTCCCTTTCTCTCGGCGGAGGCGTACCGGTCTTCTATTTCTTCGATCTGGGACAGGCCGGTCCGGGAGAGGACGTGCAGGGGCTCTACGTCCTGCAGAACGGCGCCGTCGAGAAAGTCTCCTTAACGCCGCCGGACGACCGCGGCATGATCCGCAGCGTCTCGCTCTCCCCTTCCGGGACCCGGCTGGTGACGTTCTCGAACAGCGATCTGCGTGATCCCGGGACGGACGCGCTGGTGCTGTGGCGCGAGCCGTGACCGGCTATGCCGCCCGATCATTCTTTCTTTCTCAGAAAGGACCCTCCCGGGTCCTTTTTGATTTTGCTCCTCCGCCAGCCCCTCTCCCTCCTCTGCTCCCTCGCACCGCCGTCTCCGATTGACAACGGCAAAGACAGGGGGTACAATTGGTTTATCATTTAATACACGGAGGGATTCCCATGTATCCTTATTCCTACTACAGTTCCACGGTCTCCCGCTCATTTCTGTCCCTGGGCGACTGGCAGTTCGTCGTCGGCATCGTGCTGGCGCTGGTATGCACCATCCTGCTGTACGTGATGGTCTTCCCGAAAAAACAGGAAGGTCAGCTGCCGCCGTTCTTCCGGGCGGTGCGGGATTTCTTCGACGTCAAGTACCTGCTGGTCGAGAAGATCGCCAAATTCATCTACGTTTTCCTGACGCTGGCGTCGATCCTCGTCGGTTTCTTCCTGCTGTTCGGCGAGACCTTCCTGGCCGGCCTGCTGCTGATGATCCTGGGACCGGTCATCCACCGGCTGCTGTATGAACTGTTCATGCTGATGATCCTGCTGGTGAAGAACGTCATGGAGATCAACAACCACCTGAAGGGCGTTTCTTCGGAAAGCATCTTCGACAGCGCCCTGCCCGTGATCGGCAGGCATGATGCGCCGGCGCCCGTCCCCGGGCCGGAAGCCGCGCAGCCCGATGCCGCACAGCCGGAAGCCGCACAGTCCGACGCCCCGCAGCCCGAAGCGCCGAAGCCCGTGATCCCGCAGGGCCGTTTCTGCCCGAAGTGCGGCGCGAAAGCGGAAGGCCGCGACATGTACTGCCGTTCCTGCGGGTCGAAGATCGACTGAGACGGGCCGGCAAATCATCCCGTGGAGAACCGTCTCACGGAGAACCGGCCCGCGAAAAAACATCCCGCGGAGAACCAGCCCGCGCCGGTCCGGCCGGCCGATACGGTTCCGCGGCAATCAAAAAGGAGAGGATCTTAAGGTCCTCTCCTCTTTTTTTTGTGCCCTTCCCCTGCTGCGCTCAGTTGTAGAACGTCTGCTCGGTGCGGGCGATGGCGAAGGCGGTCAGGAAGACCAGGTCCAGATCGCTTTCTTCGCAGGTGACGTGCTGCGCGTAGCGGGTGGTGAGCGGGAATTTGCTGTTCTTGCCGGAAGCGGTGGCGATCGTCGCGATCTCGGTGCCGCGGAGGGAGACCCGGTAGGTCATGCCGAGACTGCCGCCGGAGAGATGGGAATCGATGCGGACGCCCTGTTCGTGCAGGTAATCCCAGATCTTCCGGCCGTCGAACTTGAAGTGCGACTTGGTGGACAGGATCTCGACCGTCAGGGGACCGGAATGCTCCGTAGTGATCGTGTGGCCGATCTTGTGCTCTTCGGAGCGGCCGGTGCGGTGGTTGGTGAATTCGAACAGGGCGGGGCCGAACAGGGACATCTTCAGGCACTTGGCTTCATAAACCAGGGTGTCGTTGCCGTCCTCCATCAGAAAGCCCTGCTTGAGGCCGTTGCCGTCCGGGTGAAAATAGTAGGTGTCAGCCATGGGTCCATTCCTCCTCCTGCTGTTTTAATGCCTGGCGTTTTTTCCGGGTGTTGATGACGCTGACGACCCCGCCGATCAGGGCGGCGGCTCCCGCGGCGGTCATGCCGATCGGAAGCAGGATCCCGTTGGGCTGGGCGATGTCTTTGGGGTCTTTCGGGTTATACGCGATCTCGACGCGGTCCCCCGCTTTGTAGCCGGAAAACACGCCGTATTCCGACTCGTACTCTTTGCCGTCGACCGTGTATTTCACGAACACGGTGTAGGTCGCTTCGTGGCGGCCGTCCTTGTCCGTGTACTCCTGTTCGTACAGTTCGGTCCTCGTCACGGCCGCGTCGGTCCGGGGGAAGTTCTTGATCCGGTTGACCGCGCTGAACGTGAAGATCCCGAAAACGAGCACAATCAGCCCGACCGGGATCAGAAACCCGGCCGTTCCGTAATCTCTGTAAAATGCCGCTAATTTATTCATCGTATCCTCCTGTGAAGATGGTGGTACGGTTTTATGATAGCAAAACGGGGCGGTTTGTCAAGGGAAAGAGGGGCTGCGCACGGCGGGGCGGGACACAGACAGCGCGGGACGCGGCGGGCGGAGGACGCGGCAGGATGCGGCGGACGGCAGGAGGATACCAGCGGGATCGCCGGGACAGAAAAAAGGCCGGCCGGGGTGAGCCGGCCGGCCTTGAGGTCGGGGGCGGGGATCAGTCTACTTTGTTGAAGTAAATCTCGGCCGCCTCGTTGTAGACGTAGAGGGCTTTCGCCAGGTACTTGAAGGCGTCGCCGGTGGTTTCGGAAGCCAGGACGAGGTTCGCGAAGCTGAGGACGCCGTATTTGAAGGTCAGGGTCTTGCCGTTGTAGGTGACCTTGATGTTGTTCATGACGTCCAGGTCGACGCCGGCGATGCCGGGCACGCTGACGTACCAGCCTTCCTTGCCCTTTTTGATGACTTCGAGCGTCTTGCTGCCCTTCTTCGCGGTGACCTGCCGGTCGAAGAAGATGCGGATCTCGGTGTCGCCTTCCAGGTTCAGTTTCACGTACTTGTAGCCGAGCACGGATTTGGCGTTCGACGGGATCACGGGATCCAGCGCCGCCTTCGGGACGACGGCTTCGGTCTCGGCCTTCAGGTACTCGTCGGGGTTCGCGGGATCGTCCACTTCATAATTGAAGTAGTTCTGCGCCGCGTTGCCCAGGTTGATGAGCGATTTCGCCATGTGGATGGACTCTTCGGAGCTGTTGTCCGCTTCCAGGATCGCGTAAGCCCAGTCGGCCACGCGGAAGGACCAGGAAGAATCTTCCAGCAGGCCCTTGGAGTTGTGGACCAGCGCCATCAGCTCGTCGTTCGCGTCGTAGACGCGGATCGTGGCGGGATCCATCATCATCTTGATCGCGACGTTGCTGTACGGCAGGCGGTACTGCTCGGAGGACGGCCGCCAGTAGCTTGACTCCTTATCCAGTTCGAAGCGGATCTCGTCGCCGTTGAAGTCGATCACGGCGTAAGCCGCTTCGTCCGGCGCCTTCAGCCAGAAGTTGATGCCGATCTTGCCTTCCAGGGCCAGCGTCATGCCGGTGATCTTCGCGTACAGCAGGTCGTCGTACCGGGCGGTGTAGGTCGCCGCTTCGGTGACGGGGACGATCTCCTTGTCCCAGCCGGTAAAGGTGTAGAGGTGGAACAGGACTTCCTCCTTGACAGGCGTCTCGCCCGCGTAGACGGGCAGTTCGCCGGCTTTGTACTTGCCGGTCTGCAGGACCGTGCCGTCGTCGTTAACGAATTCGACGGTGAAGCGTTCCACGGTCAGCGTGTCGGTGTACGGCTGCTCGTCCGGGCCGGTGACGGAGGCGGTGTAGACCAGGTTGCCGTTCTCGTCTTCCGCGCAGGTGACTTCCGCGGGAAGGGTGACGGTGTGGGTCTCATCGCGGCTGCAGACGAAGGTCGCGGAGGCGGTGTAGCCGTCGGCGGTCTCGGTCCAGGTGAAGGACGGGGCGGCCCAGGCGTGGCCCAGTTCGGGGATCACTTCGGTATAGGTCTGGGTCTCGAAGGCTTCGTTGGTGAAGGTCGCCGTATAGGTCATCTGGCCGGTCGTCTCGCAGCCGGGCTCGGTCGTCACGGCAGACGTCACAGTACCGGATTCGGTCTCGACGTGTTCGGGATCTCTCGCGCAGGAGCGGACCGCGGTGCAGGTCCAGCCGGTCTCCGTCTGCACCCAGGTATAAGTGGGAGCGCCCCAGTCGTGGCCGAGTTCGGGGATCTCTTCGGTATGGGTCTGGGTCTCGAACGCGGAATTCGTAAACGTGGCCGTATAGGTGCGCTCGCCGGCGGTCTCGCAGCCGGGCTCGGTCGTCACGGCAGACGTC
>JAFRRM010000004.1 GCA_017428105.1 Lachnospiraceae bacterium | reverse complement strand
CTGCGCCTACGACGGCAGCCCCGACAGAACCGGAGACTACAGCTGCGCCTACGACGGCAGCCCCGACAGAACCGGAGACTACAGCTGTGCCCACGACGGCAGCCCCGACAGAACCGGAGACTACAGCTGTGCCCACGACGGCAGCCCCGACAGAACCGGAGACTACAGCTGCGCCCACGACGGCAGCCCCGACAGAACCGGAGACTACAGTTGCGCCTACGATACAAGAATTACGTGTTGAGCCGATTTCAGATCCAATGATTATTTATGTAACGGTAAATATGTGTGATTATAATAATATAATATTCCCTCCTTATGAAGAAATGTTTAAGGTTTCGGCTGTTATGTCATCAGGTGAAATAATTAGTTTAAGTAATGACGATGTAGAGTATTCATCTTCTGGTTTTGACATTCCTGGATTGTTTCACATGTGGGTGACATATCAAGGCTTTAACCAAAAGGCAGACGTTCCTGTTAATTTTGAGTTCGTTGAAGATGAAATAACCAGTGTTAAGGTATTCAGTAATGGACAAGCATCACTTTATTGGTACGGTGATACATTCCATAAAGAGGGAATGTATCTTGAGGTTGAATATGCACATAGTGAAACCGAGATGGTCACGGGTTATGACTGCCCCGAGGATAATATGGTGTTGAATATGCTTGGTGAAAAAACAATACATCTTTCTGTAAAGGATAAAACCGTCAGCTATACAGTACAGGTGATAGAAGGTGGTATTGACTACATGGAGATTTTGCAACTACCTTATAAAACCTCCTATCTTTTTGGGGAGATATTAGACTATACTGGCTTAGTAATTAAACTGCATTATGCTAACGGTGCAGAACGTATCGTAGAGGATTTGAGCAATATAGGCTTTCGTAGGAGCTACACCGATAAAAACTACGCAATACAGAATCCAGAAACAATACTTTTCTATTATGATAATAATGGGACTTACTGTGGGGAGCTATCTTTCGAATTTGAAGTAAAAAACGATCCAATTGTATCTCTGACTATTACTAATATGCCAAATAAAACGACATTTTATGTTGGAGACTATTTTGATAGTACTGGTTTAGAAGTATCTGCTACTTTGGCAAGCGGTAATGTGATTTCGGACACGGTATTTTATTGTAATTTTGTGAGATTTGATTATTCTGGAACTATCCCCATTGATATTTTCGTGTATGATATGGATGGCGTTGCAAAAAGTATCACATTAGAAGTGAATGCAGTAGAACAAACGCCATAATGTTTTGTCTTCTATGAGGACAGTAAAACTTGTTCGGCCTTAAGCTTAAAAGGTGATGTCTTTTGTATTGTAATTGATTTAAAATACCGGGAGTAAATAGGGCGTTTTTGGGTAGTGCGCGGAATTTTTGCGCGGAATTATATGAAAATTGGCCTTAGAGGGAGGCTGAAAGCAAAAAGAGAAAAGCCTTGAATTCGTAGGAATTCCAAGGCTTTTCACTAAAAAAGCTGCTGACCGGATTTGAACCGGTGACCTCATCCTTACCAAGGATGCGCTCTACCGACTGAGCTACAGCAGCACGCGAATGCGCAATCGTCACTATACACGAAGAAGGAAAGCTTGTCAAGAACTTTTTTTCTTTTCTTCGGGTTTCTTTTTCTTTCTTAAGCGGATCCGGAGCGGTGACCGCATCCTTACCAAGGAGGCGGTCATCTTTTATTCTGCGGTGCCGTCCTTTTCGGCCTTCAGGCGCCGCCGCAGGCCGGCAAAGAAGTCGGAGAGCAGCGCGCTGCATTCCGCTTCCAGCACGCCGCGGGTGATCTCCACCTGGTGGTTGAACTGCGGCATCTGCAGGATGTTGAGGAGCGAGCCGGCGCAGCCGGCCTTGGGGTTCATCGCGCCGATGACCACGCGGTCGATGCGGCTCTGCACCAGCGCGCCGGAGCACATCTGGCAGGGCTCCAGAGTGACGTACATGGTGCAGCCCTCCAGGCGCCAGTCGCCCAGCTTCCGGCTGGCCCGGTCGATGGCGGTGATCTCCGCGTGGGCGAGCGTGGAATGCTTGTGCAGGCGTTCGTTGAAGCCCCGGGCAATAACTTTGCCGCCGCAGACGATCACGCAGCCGATGGGGATCTCCCCGATCGCGGCGGCGCGGCGGGCCTGGTGAAGGGCTTTCTTCATGAACTTTTCGTCATCCGTCAGCATGATCCTGTGCGAGATCCTTCCTTCCGAGTATGAAAAAAGCACGTATCCGCGTGCTTGTTTCATGAGCGATGCGGGACTCGAACCCGCGACAACTTGATTAAAAGTCAAGTGCTCTACCACCTGAGCTAATCGCCCATCTCATACGGGCCTTTAGCTGCTTGCGGCGGCAGGCCGGACTTTACTGGGCTAGCTGGATTCGAACCAGCGAGTGCAGGAGTCAAAGTCCTGTGCCTTTCCGCTTGGCTATAGCCCAAGAGGGTGGGTGGTGGGACTCGAACCCACGACCTTCAGAACCACAATCTGACGCGCTAACCAACTGTGCTAAACCCACCGTATTACTTCTCCTGCGCCTTCTTTTGGGCCATGCGCGGAGAAGCGGGTGATGGGAATCGAACCCACGTGTCCAGCTTGGAAGGCTGGTGTTCTGCCATTGAACTACACCCGCGCTTTTAAGCGCAAGGAAGATTATAGTATAAATTTCCCGGGGTGTCAATCACTTTATGACGGACACCCCAAAAAATTTATTCCCCTGCGGCCGGAACTCCGGAAGGAGAACCGTTTTTTCACAGCAGGTCCAGAATCTGCGCCTTGGGACGAGCGCCGAGGGCCTTGTTGGTCACTTCGCCGTTCTTCACGACGAAGAGGGCGGGGATGTTCATGACGCGGAACTGGACGGCCAGTTCGGGCTGTTCATCCACATTGATCTTGCCGACTTTGATGTCGGGGCGTTCAGCGGCGATCTCCTCGATCACGGGGCCGACCATGCGGCAGGGGCCGCACCAGGGCGCCCAGAAGTCCAGCAGCACGGGCTTATCGGACTGCATTACTTCCTGATTGAAATTGTCTTTGGTGATTTGAATGTACGACACGATATATTACCTCCTTCATGTCATGCAGACCGGCCAAGCCGTGCGGGCCGCCGGCCGGTTCGTCATTTCTCCGTGCAGAAGAAATTCACGTCGCCGTCCAGCAGGAGTTTCTCCCCCTGGAAGACGCGGGTGCGGATAAAAGCCATCGTGCGGCCGCGTTTGACGATCTCCGCGCGCGCGACGAGCTTTTCGCCCGCCTTGCCGCCGCCGATGAAGCGGAAGCCGGCGCCGACGGATACGTAGGGGCGGCCGTCGCTCCGGGCCATGAGGCCCGCGGCGATCTCCGCGATGCTCATCATCATGCTGCCGTGTACGGTGCCCATGTGGTTCAGCGCTTCGGGCAGGGCATCCGCCTCGCAGACCGCCTCCCTGTCATTGACGGAGACCGCGCGGATCCCGTTGTGGAGCATGAATGCGTTCTTCGTGTTGGCCATGTCCAACTGAGCCTGATAATCGATCATTTCGGTCCTCCTGAAGTGATATTTCACAGAAGCTGCACAGCCTCTTCACACTTTCGTCATAATCGCCTGCCATAATGAGGACACAGAAGAAAGAACTTCATCATTTTTCCCCTCCTCTTTTTGGCGCATCCCTCCCGGATGCGCTTTTTTGCGGCCGGGCGTCCGGGTCAGCGCATGCTGATCTCGTACCGGTTCTCGTCCTTGTCGCGGCAGACCACGCGGATGCCGGGACAGTCCTTCTCCAGAGCTTCCTGCATGAGACCCGCCACCGCCAGGGAGCGGTGCTGGCCGCCGGTGCAGCCGAAGCCGACCACCAGGCGGGATTTCCCCTCTTTGCGGTACAGCGGGATCGAATAGCGGAGCAGGTCCTCGATGCGGGCAAACAGGCCCCTTGCCTCCTCGCTGTCCATCACATAATCGCGCACCGCGGCGTCCTCGCCGGTGAGCATGCGCAGGTCTTCCACGTAGAAGGGGTTGGGCAGGCAGCGCAGGTCGAAGACCAGGTCCGCGTCGGCAAGGATCCCGTATTTGTAGCCGAAGGCCACGAATTCGATGCTCATGTCCTCAAAATCCGCCGGCGCGAAGAGCTTGATCAGGCGGGTGCGGAGCTCCTTGGTCCGCAGGCGCGAAGTGTCGATCACGTAGTCCGCCTGCTTTTTCAGCGGCTCCAGATGTTCGCGTTCCATGGCCAGGGCTTCCGGCAGCGAGGCGGCCTTTTTCTGCATGACCAGGGGATGCAGGCGGCGCGTTTCCTTGTAGCGTTTTTTCAGCGCTTCATCGGTGGCGTCCAGATACAGGATGCGGGTCAGGACCTGCTGTTCGGACAGACTGTGGCGCACGGCGTCCAGACTGCCCAGCAGGAGCTCCGAGCGGATGTCCATGGTGACCGCGGTCTTTTCGCGGTCCATGCCGCCGCCGTAGTCATGGTCCAGCAGATAGACGAAAAGCTGCGGGGGCATGTTGTCCACGCAGTAATAACCGATATCCTCCAGCGTCTGCAGGGCCTGCGTCTTGCCGGCTCCGCTCATGCCTGTCACGACCAGAAGTTCCATGCTTCCTCCCGACGAATGAGGTAAAGGAGGGGCGGGCGAATGCGCCCGCCCCCGTTTGGATCGTTGTCAGACCGGTCTTATTTCTTTAAGAATCCGGGGACGTTGATCTCCCGGGTCTGCACCGTGGAGCTGGGCACGGACGGCCGGCGGACGTAGCTGCCGCTGCTGACGGGCGCTTCCGCCTTCTTTTCCTTCTCCTTGTCCTCGGCGGGGGCCTTCGGAGCCGGCCGCTCGCTACGGAAGGAGGCCAGGGTCTTGGCCGCGCTGTTGCCGGCGGGCTTGGCGTTCTCCGACAGGCCCGTGGCGATCACGGTGATGGTGGCTTCATCCTGGATGGTGTCATCGTAGGTGGCGCCGAAGATGATGTTGGCGTCCTCGCCCACCAGATCCGTGATGTAGCTGGCCGCGTCGTACACTTCCATGAGGCCGACGTCGCCGGATACGTTCAGGATCACGTCGCTGGCGCCGATGATGCTGGTCTCCAGCAGCGGGCTGGTGGCCGCCATCTTGACGGCTTCAATGGCCTTGTCGTCGCCCTTGGCCCGGCCGATGCCGATATGGGCCACGCCCTTATCCTGCATGACGGTCTGCACGTCGGCGAAGTCCAGATTGATCAGCGCGTGCACGTTGATCAGGTCCGTGATGCCCTGGACGGCCTGCTGCAGCACTTCGTCCGCGCGCGCGAGCGCGTCCGGCATGGAGGTCCGGCGATCAATGATCTCCAGCAGTTTATCGTTCGGGATCACGATCAGCGTGTCCACGTTCTCTCTTAATTTTTCAATGCCGTTGTTGGCGTTCTGCATGCGGACCTTGCCCTCGAAACGGAAAGGCTTGGTCACCACGCCGACGGTCAGGACGCCCATGGTCTTGGCGATGCGCGCCACGACAGGCGCCGCACCGGTACCGGTCCCGCCGCCCATGCCGCAGGTCACGAACACCATGTCCGCTCCCTGGATCGCGGAAGCGATGTCTTCTTCACTTTCTTCCGCCGCCTTCTGGCCGATCTCCGGTTTCGCGCCGGCGCCCAGGCCCTTGGTCAGCTTCTCACCGATCTGGATGGTGGAAGGGGCTTTGCAGGCCTGCAGGGCCTGACGGTCCGTATTGATCCCGATAAATTCCACGCCTTCCGTGTTGCTGTCGATCATGCGGTTCACGGCGTTATTGCCGGCGCCGCCGACGCCGATCACAAAAATCTTCGCGCCGCTGTCCATGTTGTTGGCTTTTATCTCCAACATCGTGCTACCTCCCGAATGGTCCATTTTTAGAATACTGTAAATGGACGGCTCAAAAGCTGTCCACCGGATGGTCTCCCTCAGTTTCAAGTCAAGTATAGGGGATTTCCCCCCAATAATCAAGTACGCAGCATCAATTTTTTTGGGAAAAAGGAAAGGCCCGGCCTCATTCGCCGGGCTGTGTTTCCTTGAAAACGTAGTGCGGCCGGACGGCTCCGGTCTGGTAATTGTTCAGGTACAGCGTCCCTTTCCGGCCGTGCAGCTCTGGCAGGATATCCGCCATCAGGAACAGTTTGGAGTCCATGTTTTCGGCGCTGCCGAGCAGGACTTCGATGTCTCCCAGATCCACCGAAACGCCTTCGCTGCTGAAGCGGATCCGCTGCGCCAGGGAAGACAGCAGCGTCGCCGTTCCGCCCCAGGAAACGGTCTCTTTCTTCAGGAACTGGCTGATGGTCAGGACGCTGTCGATCGCGCTGCCGTCCGCCACGGGAAGCTTCTCTCCCACCACCGCGTGGCTCACGCCCAGGCCCGCGACTTCAAAAACGCCCTCCACCTGCTGTTTGCTGCTTTCCACCACCGTGCCGCTCCAGTCGAAGTACAGGTTGTAGTCCTGGAAGCGCAGATAGCCCGCCAGCGAGCGCTCGTAGAGGCGGACCGTGACGTCGCGGCCCGGGCCGAACTGCACGTCGTAATGGTCCACGAAGGGGATCTCCTTATGCTTTCCGAGCCATTCCCGGATGCGCGCGGCGAAATAGCGGGGCTTGACGTCGCCGAAGACCTGCTTCGTCAGTTCTTCCTCGCTGTAATATTGGTTTCCTTCAAAACGGATGGTCCCGGCGGGGATCAGCGCCAGCACGATCAGGATGCCGGCTGCGGCCAGGACCGCGATCAGCAGCCACTTTTTCACGTTTTCTTTCTCTCCCTGCGGCCCCGTCCGACACTGATCACCAGGCCCACTTCGCCCATCAGGAAGATGGAGGACGTGCCGCCGTAGCTGATGAAGGGCAGCGAAATGCCGGTGTTGGGCAGCAGATTCGTCACCACCGCGATGTGGAAGAACGCCTGGACGGCGATCTGCGTCATGACGCCGACGGTGAACAGCGCCCCGTAGGCGTCCTCCGCCTGCACGGCGATGCGCATCATGCGGTACAGCATGAAAATGTAAAGCAGGATCAGCGCGAAGGCGCCGAACAGTCCCAGTTCCTCGCAGAGGATCGTGAAGATCATGTCGTTGGAAGCCTCGGGCACGAAGCCCAGCTTCTGCGTGCCGGCGCCCAGGCCCTTGCCGAACAGGCCGCCGGAGCCGATCGCATACAGGCCCTGCAGCACCTGGTAGCCGTCTCCCTTGGCGTCGTAGGTGGGATCGTTCCACACATACAGGCGCCGCATCTGGTATTCGTGCAGCGGCGTGTGCTCATCGACCCATTTGCCGACCTGCATCAGCTTTTCCAGGTCCATGTTTTTGATGTAGATCAGCAGGATCACGCCCAGGACGAACAGGACGCCGAACAAGATGTACGTTCCTTTTTTGTTGTTCAGGACCAGGATCATCACGATCGGGATCACGGCGATGATGGCAGCCGAGCTCAGGTCGTTGGAGAACACGAGGCCGGCCGGGACCAGGGAGATCACCAGCATGAGCCCCCACAGTTTCCAGCCCCGGAGCTGCCTGGCGCAGCGCATCACGAGCCAGGCCAGCATCGCGATGACGCCGACCTTCACGATCTCCGCCGTCTGGAACGTCTGTCCGAACAGCGTGATCCACCGGGTGCGCCCGCCGGCCGTATGGCCCAGCGACGTGAACGTGGTCAGGACGATCAGCACGAAGCCCGCGCCGTACGCGACGAGGGACAGCCAGCTGTTGAAGACCCGGTAGGGGATCCAGGCCATGACCAGCATCAGGCCCAGGCCGATCAGGGTCGAGGTCAGCTGCTTCCTCAGGTAGTAATTCGGGCTCAGTCCCTTCACCGTGGCCGTGTAATAGCTGGCGCTGTAGATCATAATCAATCCGAAAATGCACAGAAATATCGTGACAAACAGCAAGCCGATGTCATACCCGTATTTCTGTTCCCTCAGATCGATCCGTTTCACTTTCATCGCATTACAGTTTTAAGGCCAGCTGCCTGAATTCGTCTCCCCGCACCTCAAAATTCGGATACATGTCCCAGCTGGCGCAGGCCGGGCTGAGCAGCACCGTGTCGCCCTCATGCGCCTGTTCCGTCGCCAGCTTCACCGCTTCTTCCATCGTGCCCACGATGGCCGTGGGCAGCGGGCACCAGAGACTGACGGCGTCCGCGATGTCCTTCGCGGTGGTCCCCAGGAGCACCACGGACCGGACGATGCCGCGGAAGCTCTCCACCATTTCCCGGTAATCCGCGTGGCGGTCGAATCCGCCGGCGATCAGCACCACGGGCGGCGTCACCACCTCCATGGCCTTGATCACGGAATCGGGGTTGGTCGCCTTGGAATCGTTGTAATACCGGATCCCGTTCTTCGTGCAGATATATTCCATGCGGTGCGGGACCGCGGTAAAGCTCAGCACCCGTTCGCGGAGGACGTCCACGGGCGCGCCCAGCGCATAGGAAGCCAGGACGCCGGTCATGACGTTTTCCGTGTTGTGCATGCCCAGCAGCTGGATCTCGTCCCGGCGGCAGATGTGGTGCTCCGCGCCATCCATGCGCAGGACGACGTTGTCATTCCGCAGGAAGCAGCCTTCCGCCAGTTCCCGCTTCGAAGAGAACCGCAGCACACGGGCCTTCGTCAGGGACGGCACGTCCTCCAGCCAGGGATCGTCGCCGTTGATCACGGTGAACTGGTCCGGGCGCTGGTGCAGGCACAGTTTCTTCTTGAGCGCCACATAATTCTCCATGCTCCCGTGACGGTCCAGATGATCGGCGCGGATGTTGGTGATGACCAGCAGGTCGGGGACCAGGTCATCCGTCGTCTCGAGCTGGAAGCTGGACATCTCGATGGCCGTGAACGAATGTTCCGTCGTCCGCGTCGCATATTCCGAATACGGCCGGCCGATGTTGCCCACGGTGTAGGTCTCCGGGTTCACGGCCTCCATGATATGGCCGATCAGCGTGGTAGTGGTGGTCTTGCCGTTGGTCCCGGTGACCACGGCCACCCGGCCGCGGGAAAAATGATAGGCCAGCGAGATCTCGCTGATGATCGGCACGCCGGCTTCCCGCAGCTGCCGGACGAACGGCCGGTCGAGCCAGATGCCCGGGCTGATCGTGCAGAACTGCACGCGGCGGATCACGTCGTCCGTCAGGTCGCCCAGCACCACTTCAAAATCCCGGCGTCCCTCCAGTTTCGCGTAAACTTTCTCCAGATCCACGTTCGGGTTTCCGTCATACAGGATCGGCGCATAGCCTTCCTGCAGCAGCAGACGCAGCGCGTTGGTGCCGCTGATGCCGGCACCCGCCACCAGGATCGGTCTTTCCTTACTCCACTCCATATCGACTCCTTATGCCAGCAGATACGCCAGGACGCAGCACCAGAAGGTGACCGCGGTGAACACGATGACCACGCGGGGCTCCGACCAGCCGCCCAGCTCGAAATGATGATGGATCGGGGTCATGCGGAAGAAGCGCTTTCCGTGGGTCGCCTTGAAATAATAACGCTGAATGATCACGGAAACGCTTTCCGCGAAATAGATGAAGCCCGCGATGAGGATCAGCAGAGGCTGGCGCAGCGTGATGAACGCCGCCGCCACGAAGCCGCCCAGGGCCAGAGAACCGGTGTCGCCCATGAACAGGCGAGCCGGATAGGTGTTGAAGATCAGATAGCCGAACAGCGCGCCGGCCACCGCGACGGTGAGTGTGCCCAGCCCGGCCTCGTATTTCCCGGACAGGGCCGTCAGGAACAGCGCCACCACCATGGTCACGCTGGCGCACAGGCCGTCCAGGCCGTCGTTCAAGTTCACGCCGTTGTCCGTCCCCACGAACACGAAGAAGAACATCAGGACGTACAGCCACCAGGGCATGTTCCATTCGCTCCCGCCGGGCAGCAGGATGCGGGTCGGATCCTCGACCGTGAGGAAGCGATAGGCCAGGAACAGGGCCATCACCAGCAGCTGCAGGAAAAATTTCTGCAGCGGCTTCAGGCCTTCGTTCTTTTTCTTGATGATCTCCAGGAAATCATCGGTGAAGCCGATCAGGCCGCACAAAAGGGACACGATCAGGACCGGCAGCCATTCCGCGTGCGCGCGCACGAAAATGAGCGAAGCGGCCGTATAGGCCAGCACGAAAGCGATGCCGCCCATGGTCGGCGTGCCCGCCTTCTTCAGATGGCCCTGCGGTCCGTCCTCGCGGATCACCTGTCCGAATTTCAGTTTCTGCAGGATCGGGATCAGCACCGGAGTCGCGATCAGCGCGATCGCGAATGCGGCGGTGCCGGCCCATGCCAGTTCCTTCATCGTTCCTCCCCCCGGATCGAATAATTAATTGCCCGCTTTCGGGATGCCCAGATAGGGCAGCAGTTCCGTCATGATGGCCTTTTCCAGTTTCGCGGTGCCTTCGTTGGAAACGGTGGTCCCCTGGTGCTCCGGCTCGTCCACTTCCACGAAGATCAGCAGCTGCGGGTCGTCCGCCGGCACGAAAGCCATGTAGGCGATCAGGTATTTCTCATCTTCAATGGGGTATTTCTGCGCGGTGGAGGTCTTGCCGCCGACCTTGTAGCCCTCGATGCGGCCGTTGCGTGCGGTGCTCCAGGATTCCACGGTATTGTACAGCGCCGTGCGGAGGAAAGACGAGATCTCCTCCGTGATGACGGTCTTGACCAGTTCGGGTTCGAATTTTTTCACCAGGCCGCCGTTTTCGTCCACGATCTGGCGGACGATGCGGGGCTGGTAGTAATAGCCGCCGTTGATGAGGGCGCAGTAGGCCGCGGCCACCTGGATCATGGTGGCGGAAAAGCCCTGGCCGAACGAAGTGGTGGCCACGTCTACGGCGGACATCGTGTCTTCCGAGAAAATGAATCCGGTCGCTTCGCCGGGGAGATCGATGCCGGTCCGGCTGCCGAGGCCGAAATTACGCTCGTACTGCAGGATGGAGGGGACGCTGAGCCGCGCGGCGATGTTCATCATCACGTCGTTGCAGGAATACCACAGGCCCTCTTCCAGTTTCAGGTCGCCGTGCGTTTCCGTGCAGCCGATGTGTACGCCCGCCACTTCCTCGCCGCCGTCGCAGACGAACTGGGACTCCGGCGTCACGACCGCTTCCTCCAGGCCGATCGCCACGGTGAACGACTTGCAGACGGACCCCGGCGAGTTCGCGTCGCTGATGGTGAAGTTCCGCCACATCTGGTTTCGGGCTTCTGCCAGTTCCTCCTCGGTCATGGCCCGGATGGCCTCTTCCGTGTAGGTATGGCTCATGTCCGCCGGCTCGTTCGGGTCAAAGCATTTATCCGTGGCCATCCCCAGGACCTCCGCGGTATTGGGGTCCATCACCACGACGCCGACGTTCTTGTACTCGTTCGACGCAATGAACTCACTGATCTTCTGCTGCACGACGGACTGGATGTACCAGTCGATCGTGGAAACGACCGTATTGCCGTTCTCCGGCGGCTGCTGGACCTGCTCCATTTCGCCGTTCTGGTTCATGTAGCTGTAGCGCTTGCCGTTGATGCCGCTCAGATAATCGTTGTAATATTCCTCGATGCCCCAGTGGCCTTCCGACGCGTCCGTGCCGGAGAAGCCCTGCACGGTGCAGGCCAGTGTCTCCTTGGGATAGGTCCGCTTGTACTCCGTTTCGAACCAGACGCCTTTGATCTCGTCGCTGTGGACCGCGCGGCCCTGCGCGTCTTCTGCGGTGTTGTATTCTTTCTGCAGTTTTTCAAAAGCGGTCTTCTGCTCGAGCGTCAGCAGGCGCGCATAGCGGATGTATTGGCTGTCCGGTTTTTCGTCCAGGACCTTATTGATGTCCGCAGCGTCAAAGCCGAAGACGTCCGCAAGCGCCTGCACGGTGGCGTTCCGGTTGGGCTGCGCGTTGTCGTTTTTGGGGGAATAGAGGATCACCGAGGGGTCCAGGATCAGGGTGAAGACTTCCTCACTGTAGGCCAGCACCGTCCCGTTGCGGTCCGTGATGGCGCCGCGGCGGAAGGGAAGGACCGTGGAAGAATAGTCCTGCTGCTGCAGGATCTGCTTCTGGTAGGACTCTCCGTTATCCCGGATCAGGAAGATCAGATACAGCGCCAATGCGAACAAAACTGCCGATGCCACTCCAAAGGCGATCGTCAGTTTTCTCCGCATGTAAATATTCAGTTTCAGGCGCTTCCTGCCGTCACCTTCCCGGGATGTCTTCATACTGTCTCACGTACTCCCTCAGCTGTTCATCGTAAGCGATGGTCTCGCTGCCATCTCCGTGGACCATGCCCAGCTGCACAGTGGCGATCTGGTAGATCTCCGCCAGGTCGATCTCCGCGTTCATCTTGTCGGTCTGCAGCTCGTTGCTCATCCTCAGGTCCGCCAGTTTCTGCTCCAGCTCCGCGATGTGGCTGCGGGAGGACATGACGGACGCGTTCAGCCGCAGGTACAGGGCCCCGCCGAAAGCCAGCAGGACGGACAGGGCGGTCAGCAGCACGAAAGCGCCGACCTTCGCCGGATCAAAACGGGGCACCCGGCGCGGCCGGGCCGCGCGGGAGGCGTCTTCCCGTTCCGGAGGCAGCCGCAGCAGTTCCTCTTCCGGGAGCGGACGCTCCACGACGCGGGTCCTGACGGTGTTGCCTTCCTGATAATATTCCTCAAATGTCTTTGTTCTCTTTTCCATTGTTCTCACTCTCCGCTGCCCGTTCAAACACTCTGAGTTTCGCGCTCGCCGCCCGGGAATTGCTCTCCCGTTCTTCCTCCGAGGGAAGGATCGGCGACCGGGTGACCACCCGCCCCCGGCTCACGGCGCCGCAGACGCAGCGCGGGAAATTCTTCGGGCAGATGCACGGATCTTCCGCTTTCCGGAACGCGTTCTTCACGATCCGGTCTTCCAGGGAATGGAAGCTGATCACGGCCAGCCTCCCGCCCGGCGCCAGGCATTCGATCAGGCCGCCCAGGCACTGTTCCAGGGTGCTCAGTTCATGGTTCAGCTCAATGCGGATCGCCTGGAAGCTCCGCTTGGCCGGATGGCCGCCCATCTTCTGATATTTCATGGGGATGGCCTTCTGTATGATCTCCACCAGCTCGCCGGTGGTCTCGATCGGTCTTTCCTGTCTCGCCAGGACGATGCGCCGGGCGATGAAGCTGGCGAACCGCTCTTCCCCGTAATCCCGGAGGATGCGCGTCAGTTCCGCTTCGCTGTATCCGTTGACCAGGTCCCGCGCCGTGAAGCTTTCCGTCCGGTCCATCCGCATGTCCAGCGGGACGTCGTGCATGTAGGAGAAGCCGCGTTCGGGATTATCGATCTGATAACTGGAGACGCCCAGGTCCAGGAGGATGCCGTTGACGGCCGGAATGCGGAGTTCCCGCAGCACCTGGGGCAGGTCGCCGTAATTGGCTTTGACGAGGGAGAAGGCGGGATGTTCGGCTCTGGTCTCCGCAAGAGCGGCGGCGAGGGCCTTCAGCCTTTCGTCGGCCGCGGCCAGAGCCTCACTGTCCCGGTCTATTCCGATCAGCCGGCCTTCCGGAGAAAGCCTTCTGAAAATTTCGCTGGCATGGCCGGCGCCGCCGACCGTCCCGTCCGCATAGACGCCGTCCGGGTCGATCCGCAGGCCTTCCAGGCACTCCCGCAGCATGACGGGCACGTGTTCAAATTCCATACCGACCCCCCTGCCGTTTCGTTAAATGCCCAGGGCTGCCATCTGTTCCGCGAGTTCGTCGATATCGTCGTAGCGGGAAATGTCCTCCCAGGCTTCCTTGGACCAGATCTCCGCGCGGTTGCCGACGCCGCAGAGGACCACGTCCCTGATCAGTCCGGCGGATTCCCGCAGATTCTGGGGAAGCAGGGCGCGTCCCTGTTTATCCATCTCCACTTCGGACGCGCCGGCCAGCAGGTAGCGGGAGAATTTTCGCGCCCTGGCGTCGGTCAGCGGCAGCGTCTGAAGCTTGTTTGCCAGTTTTTCCCATTCCGCGGGAGAAAAGACGAAGAGGCACCGTTCCAGGCCTTTGCAGACGACGAACGTGCCGCCCAGCTGGTCGCGCAGTTTGGCGGGAATGATGATCCTTCCCTTCGCGTCCAGCGAATGGCTGTATTCCCCCATCAACATGGTCCGGTCCCTCCTTTCCTGCGAAAAATGCGGGGCGAAAACAGAGCGGCGGTCTCAGGAAATCCGCCACCATAAACCACTTTGTGGCACTTTTCACCCTTTCTAAGCATATTCTAACAGTTTCCGAAGGAAAATCAAGTCCCTTTTTGCGGTTTTTTCGGGTTTTCGCAAACTTTTTTTGCATGAAAAAAGAGCCGTAAAATCAACGATTTTCGGCTCTTTGAGAGGTCGGTTTTACAGGTCTTGTAGGTACCCGCCGGAAGGGGCGCCGGAGACCACAAAATATGGGGTTCGGGGCGGTTTTTTATACCTCCGGAGGGGTGTTTTCAGAGTTCCCGGACTCCGCGGGGGAGATCAGTTCCGCCGTTGTTTCGGCGTCCGCAGCGGTATCCGCCGCCGCGCCTTCCGCCGCCGCTGCCGCCTTCGCCTTTGTCTTCTTCAGCATCACGGCCAGCACCGCGATCCCGGCGATCACGAGCGCGCCGGACAGGAGCTGCGATACCGCAAGGTTCGTGTGGCCGATCTTCAGCTGGTCGGTCCGCAGGCCTTCGATCCAGAAGCGGCCCAGGCCGTAGCCGGTCAGGTACAGCAGGAAGATCTGGCCGTCGAATTTTTTCCGCTTCGTCATGAACAGGAGGAGCAGCAGGACGCCCAGGCTCCACAGGCTCTCATACAGGAAGGTGGGATGGACCTGGATGTAATCCACGCCGTCGGCCGTGATGATGGGGCCGGTATAGCCCGAAAACATGTTGGCGGTCAGTTTGGCGGTGTTCAGCCGCATGGCCGTGAACGCTTCGGTATAGCCCCCGAACGCCTCCATGTTGACGAAATTGCTCCAGCGGCCCAGCATCTGCCCGGTGATCAGCCCGCAGCATGCGGTATCCAGCACGAGCAGCGTATTGAGCTTTTTCTTCTTGCAGTAGATGACCGCCGTGAGCACGCCGGCGATCACCGCACCGTAAATGGCCAGCCCGCCGCCGCGGATATTGAACACCTGCACCAGGTCGTTCCTGAAATCGTCCCACGCGAAGATCACGTAGTACAGGCGGGCGCCGATGACGCCGAAGATGATGCAGAAGATCACCAGTTCCAGATAGTTTTCCGGATCCTGGCCCGTCTTCTTCGCCACGCGCGTGGCCACGAACAGGCCCGCCAGCACGGCGGCGGCAATGATCACGCCGTAGAAATATACTTCGAAGCCAAAGATGGAAAAGCTTTTATGGATGTCGCGGATGGCGATCCCGAGTTTTTCGAACCAGATGTCGATGGTGCCTGTGAGAGCGGTCATGTTGTCTCCTTTACCGGGCCGGCAGTCCGGCCCCGCGGGTATTTCTCCGGCAGCGGGCATATCAGGCCCCTGCGCTGTTTTTTCAGACCGGCGGCACGCCGGCCCCTGTCAATATGATTCCGGGCCGCAGCCCCTTGATCGGCTCAATATTTTCCCAGCAGAACGGCCGCCCTGAACGCCAGTGTTTCCGCCCTGCTCTGCCGGTAGAAGGGGCAGTGCGCCGCGAAGCGGGCCCGTTTGGCGAACGTGTCGGCCGCCAGCAGTTCCTGCACGGCGCCGTACAGGCCGGCCTGTTCCAGCGCGCTGCGGTTCTCCTCCGCAAAATACGCCATCTGCTTCTGGTTCTTTTTGCCTTCGCCGGCCAGCGAACGCTTCCCCGCTTTCACCAGTTTGCCGAGCGTGCTCCCGCTGGAGCCCAGCTCGTTGTTTCCGTGCTGGCGGTAGAGGGTGCGGGGCGTCGGATCGAAGCGGATCACGCCGTACAGGGCGGCCAGGTTGGCGATCCAGAGGTCGTAGACGTAGATCAGCGAAACGTCTCGCGGCCGCTGCACGATCTCCAGCAGGGCCCTGTTCATCACCTGGTTGTGGCCGGGGCAGATGTTCTGGATCAGCGTGTTGGCGGGCAGCAGCGGTCTCTTCTGCAGACGGGTGAGCCCCGCCGGATGCAGCGCCGCATCCGTCATCCGGGAAGGCGCCGCATACAGCGCCGGCCCGTTCTCCTTTTTCAGGATCCCGACAGCCGCCTGCAGCTTGCCCGGCAGCCAGACGTCATCCTGGTCGCAGAGTGCGCAGTAATCGCAGTCCGCGGCGCTGTCGATCAAGGTGAAGAAATTGGCGTTGTAGCCGATATTTCCGCCGGACATGACTTCGACCCGGTCCGGGAAACGGCTGCGGTATTCCTCCAGAACGGCGGCCGTGCCGTCCGAGGAACCGTCGTCGCGGATGCGGAGCACCAGGGTAAAATCCCCCTCCTGGGCCAGCACGCTGTCGATCTGCTCCCGCAGATAGCGTTCCCCGTTGTAAGCCGCCAGCAGGATGAGGACGCGGGGCGCCATCACTCTTCTCCCTTCCGGCTGTCTTCGGAAACGGAGGCGGTCACGCGGCCGTCCTCGATGCCGCTGGTGCTTTCCCGGATGAACAGGATGCGCAGCGTGCCGAAGATCAGCATCAGGTCTGTCATGATGCTCATTTTATTGATGTACATCAGATCCATCTGCAGCTTGTCATGCGGATCCGTGTTGTAGCGGCCGTACACCTGGGCGTAGCCGGTCAGGCCGGCCTTGACCTGCAGGCGCAGATCGAAGGCGGGAAATTCCTCCGCATACTGGGAGGCGATCTCCGGGCGCTCGGGGCGCGGGCCCACGACGCTCATGTCGCCCTTCAGGATATTGAAGAGCTGGGGCAGCTCGTCAAAACGCACCGCGCGGATCACTTTGCCCACAGGCGTGATGCGGTCGTCGTGCTCCGTGGTCAGGCGCGCCACGCCGTCCTTTTCGGCGTCCACGCGCATGCTGCGGAATTTCAGGATCTCGAATTCCCGGCCGTCCTTCGTCAGACGGACCTGGCGGTACAGCGCCGGGCCTTTATCGTACAGGCGGATGGCCAGGGCCGTGATCAGCATGAACGGCGAGGCGATCACCACGCCGATCAGCGAGGCGAGGATGTCGAACAGGCGCTTGATGATCAGGAATTCCGGCGCCGGCGCCTTCCGTTCCACGTTGAGCAGCGGGACGCTGTAGGACTGGATGTGCTGCGCGCCGGACAGGATCACGTCGCCCGCTTCGGGCAGGAAATAGCCCTGGATGCCCTGTTCCACGCAGTACTGGATCAGCGTGTTGCGAAGGCCGGGTTCCATGCCGACCGCGAAGATCGCGTCATATTTTTTCAGGCGTTCCGGATCGGTGCCGTCGATCTCCGTGTCCGGGATGCGGGCCGAAATGTGAAATTTCTTCGGATTGTCCTCGATCTCCCGGATGCGCTGCAGCTCATCTTTGCTGTGATAGATCACGAGGGTCTCTTTCGGCGGGATCACCCGGAAATACACGTGCGTGATGAAATTGCTGTAGAGGATGTTCACCAGGATCTGGGAGGCCAGCAGCAGCAGGAACGGGATCGGATTATAGAGACGCACCCAGGCCAGGGAGGTCAGGGCATAGACCGCCAGCACGGACAGCGTGCAGGACAGGCTCTGCGAGTAGACCATGTCCCCCACGGACATATATCCTACCAGATAGGAGTTGTACGTGCGGTTCAGGATGAAGACCATGACCGCGTAGAGGCCGGTCACGTAAATATTGTAACGGGATTCCGCATGGCCCACGGCGGGCGCCACGTTTTTCATCCAGACGATCCAGAAACTGAGCACGATCAGCAGAAAATGACCGGTATTCATCAGTTTGATGGACGCTGTGCTGTTTCCTTTTTGTATCTTCTTAGGCATCGTATGGCAGGCCTTTTCCTTTCTCAGACCGTAGAAAACCGGGGAGATCCCATCGGGTTCCCCTTCGTTCCGGGACAGTATAGCATAAATACGCGGAGATAGGAAGAAGTTTTTATTGAGGGCGCGCCCGGGGATGTGATATGATGGCGCCATGGACATCATCGCTCACATTTATAATGACTATACCGAAAAGTTCGGCGTGCCCCGCCAGAGCGGCCTCAATCCCGCTCTCCTTTCGCGCATCGTGATGGAGTCCGCGTACCGGGCGCCGGAAGCGTTCCGGGGTATCGAAGCCTATTCGCATCTGTGGCTGATCTGGGAGTTCTCCCAGGTCCCGGCTGACGCGCCGTTTTCCCCCACCGTCCGGCCGCCCCGTCTGGGCGGCAATACGCGCGTGGGCGTCTTTGCGACGCGGTCGCCTTTCCGCCCCAACCGCCTGGGGCTGTCCTGCGTGGAACTCGCGCGGATGGAGGAAACGGCGGAAGGTCCCGTTCTGGTGGTCGCCGGCGCCGACCTGATGAACGGCACACCGATCTATGACATCAAGCCCTATCTGCCTTATGCGGACGCGGTCCCCGGTGCCCGCGTGAACGAAGCGCTGAGCCGGGATCGGCTGGAGGCAGTGATCCCGAAAGATCTGGCGGCCCGCATCCCGGCGGACAAACTCCCCGCCCTCACCGAAATGCTCGCCCTCGACCCCCGCCCCGCCTACCAGTCCGACCCTCAGCGCGTGTACGGGGTGAGATTCGGCCCATACAACATTAAATTCCGTGTAGAAAACAGCGTACTGCACGTCACCGGAGTCGAGTGACCCACAAACCTGACAAGGGGACGGTTCCTTTGTCAAGTTTAATCATTTCCGGCCGGTCAGATCGACGACACGTCGGAAAAGCTGCAGCGGCGAGGCGGGGATCATATCTCAGGCATCGTTCCCGGTCAGTTCTAAAAAACGCACGGTCCTGCCGGACATGACGGGGAACGCGCGTTTTTTATTTATACTGAAACACCGCCCGCCTGATGATATGCAGTGTATGATTTCTGACAAAGGAACCGTCCCCCTGTCACGCATTGGCGTGCTCCTGCCGCGGGATCCGCCTCCCGGTCGCGTTCCGTTGTCATCACATTTTGCTTGACAGGGTGTTTCGCCTGTGTTATGGTAGGCACGATGGGCGGAAAAAATCCCGCCTTCAGAAAAGGAGGAAGCGAGATGCTGAGCATCAGGATCCGGAATTTCCGGGAGGAACGTATCCGATAACTGAATAGATCTTCGGAACCCTGAGAAGGCTTCTTGCAACCTGTGATTATTCGATTTGCCGGTGCGCGCCTGAAAGGGCAGCGCGCTTTTTTTGTGCGGGGAAGACCGGGAAAGACCGGTGTCCGCCCCTTGAGAAAGAAACTGTGGTGACACATATGACAGACACTAAGAAAAAACGGAATACAAAGAAGAATATAAAACTGCTGGGACGGTTCCTGAAAGGCAGCAGGCTTCTGTTTGCGGCCTCCATCGCCTCCGCCATGCTCTCCGCGCTGGCGGACATGGTGAACCCCCAGATCATCCGCATGGCGATCGACAACGCGCTGGGCGGGAAGGAACCCAGCCAGCCGCAGTTCGTGCTGGACTTCGTGGAGAGTCTGGGCGGCTTCGCGTACCTGGGCAGGCATCTGTGGATCATGGCGCTCGGGATCGTGATCGTGGCGGCCGTAAAGGCGCTCGCGCAGTATTCGTTCCGCGTCTGCAACACCAAGGCCGCGGAAACGCTGGTCAAGACGATGCGCGACAGCCTGTTCGGCCACATCCAGCGGCTGCCCTTCGCATGGCATGGGCAGAACCGCACGGGCGACATCATCCAGCGCTGCACCTCGGACATCGATACGATGAAGAATTTCGTGTCCGAACAGCTCACGCAGGTGTTCCGCATCGTGATCCTGCTGGTGTTCTCCATCGTGTTCATGGTGCGCATGGACGCGGGCCTGACGCTGATCGCGCTGATCCCGATGCCCTTCATCATCGGCTACTCGCTGATCTTCCACCGCAAGATTGGCAAGGGCTTTGAAGAATGCGATGAGAACGAGGGCGTCCTGTCCGCGATGGTACAGGAGAACCTGACCGGCGTCCGCGTGGTGCGGGCGTTCGGACGCGAGCGCTACGAGCGCGACCGCTTTGAGGAGCAGAACACGAAATATACGAACCTCTGGATCCGGCTCTCCCGGGTCATGGCCCGCTACTGGAGCACCGCGGACGTGCTGAGCGGCCTGCAGGTGATGCTGGTGATGGTCTTCGGCGCGGTGTTCTGCATCAGCGGCCGCATGCAAGCCGGCGAATACGTCGCGTTCGTGTCCTACAACGCGATGCTGGTGTGGCCCATCCGCATGCTGGGCCGCATGATCTCCGAAATGAGCAAGGCCGGCGTGTCGCTGGACCGCATCGCATACATCATGGACGCGGAGGAGGAAAAGCCGTCGGGGAAGGGCTTAAAGCCCGATCTCAGGGCGGACATCGTGTTCGATCACGTGAGCTTCTCTTATGAGAACAGTCCGGAGATGCTGCACGATATCAGCTTCACGCTGCCGGCCGGCCGCACGCTGGGCATCATCGGCGGCACGGGGAGCGGCAAATCCACGCTGATGGCGCTGCTCGCCAAGCTGTACCTGCTGCCAGAGGACGGCGGACGCATCACGATCGGCGGTGTGGACGTGAAGGACATCGACACCGCGTATCTGCGGCAGAACATCGGCATGGTGCTCCAGGAGCCCTTCCTGTTCTCCCGCACGCTGAAGGAGAACATCGCCATCACCAGGCCGCACATGACCATGGACGAGATCCGGGAAGTCTCCACGGCGGCCTGTCTGGACGAGACGATCCTGGGCTTTGCCAAGGGCTACGACACCTTCGTGGGCGAGCGGGGCGTGACGCTGTCCGGCGGTCAGAAGCAGCGCGCCGCCATCGCGCGGACGCTCGCGCAGGACGCGCCGATCATGGTGTTTGACGACTCCCTCTCCGCCGTGGATACGGAGACCGACGCCAGGATCCGCGCGGCGCTTAAGGCCCGCTTCGGCACCGCCAGCGTGATCCTCATCTCCCACCGCATCACGACCCTGTCCCAGGCGGACGAGGTCATCGTGCTGGAGAAGGGGCGCATCGCGGAGCAGGGCGCGCCGGACGAGCTCAAGGCCGCCGGCGGCATTTATCAGCAGATTTACGAAATACAGTCGGGCAGCGCCCGGGAAGGAGGTCCCTATGCCGGATAAGCAGGACGACAGGCAGGACAAGAGATCCCTGCCGTTCTTCGGGATCCCGAAGATCATGCCGTATATCAAAAAATACCGGGGCCTGATGCTGATCATGGTGATCACCGGCCTGGTGGGCAGCACCATCGACATCATCATCCCGCTGTACCAGCGCTACGCGCTGAATCACTTTGTGGGGCTGGGCACGCTGGATATGCTGCCCTGGTTCCTGATCATCTACGTGGCTTCCCTGGTCTTCACGGCGGCGGCCAACTACATCAACGGCCACCTGGCGCTGACTCTGGAAGTGTCCGTGGACAAGGATCTGCGGAGCCTGGCGTTCGACCATCTGCAGACGCTGGCGTTTTCGTACTACAACCAGAACAGCGTGGGCTACATCCACTCCCGCGTCATGAGCGACACGTCGCGCATCGGCGGGCTGTTCTCCTGGTCCCTGGCCGAGGGCGTCTGGCAGGGGACGTATCTGATCGGCGCCATCGCGGTCATGCTGGCGGTGCGGCCGAAGCTGGCCCTGCTGGTGCTGCTGGTGCTGCCGCTCATCGTGATCCTGTTCAGCCTGTTCCAGGCGAGACTGATCAAGGTGAACCGCGAGGTCCGCGAGATCAACTCCCGCATCACGGGCAATTTCAACGAAGGCATCACCGGGGCGCGCACCATCAAGACGCTGGCCGTGGAGGACCTGATCGAAAAGGATTTCCGGGCCGAGACCGCCAACATGCGGCGCACCACCGTGAAGGCCGCGCGCTTCCGGGGCCTGTTCGCCTCCACGATCGGGCTGGCCTCCTCGCTGGCGCTGGCCATCGTGCTGTGGAAGGGCGGCGTGCTGGCGGCGGAGGACGTGGGCACATTCTCGCTGTTCATGTCGTATGCGCAGGGGATGATGGAGCCGGTGCGCTGGATCATCGACGTGATCTCCGACTTCATCACCACGCAGGTGAACATCGAACGCCTGACCCGGCTGCTGGAAACGAAATCCGACGTGACGGACACGGACGAAGTCATCCGGATCTACGGCGACAGCTTCGACCCGCTCCGGGAGAACTGGGAAGAGATCAAGGGCGACATCGAGTTCCAGGACGTCTCCTTCCACTATCCCGACGGCGAGGAAATGGTGCTGGAGCACTTTGACCTCAAGATCCCGTTCGGGAGCAGCATCGCCATCGTGGGCGAGACCGGCGCGGGCAAATCCACGCTGGTGAACCTGGTCTGCCGCTTCTACGAACCCACGGAAGGCCGCGTGCTGATCGACGGCCGCGACGCCCGCGAGCGCAGCCAGCTGTGGCTCCACAGTGCGCTGGGCTATGTGCTGCAGACGCCGCACCTGTTCTCCGGGACGGTCCGGGAGAACCTGCTGTACGGGAACCCGGACGCCTCCGAGGACGACATCCGCCGGGCGCTGGAGCTGGTCTCCGCCACCGAGGTCGTGGAGAAGCTGGAGAAAGGCCTGGACACGGACGTCGGCGAGGGCGGCTCGCTCCTCTCCACCGGCGAAAAGCAGCTGCTCAGCTTCGCCCGCGCGATCCTGGCCGACCCGAAGATCCTGGTGCTGGACGAGGCGACCTCCTCCGTGGACACGATCACGGAGCAGAAGATCCAGAAAGCCATCGACACCATCGTGAAGGGCCGCACCTCCATCATGATCGCCCACCGTCTGTCCACCGTCCAGAACGCAGACTGCATCCTTGTCGTCAAGGGCGGCAAGATCGTAGAACAGGGCCGTCACAAAGACCTGCTGGCCCTGCACGGATACTACCACGAACTGTTCACCAGACAGTACGAGGACGAAGCCACCGCAAGCGTACTGGGGTAAAATCGCCGAAGCGCTGCCTGCGGCAGAGGAAGCGAGGCGATTTTAGTGACATCGTCCGAAAAAACGACCGACCAGGGAAGTTTTTTCGATGACGATGGAGGGGACCGCCTTCCGGCGAGGAAACCCAAAGCGCTGCCTGCGGGCAGATCAGAAATCAAGAAAGCGGCATGGCCCGCAGGTCATGCCGCTGTTTTATTTGTCGGAACAGTTTCCTGAAAGCCGTCTCCCGCTTTACTCGCCGAACCCGGTCACGGTCCCCATGAACACCGGCAGATTCGTCGCGGAGTCCACGATCATATAGACGAAAGGCCGGTCCAGCGTCACATGGCGCGGCGGCTGCATGACGGCCGTCGCGCTCACGACCATGACGGCGGTGACGGCGGCGGCGCGGGTGCCTTCGGAATCCAGGTCGATGTGGGTCTTGTGGAGCACATCGCCGATGCACAGCGCTTCACCGGTACTGATGCCGGAGAAGTCCGCGGCGTCCGTAAAAGCGGTCTGCATACCCAGCGACCGCAGGGTCTGCACCAGGCTCGTGCTGTAATCATAGCTGAACTTGGGCACCCGGATCACGGTCCTGTCATGGGTGTCACTGCCGAGCAGCGCCGCCAATTTCTCTCCGGTCAGGCCCTTCACGAAATCCTCAAAGCCGTTCTCATCCTTGGGCAGCAGCGCCACGAAACGGTAGGTATCATCTTTGTAGGACTTGGTAAAGCCGATCGCCTCGTCGCTCTCGATATAGGAATGGATCTCCTGCGACATAAAGGTGGCCGTGCCCTTCCGGCCGTCCAGACCGGTAAATACGTCCTCTCTGCATTCCTCTTCCAGGAACGGGACCTGCCACTTGGCGTCGAAGACCAGGGCGTTGACCAGGACCATGCGGTCGCCGTCCTTTAATTCCTCCAGGAGTTTTTGGATCATATCGTCCGTGTGCAGGGCGACCCACTGGTTGATTTCCTGTACGGTGGTCTCGTCGAACGGCGCCTTGCGGACCGCCGCGTCATAATAGTCCGTGACTTTCTGCAGGAATGCGTCCTCCACGTAAAAGTCCGGATCGTCCTTGAACCAGACCGCGTTCGCAAACGCGAATTTAGCCAGTTCCGAGGAAGGCAGGGACTTTAAGTAGGTATGCAGGTAGGCGTTCAGATCGTCGATGCCCAGCCCGCCCAGGGCCTGCTCCATCTCCCGCAGGGTCTCGCCGCGCGCGCCGTTCGCGGTCATGGACAGCGCGATCAGGACGGACAGCGGGGAGACCAGCATGGTCTTGTTCTCTTCTTCGCCCGCATAAGCCCGGCTGAACAGTTTCGCGGCCCAGTCAAACGCGGCGGCCTTAAAGGCATCGTCCGCTTCTTTACCTTCTACCGGCTGGGCCGTGAAGGCTTCCAGCAGGTCCGCGGCCTGCACTTTTTTAGGACCCGGAGCCGCCGCGCCGCTTCCGGTTTCTTTGTTCCCCTGTACATTTTCGGAGGCGCCGCATGCCGCCGTGCACAGGATCAGTGCGATGATCATGAATATGGCAATCATTTTCTTTCCCGCTTTCATTGAGATCAACCTCCTGTTGTGCTCTTTGCCAGGAATACCGATCAGACCGGCCGATTGTTGCAAGAGGTGAAGAATAATTTAAGTTTCCCGGGCTGCGATCCATTTCTCCGCCGCCGCCAGATCCGGGCAGACGGCCGCCGCCAGGGCGCGAAGCTCCGCGTCCGGCGGGATCAGGTCCGGGACCATCAGCGGGATCATGCCCGCTGCATGCGCCGCCAGGATGCCGTTGCGCGAGTCCTCCACCGCAAGGCAGCGGGCCGGATCCGTGTGCACCGCTTGCGCCGCCTTGAGGAAAATGTCCGGAGCCGGCTTGCCCCGGGCCGCATCGCCGCCGCAGATCACGGCGTCGAAATATCCGGTCAGGCCCGCCGCTTCCAGCTCCGGGATCACCAGTTCCCGCTCCGTGGAGGAAGCCAGGCCCATTTTATAGCCCTTTCGCCACAATGTCCGCAGGATCTGCGCCGCGCCGGCCTTGACGGGCAGCGTTCCGTTTTCCCTGGCCCGGCGGAAAACTTCGTCCACCGCGAGGCGGCGGGCTTCGTACGGATAATCCCGGCCCAGGCGCTCATAAATGATCTCCTCCGAGCGTTCCCGCGTCACGCCGATGATGGCGACCAGCGCGTCATGCAGTGCCGGAGAAGCGTTCCCTTCCGCTTCCTCCCAGGCGTCGATGAACAGGCGCTCCGTGTCCAGCAGCGTGCCGTCCATGTCGAAGATCACAGCAGAAAAAGAGGGCTGCGCACCGGCTGCTGCGGCCGCCGGATCCGCCGCGGGCTTTTCCGCCTCCGGCGCATCATCCCGGTACAGGCCCTGCCGCTCCGCATACGCCGCCACCGCTTCCGGAAGCAGGTCGGACACGTCCTTTCCGTCCCGCATCCGCTCGCGGACCAGGGTGGAGGAAACGTCCAGTTCCAGGAACGGCATCACGCAGATCTCGCCGCCGAAGCGTTCCATGAGCGCGGCGGCTTTCCGCTCCATCGCTTTATGATCCGCCCCGCTGCCCCGGCTGGCTGCAATGATCCGGGCGCCCGCCAGGATCCTCTCCGGCGCCCGCCAGCTGTCCAGCTGGTCCAGGCAGTCGGCGCCGAAAATAAAACTGAATTCATGCTGCGGGAACGCGGCGTTCAGCTGCTCCACCGTTTCGCAGGTGTAGGTGCGGCCTTCACGCCTGAGTTCCATATCACAGACCCGGGCCCAGTCCAGGCCGTCCAGCGCGCGCCGGGTCATGGCCAGCCGGTCGGCCGCCGGAGAAACTTTTTTGCCTTCCTTAAAGTAGGGCTGTCCCGCCGGCAGGAACCAGATCCCATCCAAATGAAACTGCTGCCGGGCGTATTCGCCCAGCAGCACATGGCCCCGATGGATGGGATCAAAGGTCCCGCCCACTAAACCGATCTTCATACGATCTCTCCGGAAAACGGATCCAGGATCGGAGGCATCCGGCGCTTATGCGCGCTGGAGGCCCATTTCTTCCGGATCACCCCGTCCGCGGCCGCATCACCGGAAGATCCCTTCCGGATCCAGTCGTGGATCTGCTGGTAGGTCACGCCCAGACGCTCCTCGTCCGTCTTGCCGGAGAGGCCGTCGCTCGGAGCCTTCTCCACCAGGAACCGCGGCAGTTCTTCCAGCGTCCTGCCCACCGCGACCACTTCCTTGCTGGTCAGCAGGCCCAGCGGGTTGAAATCGCAGCTGGTATCGCCGTCCTTGGTGCAGTAGCCCACCATGCGCTCGGACAGGTTGCCGGTGCCGCACAGGAAGGCGCCCAGGGCCTGGGCGATGTAGCGCAGCGTGGTCATCCTGAGGCGCGGCCCCACGTTGATGTTGCTTTCCCGTTCCGTGGCGATGGGCTCGCCGCCGGGGAAGATGTCCTCCGGAAGCCCGGCCTTCACGGCCGCCTTCAGCGCCTCATGCATCGCGCCGATGTTTACCGTGCGGGTGTTGATCCCCAGCGACCGGCAGACTTCCTGCGAATCCGAGATATCCGCCTGCACGCCGTCCGGCAGCATGATGCCCCAGACGTTCTCCGGGCCCAGCGCGCGGGCGCACAGGGCGGCCGCCACCGTGCTGTCCTTGCCGCCGGACACGCCCAGCACCGCGCGGGTGATCCCGCAGCGGGCCGTGTGTTCGCGGATCATCTCCACCAGTTTGTCGCGGACTTTTTCCGCCTCAAAGGGGGCGGTCCGTTCGTATCCTTCCATTACATCTCCTCCTGCAGCAGCCGCATCTTCTCCTGATAGTAAGCGGGCGTCATGTCCAGATAATGTTTGTGCGGGTTCTCAAAACGCTGTTCTTCCACCCAGACTTCCGTTGCCAGCTGGTCCTTCACGCGCTGACGGATCACGGCCATGTCTTCCGGCGGCGTCTGTCTCACGCCGTCCTTCATCACGCAGGTCTGCAGTTCCGTGAAGCGGAATCCTTCCGTGGGATACAATTTCCACGGCTTCTCCGGATCCAGCATGTCCGTGATGGTCTCCGGCGTCTCGTCCTGCAGCGCCAGGATATCCACGATGCTCTGGCCTTTCGCGTTGTGCAGGCGGTACACCTTCTTCAGCCCGGGATTGGTCACTTTCTCAATGTTTTCGGAGATCTTGATGCGGGGCATCATCACGCCGTTCTCTTCCACCGCGCAGAGCTTGTAGACCGCGCCGAACACCGGCTCCGACTTGGCCGTGATCATGCGCTCGCCCACGCCGAACGCGTCGATGCAGCCGCCCTGGTTCAGGATGGAGCGGATGGTATATTCATCCAGCGAGTTGCTGACCACGATCTTCGCCTCCGGGAAGCCCGCCTCGTCCAGCATGGCGCGCGCCGTGCGGGACAGATACGCCAGGTCGCCGGAGTCCAGGCGGATGCCGAAATAGCGCGACTGAATGCCCTGCTCGCGCATCTCCTGAAATACCTGGATCGCGTGCGGCACACCGACCTTCAGCACGTCGTACGTATCCACCAGCAGGATGCAGTTGTGCGGATAGCGCGCCGCGAACCGCCGGAACGCTTCCAGTTCGTCCTTATAGAACATGACCCAGCTGTGGGCCATGGTGCCGCCGACGGGAATGCCGAATTCCTGGCCGGAGGAGACCGTCGCGGTGCCGTTCACGCCGCCGATGTAGCAGGCGCGGGCGCCGTAGATGGCCGCGTCGTTATTGTGGGCGCGTCTTGCGCCGAAGTCCGATACGCTGCGCCCCTTGGCCGCCCGCACGATGCGGTTGGCCTTCGTTGCGATCAGCGACTGGTGGTTCACCTGCGCCAGCAGTTCCGTTTCGATCAGCTGCGCCTCCACCAGGTCCGCCACCACCGTGATGATGGGCTCGTTCGGATACATGACCGTCCCTTCCGGGAACGCGAACACGTCGCCGTGGAAGCGGAAATCCGCCAGATAGGCCAGGAATTTTTCATCAAAATGGCCCAGGGAGCGAAGGTACGCGATGTCCTCCTCCTCAAAGCGCATGCCCTCCAGATACTGCAGGATCTGCTCCAGGCCCGCGAAGATCGCAAAGCCGCCCTCGTCCGGGTTCCGACGGTAAAAGACGTCGAACGCCACCTTCTTCTTTTCCTGTTCCTCCAGGAAATAGCCGTTCGCCATGGTCAGTTCGTACAGGTCCATCATCATGGAAATGTTTCTGGCCTCGTAGATGTTTTTCATGTTGTCCTCCGTGTCGTATTCCCCCAAAAAGAAATACAGATATCCTTTCTCAGATAGTTGAAAAGCTAATTATAAAGCATGATTGACTGTTCCGGGAAGAACATGACGTCCGCCATAAGATCTCGCGGTCGTCATTTTATCACGATCTGGCAGCTCCGCATCGTCTCCAGCGCAGCCTCATGTTTTGCCGGCGTGACTCCGGCGCAGCACGCGCTGTCCACGGACAGCGGCACTTCCGGGAGCGCGGCCTTGATCATCAGTGCGTTGGACACCACGCAGATGTCCGTGCAGAGGCCGATGATCTCCACGCCTGCGATGCTCTCCCGCTTCTCGGTGAGCAGGGCGGCGAGGACGGTGGAGCCGAAGGAAGGTTTATCGATCACGAGCGTCCCCGGGCGGGCCGCCAGATCCCGCAGTTCCCGGATGATCTCCCATCCTTCCGTGCCGCGGAGGCAATGTTCCACGGGCAGGAAGCGGCCTTCCTGCGTGTTCAGGTAATCCGGGCCGTGCGTATCCCGGGTAAAGATCACCGGGCCTTCGTGCGCTTCGATCTTCGCCCGTACCGCGGGGACGATCTGCTGCGCCTCCGCCGTGCCCAGCGAGCCGTCCACAAAGTCTTTCTGCATATCCACCACGATCAGATATTTGTCCATACCAGGCCTCCCTGCGCCGTTAAACCGGCTTCCTGCTTTTCCGCCATACCGCCCGGCCTTCATTTCGGCCGGATCTTCTTTTTCTGCTGGCGTCCCGTGACAGCCAGCATCGCTTTTTCCGGCAGGATGCGCCGCGAAAAGACGGCCGCCCGCATCCGCGCCGTGGGAACGATCACCGTTTTCTTCCGCGCCATCCCCGCCAGGCACGCCTTCACGCATTCCTCCGCCGTAATGCCCTTCAAGGAGAAGGAGACGTCCGCATTCCGGTTGAAATTCGTATCCACCGGTCCCGGGCACAGCGCGCAGACGTACACAGGGCTGCCCGCTTCCCGCAGTTCCCGCGCCACGGCTTTGGTCAGGGACGCGGCATAGGCCTTGGATGCATAGTAGGCCGCCATGTACGGTCCGCCGGGCAGGAGCCCCGCGGAGGACGCGACGTTCACGATCGTGCCCCGTCCCCGGGCCTGCATCCCCCTGAGGATGCTCTTGAAAAGAAGATGCATCGCCAGGTCATTGACCTTCAGCATGGCAGTCTCCTTTTCCGCGTCGGTCTCCCAGAACGGGCCGGCGACGCCGAAGCCCGCGTTGTTGATGAACACGCCGACGGGCTCTTCCCGCAGCGTTTCCGCCAGCTGCCGGACCTGTGCTTCATCCGCCAGATCCGCGGCCAGCAGGCGGCATTCCGTCTTCAGTTCCGCCGCCAGCCTCTCCAGTTTTTCCGGGTCCCGGCCGGCCAGGAGCAGACGGCAGCCCCGGGCCGCGTAATGCCCGGCGAACGCCCGGCCGATGCCGGAAGTCGCTCCTGTGATCAGAACCGTCTCCATCGTGCCTCCTCCGTTTCCCGTCCGGACGGAAGACCTGTCAGTCATTCGTTTCATGGTATTTGATACATTATAGCAAAACCGGAAGCCATAAATCAACTCAAAAGATCGTTTTTGCCACTGGCGGAAGCGCGCCGGTTCTGATACCATAAAGACAGAGCCGCCGGAGCGGCCAGCAAGGAGACGCCATGATCCCGCCGATCACGTTCACGGTACCGGAAAAGCTGGAAGGCCTGACCGCAGAGCAGGTCTTAAAAACGTGTCTTCATCTGTCCGGCGCACATCTCCGCTCGCTGAAATTCAGGCCCGACGGCATCCGCGTGAACGGCGTCCGCGCCCGCAGCAATACCGTGCTCCGCACCGGCGACATCCTGACGCTGCCGCGCGAAGACTCCCCCGCCCGGACGAAAAAGCTGCTCCCGTACGCGGGACCGGATCTGCCGCTGACCGTCCTTTACGAAGACACGCTTCTTCTGGCTGTCGACAAACCGGCCGGCCTGGCCGTCCACCCCGCGGGCGGGCACCGGCAGGACACGCTGGCCAATCTGCTGCAGGACTACCTGGACCGGACCGATCCGGCCGCGCGCGTCCATCTGCTCGGGCGGCTGGACAGGGACACCAGCGGACTGGTCCTGTGCGCCAAAAACGAGCAGACGGCGCATCAGCTGCAAACGGAAAAAGCCCGGGATGGCTTCGGGAAAACCTATCTGGCGCTGGCGGCCGGGGCGTTTGCAGCCGACGGAACGGAGCATTGCGTTTCGATCCCGCTGAAGCCGGTACGCGATCCCGACACCCGGATCGAACGGCTGATGCCGGCCGCGGGTGATCCGCCGGCCGGAGAGGCCGGGACGCTCTCCCATGAGCCGCCCGTCTCCGTCCCGCCGGCCCCCGGCATTCTCCCCGCTCTGACCCGCTTTACCGTGGAACGGATCTTTCCCGGCTATGCCCTCCTGAAACTGCGTCTTTCCTCCGGCCGCATGCACCAGATCCGCGCTCACCTGGCGGCCATCGGCCATCCCCTGCTGGGCGATCCCCTGTACGGCGACCCGGCCGTCAACCGCCTTTTCTCCGGACAGATCCGCCGCAGCGCACTGCACGCCGCGGAGATCTCCTTTTCCCATCCGGAGACCGGGGAAACAGTCACGCTCTCTTCTCCTCTTCCGCCCGACATGGCTTCCCTGCTGGGAAACGGTTTTGCCGCACGATAAAAAGACGGCTCTCACCGGATCGCTTCCTCCGGTGAAAACCGTCTTTTTTGCGGTGTTTCCGCGCTTTTACAGTCTTGCGACGCTCTCTTCCGCCGGCTTCCGGTCCTCGTGCAGCCGGGACGGCTTCGCCTCCTCGGCCGGCCAGCCCAGCGGGAAAAGGGCGATCATGTCGTACGGGATCATTTCCGGGAACGCGGCTTTGAGTTTGTCCGCGTCGAAATGCCCCACCCAGGTAGTCGCCAGCCCCAGGTCATGGATCGCCAGCATCATCTGCGTGGCCACGATGGCGCCGTCCACGTCCGCAAAGTTCTTGCCGTCAAACGGACGCACCCAGGCCTCCGAAGGCAGTGCGCCGACGGCCAGGACGCAGTCCGCCGCCTGCACGAAGGGAAACTGCGCGGCCGCTTTGACCTCTGCCAGCGCTTCCGGGCTTTCGATCACCCAGATCTTCACCGGCTGGTTGTTATGGGCGGTCGGCGCACAGCGTCCCGCCTCCAGGATCTTCTCCAGCGTCTCCGCCGGAATGGCTCCGCCGTTCAGCCGGCGGCAGGAATACCGGGCCTTGGCCAGGGATAAAAATTCTTCCATGGGGCACCTCCTGATAAGAAATCACTTCTCAATTTTATCCAAATCCACTATATCGAGACAATGAGCAGCCGTCAAGACAGGGCGTCAGATACAGCGTCAATGGCCTTAACGTCTGCGTTTCTCAAAATACCCTGTCAGGATCTGCTTTATCATCTCATAACGGCGTGCATAGACGTTCTCAACCCGAATAAGCTGTAAATTATGAGCCTTACAGATTGCCTCTTTCCGCCTGTCCCTTCTCTGAACTGCGGCTTCCTCAAAATGTTCTTTTCCATCCAATTCGATCGCCAGAACAGGGAATTCCTGCTGTCCTTGTTTTTCGTAGATCACAAAGTCAAATCGCCCCGTATAGAACAATTTTTCGTCATTCCAGTCCACCTCGAACACTTGAGAGATCGGCACTTCTTTCTTCACTGTGAAGCGATTGTCGGAAAGCCAGATATTATCAAGAGCATGGCTTAAATTTGTTAGAAAAGCTTCCTCGGTTTCCGTACTAAAAGGCTTTACGCCCAAAGCACGTGAATGACTGTCCTTAGGAGTAACTTCATAGAAACCATTCTCCCTGACATATTGAATCAGCTCATAAATATCGTCTTCAGAACCTTCGTGCAAGCGTTGAATGCTTTCAAGATTCCCCATGATGAGTAATTGATTACGGGCTCTTGAAGTGGCAACATTGATCAGTTCCCGATTATTGCTCAGCCAATTATAGGTACTGCGTGCCATTCCCTCACCAATGGCGGTAGAAAACAGGATCACATCCTTTTCATCGCCCTGAAATGAATGAACGGTACCGCAAGGTATGCTATCCAATCCATTTTCCTTAAGCCTCATCGTGATCAGGTTCTTTTGATTGACAAAAGGCGTGATAATGCCGATGGATTCTTCCGGATGGCGTTCCACAAAACGAATGATCTGCTCCGCTTCTTCCTCTGATGTATTTCTTACTTGCGGACGAGTTCCAGGCACGTCGATAAAGACCAGCGGTCTTGGTTCCAAATTCTCGCTTTTTATTATCAAACGCGAGTGATAGTACTTTTTGTTATTAAACCCGATGATTTTTTCATGGCAACGATAATGATTGTGGAGCAATATCTCGTCACTCACTGAATCACAGGCCAAAAAAGTTTTGTAAATCGAATTAGCCCGGTAATCATATTCATCTCCGACCTGGTATTTTTTCCTCAACAACCGATTGACAGCTTCATCCAATAATATTACCGGGTTCAACTGCTGAGGATCTCCGACCAGCATCAGATTATTGCCCCGTATAATCGGCAGCAGGGAAACAGCCGTATTGCACTGACTGGCCTCATCCATGATGATCATATCAAAAACAGGCTCGGGATCTCCAAGACGGAACGCAGACAGGCACGTTGATATGATTACGGGAAAGACTTTCAGCAGTCCTTTCAGTTTCACAGAGTTCTGGATATACTTGTTGAAAGCATCCAGTTGCTTATTTTTATCCTCTTCTTCCAATATTGCCCTAAAATCATTATATTTATTCTCGTTCAACCGGTGAAGATACTTAGCGGATGTATAGTACAGGTACTGGAGCAGTTCCTCTTCATTTTTATCCAGCAGATTCTTTGCCTGTTCCTCCGTGAAATGATCCCTGGAAGCGATCGCCTCGCTGACCTTGTTCTTCTGCCCTGTCAGTTCCATTAGAAAAGGGAAAGAGTTCCCCTGGCCCGGCTTCCCTTTGCTAAAGTCAAGCATGCAGTCTATCGTTTCCTGCCTTTCTCTCAGATCCAGCAGTTCTTCATATTCTCGAAGCATGGCAGATAGTCTTGCGGCTCTATCAGATCTGTCTTCCCGTCTTCTGTCCAGTGTTGCGTCGAATACTTTTATATTCTTTGCCTGATCCAGAAGTCTTTTGACATGCTGCAGGCTCTTTGCGACCACTTCCTGATTGCCGATGCGCAGAAACGGAAAAGGGATAGATTGCTTATGGTATTGAAGCCGGTAAATCTTCTCCATTACGTCGTCCAGCGGATGATTGTTGTACGATGAAAACAGCACTGTTTTCTCATTAAAAAACGCCGTCATGATCGTGTTGATGATCGTACTTGTTTTCCCTGTTCCGGGAGGTCCCTGAACATAGGTGAGCGGATATTTTATGGCGTTATGAATAGCCAGAAGCTGATCCAGGTTGATTTTTTTGTCGGTCAGTACTATCGGATAGTTCTTGTTTCTTCTTGGCTTATCCAGCAGTTCTCCAAAGAAAGCCTTCAGAGGGATCGTTGTCTTTCCTTCTGCCATCTGATCCTCAATAGCTTTATACTGCCGGTTCAGATCAACTGTGATATTTCGTCCGATTCCCATTACCACAGGCATATCGTCGACTTTTTCCTTCGGAAAACGAGCTGAAATCAAGTCTTTGATCCGTTCCGCATTCTCCTCAAAATTATCCAGCAGTTCCATTTCATCTGCATCCAGATAACGTCGGATCGTTTCTTTTACAGTGCCGTCCACCATAAATTCCCGGCAGATGGTCACTGTTTTTTCGGGACGAAGACAACGATTTCGAACATCTAAATTCAGTTCTCTGTAGGCTAATACAAAAAGTCCCTGCTTGGTATAAATACTCAGTACATTCATAGCCAGCTGGTTGATAATATGAACCTGTTTTTCCTTCTTTTGATTCAGATTTGTTTGGAACAGGCCTACGATCGTCTTAAATTGCTCGTCAGACAACGGATAATAATTTGTATCTAATCTGGCATTATCCAGATATTTGACTAACTTATACTCCGAACAGAAAGGTGTGTTATCCATCTTATAACACATTTCCAGATAACTCAGAACCCGCATTTTTCCGGTGTGGCCAAATATCGGGAAATAGTATTCAGCATTATCTGCCATATCCTGCAGCAGATCTCTGTTAATGTCACAGCAGGTACCTTCAATAACTTCCGCTTTTATGATGGCCGGAAGCGAAACATATAATTCTGCGATTCGCAGATTCCGAATGTGCATACCGCAGAGTTTCAGCAGCTGATTTTTATAATTCAAATCAAGCACGTAACCCCAGAACTTTGTCTTCTCGCCGTGCTTGTTCTGATACTCAATATAAAGCCATTTTCCTTCGTGGATACCGCGAAAAATCGCTCGTCTATTGCTATCCATATATGTTTGTCCGCCTTAAGTTCACATTTCCCCGACAGACCGGCCGTAATCGGTCTGTCAGGGTTTTTGCTGTCTCAAGCGTCAGTTTGTAAATGATGCAGAATACCGGATATTTCCTTACATCCTCTCCGGGATCCCGAATCCCAGCAGGCCGCAGAACGTGACCAGTTCCCGCTCCGCCAGCTCCAGCAGGCGGATCCAGCCGCTCTTCCGCGCCGCGTCCTCTTCCTTCAGGATGTGGTTGTCCCGGTAGAACGCGCTGAACAGGTCGGAGAGTTCGTAGATGAACTGGCACAGTTTGTGGGGCGCTTTCTCCGCGAAGGCGTCCGCGAGCGCCTGCGGGGCTTTCAGCAGCGCCAGATGCAGGGCTTTCTCCGCCGGACCGGCCGCGGGCTGGATGGGCCCGGCCAGGATCCCCTGCTCCCGGACCTTCCTCAGGATGGAGCGGATCCGCACAGCGGTATACAGGATATACGGGCCCGTATTTCCCTCGAACGACGAGAACCGTTCCAGGTCGAACACGTAATCCTTGGTCGCCTGGTTGGACAGGTCGCCGTATTTCAGGGCGGCCAGGCCGATGATGCCGGCGGTCGCCTGCTTTTCTTCCTCCGGCAGGTCGGTCTCCGCCATCCGCGCGTACACCGCGTCCTTCACTTCCTTCAGGAGGTATTCCAGACGCAGCACGCCGCCGTCGCGGGTCTTGAAGGGCCTGCCGTCCTTGCCGTTCATGGTGCCGAAGCCCAGATGCGACAGGGCGGTCTCCTCCGGGACGATGCCGCTGATGCGGGCCGCCCGGAACACCTGCTCGAAATGCATGCTCTGCCGCTTGTCCGTGATGTAGAAGATCTCCGCCGGGTGATAAAGCTTCTCCCGTTCCACGATCGTGGCCAGGTCCGTGGTGGCGTACAGATACGCGCCGTCGGATTTCTGCACCAAGCAGGGAGGAACTTCCTTTCCGTCGTCCGGCCGGGCCACGGCGATCACACGCGCGCCTTCGCTTTCCTCCAGGATGCCCTGACGCTCAAAATCCGCCAGCATGTCCGCGATATAGGGCTGCACGTCGCTTTCGCCCTTCCAGAGTTCGAAATGCACGTCCAGCGCGTCGTAATTCTTTTTCAGGTCCGCCTTGGAGACCCGCAGCACGTGCTGGAACAGCGCGCCGTAGCCGGGATCGCCCTGCTGCAGGCGCAGCGTGGCCTGATGGGCGCGCTCCGAGAAGGCCTCGTCCGTTTTGGCCCGCGCGCTCGCGGCCGGATAAATGGTCTCCAGGTCGCTGATGGTGAACGGCGCTTCCTCCGGGTATTCGCCGGCATAGGCCGGGTCAAAATAAGGCAGGTCCGGCTGCGCTTCCTTCACGGCCTCGATGATCAGGCCCATCTGCAGGCCCCAGTCGCCCAGATGCACGTCGCCGATCGCGTCATAGCCCATGAAACGGTACAGGCGCTTTAGGGACTCGCCGATGATGGCGCTGCGCAGATGGCCCACGTGCAGGGGCTTGGCCACGTTGGCTCCGCCGTAGTCCAGGATCACGGTCTTCCCCGCGCCGGGCTTGTCCGCGCCCAGGTCCGGCATTTCTTCCAGACGGTTCAGCAGGCCGGCGGCGGCGTCAGGCGAGGCGTTCAGATTGATGAAGCCCGGCCGCACCGCTTCGACGGACGCGAACAGGCCGCTGTCCTTCAGTCGATCTGCCACCGCTTCCGCGATCTCCAGCGGGTTCCGGCGCGCGGCCTTCGCCGCAGCCAAGGCGCCGTTGCACTGATATTCGCACAGGTCGGGCCGGTTGGACACATTCACGCGGCCGAAGGAAGAGTCCAGGCCGCAGGCGGCAAACGCTTCGGAGCAGGCTTTGGTCATTAAATCTTGCAGTGAGATCATAAAGGTTTCCTCTTGAAAAATAATGCTTGCATTTTCGGCAAAGCATGTTATAATACTCTTTGCGCATGGAAGTGTAGCTCAGCTGGGATGAGCGTTCGCCTCACACGCGAGAGGTCATGGGTTCGAGCCCCATCACTTCCACGAAAGGACCGGAAGGTCCTTTTTTTGCAGGCTGACGAAGCATCAGTCCGGCAGGACGGCGCCTTTTCAGGCTTCTTCCATCTTCGTCAGGCGGGCAGCCTGGTCCGCAGCGATCAGGCTGTCCAGCACTTCATCCAGGTCTCCGTTCATAATAGCATCGATTTTGTAAAGGGTCAAATGGATCCGGTGGTCCGTCACGCGGCTCTGCGGGAAGTTATAGGTGCGGATCTTTTCCGAACGGTCGCCGGAGCCGATCTGGCTCCTCCGTTCCGCGGCTTCCGCGCTCTGCTTCTTCTCCAGTTCCAGTTCATACAGTTTGGTACGCAGCAGCTTGAACGCTTTCTCCTTGTTCTGCAGCTGCGATTTTTCGGTCTGGCTGTAGATCACGATGCCGGTGGGATAATGGGTCAGACGCACCGCGGAGTCCGTGGTGTTGACGCACTGGCCGCCGTTGCCGGAGGCGCGCATCACGTCGATGCGGATGTCGTTCGGATCGATGACCACGTCCACCTCTTCGGCTTCCGGCATCACCGCGACCGTGGCCGCGGAGGTGTGGATGCGGCCGCCGGATTCCGTCTCCGGAACGCGCTGCACGCGGTGTACGCCGCTCTCGTATTTCATGCGGGAGTAGGCGCCCTTGCCGCTGATCATCGCCACGACTTCCTTGAAACCGCCCAGACCCGCTTCGCTGAGGGAGATCATTTCCACCTTCCAGCGCCGCGCCTCCGCGTAATGCACGTACATGCGGTAGAGTTCCGCGGCGAACAGGGCCGCTTCCTCGCCGCCGGTGCCGGCGCGGATCTCCAGGACGACGCCCCGGTCGTCGTTGGGGTCCTTCGGAAGGAGCAGGACTTTCAGTTCCTTCTCCAGACGGGCGGTCTCTTCTTCCGCCGCCGCCATTTCTTCCTTCAGCAGCGCGCGCATCTCCTCGTCTTTTTCTTCCTCCAGCATGGCCAGCGCGTCGGCACGGTCGCGGCCGGCCTTCACGTAGGCGCGGTAAGCCTCCACCAGCGGGGCGAGGTCGCTCTGCTCCTTCATCAGCCTGCGGAAACGGTTCTGATCCAGCGAGGCGCCGGGATCGGCCAGTTCCGCCTGTATTTCTTCAAAATGCTTGCAGACGTCTGCGCATTGTTCAAACATATCGGTCAGTCCTTTCGGAGAAACGGACCGCGGGCAGCGGTCCGGGGCTGCAGTAAAAATATGATCCGGGCGGCTCTACGCTTCGCACACGACGACGCGGTCCAGGCCTGCCAGATCCGGATGGACGCTCACGCGGCGCCAGCCGGCCTGTTCAAAGAGCACACGCACGGCCGGTCCCTGTTCGCATCCGATCTCCAGGAATAGGATCGGAAGGGGCGCATCCGCCGGCGCATTCCCGGACAGGGGGGCGTTTTTGCCGTCCCGGCCGCTCAGATCCGCGGCCAGTCTCCGGTAAAAGTCCAGGCCGTCTTCTCCGCCGTCCAGCGCCAGCCGGGGCTCGTGGTCCCGCACTTCCGGCATCAGGCCGCCGATCTCGGCGCCCGGGATATAGGGCGGATTGCAGCAGATGATGTCAAACCGGCCGAGCGGCCCGCCGGTCTCCGTGAGAGACGCCTCCAGCAGATCCCCACAGGCGAACGATATGCGTTCCCGTACGCCGTTTAATGCGGCATTTTCACGGGCCAGCGCCAGCGCCTCCTCCGAGATGTCGCTCAGCACGACGTTTGCCCGCGGCAGGAAATGTGCCAGGCTGATGCCGATGCATCCGCTCCCGCAGCACAGGTCCAGGATGCGCGGGGCCTCCGTTTTCTCCACCCGCCGGAGCGCCAGCTCCACCAGGTTTTCCGTGTCCGGCCGCGGACACAGCACCCGGTCGCTTACCCGGAACGGCAGTCCCATGAACCAGGTCTGCCCGACGATCTGCTGCAGCGGTTCGCGCCGCTCCCGCCGGATCAGGCCCTCCTCAAAGCGCATCGCCGCCTCATCCGGGAGAGTCTCCTCTCCCGAAAGCGGCAGCCGGCTCCGGTCCGGTCCCCCGGCCCATTCCAGGAGTTCTTTCGCGTCCCAGGACGCATCCGGCACGCCGGCTTCCTCCAGCCGCCGCACCGCCCGTGCCAAAATTTCGCGGATGGTCGCACTCATGTCCCGGTCCCCGTCAGCAGAAATTTGCCTTTTCCCAGCTCTCCCAGTCGAAGACCGCCTCCGTGGACGCGATCCCGACCTCGATCATGCTATCGTCCGGTTCCCGCGTGGTCAGCCGCTGCAGCCACAGGCCGGGCTTGCTCAGTGCGCTGACGAACGCATTCTCCGAACTGCCCGCCAGGCGGATGAATTCATACGACAGGCTCAGGATCACCGGCAGTGCCACCAGTTTCGTTCCGATCCGCAGCAGCAGCGGTTCCTTCGGCAGGAAAATGCCGACCAGGATGCTGACCAGCAGACTGAACAGAATGAAGCTGGTCCCGCAGCGTTTGTGGAAGCGGCTGCTCTTCTTCACGTTTTCCACCGTGAGCGGCATGCCGTGTTCGACGCAGTTGATGCACTTGTGCTCCGCGCCGTGATACATGAAGACGCGCCGGATGTCCTTCAGCCGCGAGATGACCGCCAGATAGCCCACAAAGATCGTCATCCGGATCAGGCCTTCCAGCAGGGATATCCCGATGCCGGAGGAGATCACGCGGCGCAGCAGCTTCACCAGGACGGTGGGCAGCACGATGAACAGGCCGACGGCCAGCGCCAGGGCAAATATCACGGTGGCGCCCATCACGGCTTTTTCGCCGGCGGAAGAACTCTTTTCCGCGCCCTCCGGATCCGCTTCTCCGGCCGTCTCTTCTTCCTCAAAGAACGACGCCGACCATGTCAGCGTGCTCATCCCCAGCTTCAGGGAATCCAGGAAGATGAGCGGCCCGCGCAGGAACGGGATCTGCCGCAGCTTGTCGCTCCCGCCGATGTTCCGATATTTTTCCTTAATCTGAGCGATCTCCCCGTCCGGCTTGCGGACGGAGCAGGCGTACTCGCCGCCGTTGCGCATCATGACCCCTTCCATCAGGGCCTGACCGCCGATCCCGCAGTTTTTCATATGATACCTCTGTGTCACGAATTTCAGCAAAGACGGAGGCACGCCCCGTCTTTTTCCAAATAAAAAGACAAAAGCCCGGCACATCCGGAACGGGACGCACCAGGCTTTTGTCTTTGGGAATCAGCTAGTTTTTGCCGCCTAAACCATACTTGCGGTTGAACTGCTCGATCCGGCCGCGGGCCGCAACGGCCTTCTGCTGACCGGTATAGAAGGGATGGCACTTGGAGCAGATTTCCACGTGGATCTCGGGCTTGGTGGAACCCGTCACGAACTCGTTGCCGCAGTTGCACGTCACCTTAGCCTGGTAGTACTTCGGCTGAATTTTCTCCTGCATGATCTTTTCCTCTTTTTCATTTCCAGAGCGGGCGAGAGGTTCGCTCCTCCGATATTGGCCGTTATTTCCGAAAACAGCGTGAGTAATATAACATACTCCGGCGGTCAATGCAAGCGCTTTTACAAAAAATTTTTTTCTTCCGCCCGCAAAAAAAACTTGACGGACAACGCAAAATGCATTAATATAACAAACGCTGATGCAATGGCCCAGTGGCTCAGTTGGTTAGAGCGCCGCCCTGTCACGGCGGAGGTCGTCGGTTCGAGTCCGATCTGGGTCGTTTTTCTTTTCCGCGGGTGTGGCGGAACAGGTAGACGCAAGGGACTTAAAATCCCTCGCCCTCACAGGCGTGCCGGTTCGAGTCCGGCCACCCGCAGACCTCAAAATCCGTTGGTATACCAACGGATTTTTACATTTCACTGGCAAAAAATCCCTCGTGCACTTTTCAAATCAGCGCCAAATCGGCACCAATCTTCCAGCTATTCAAGGTCTTTGAGAGCGAGAAATCGTAAAATCCCTCGTGAAAAAGCTGTACTGTATCTACGTAGTATCCTCGACACCAGAAATGTCTGTTCCCGTACTTATACTTCAAATTCGCATGTCGCTCAAATATCATTAGAGAACTTTTTCCCTATAGATATCCCATCACTTCCGACACACTATACTTGGGCGGTATGCTGATGAGCATATGCACATGGTCCGGGCAGCATTCTCCTGCTATGATTTCTATCCCTTTCCTCTTGCATAGCTCTTTGAAGATATGGATGATATCCTCTCTTATCTTTTTGTAGATGATTTTTCTACGATACTTCGGCGCAAATACAATATGATATTTGCATGTCCACATCGTATGTGCTAAACTACTGTTGTCCATTTGGGACCTCCTTTGCTGTTTTGGGCGGTTGGCAGACCACTTCCATTATAGCAAAGGAGGTCCTTTCTTGAAGCTGAAGCTTATTGGGAACACCCCTGCATAGCAGGGGCTTTATTGGATGGCTATCCAACACCGAAAAGAGGACGGGACTCCATCCGGGTCCCGTCCTCTTTATTATTCAGAGGGATATCTTTTTGTCCGCTTACCGCCAGGTGCTTACCCTTCAATCAGAATCGTCTTCTTTTCCGGGATCTTCTTTTCTTCCTTCTTCGGCAGGATCAGCGTCAGTACGCCATGTTTGAAACTGGCTTTGACGTCCTCTTCGGTGACGTCCTCGCCTACGTAGAAGCTGCGCTGCATGGCACCGGCGTACCGCTCCTGACGGATCAGTTTGCCTTTCTTCTCCTCGTTCTTGTCAAGGCCTTTGGAGGCACTGACCGTAAGGGTGCCATCATTCAAATCCACGGTGATCTCATCTTTTGCGAAGCCGGGCAGATCGATATCGACTTCATAGTGATCCTCGTGCTCCCGCACGTCGGTCCGCATCATACGGTCCGCATGGTGTCCGTAAAGCTTGCGCTCCGCGCGGTCCAGATCCCGCAGTTCCGGAAAACCGAACAGGTCGTCCACTAAACTCTCTCCAAAAATACTAGGTGTCAACATATCTTTTTCCTCCTTAACTCATTTTGTTTGAGCAAGGGGAAGGAGTGTTTGGATCTTTCGGGCCATCGGCCCCAGAGGTCTTCTCTTTTCCTCTGTTCGGCTCCGTTATAGCACCGTTGTTAGCACTTGTCAATAGTGAGTGCTAAAATCAATTGTGAACTTTCTGTTACGTCTCCGTTTCCGGCGACTTCCGCTTTCGGGGCGGATTGGGTACCGATCTGCCAAGACAGCATGATCACTCCTGCGGGATTCGCGACGGTGCATTGCGCCTAGTCCCTTGTGGGAACCTGCACTGTCTGAGTCCTTAGCTCAGTGCCTCCTTCCTTTGGGCTATGTGGCCGTACGCCGCGCAGGAGTCGAACCCACACTGTATGGAGACTTAAGCTCCATGCCTCTTCCAATTGGGCAACGCAATTGACATTATTTACGGGACAAGTCTGTCTGGCGCAGAGGAATATATCCGCCGGAATTACATGGGAAATGAACTGATTGTGAAAGAGGAGCAATCTTTCTATAATCAGTCCGCGAAATCCGAACGGGATGATTCAGAATCCACTAAAACACACTACAGCAGAGAAGTAGCGGAAACAAACAAAAAGAATAGTGCTCTTACAAATGATAAACAACCAGATACGAAGCCTGCTGGCAGTGGGAAATTCAGCAGAGATCCAGAAGAAAGATATAGCCTGGATTTAACCCCTCCAGAATCTGAACTGGAGAGGCTGCGCCGAGAAAATGCGGGACTTCAGATGATTTACCAACAGCTTCTTCGCGAAAAACGCGGAACTCTGCCCCGTGGTCCTTTGGACAGATATAATTCCAGTGCCATATTGCAAATCTTACCAGACCGATAGGAAAAGAGATCTGCAAACGTTACGGCTGGACATATCCGGCCAGAACCAAGAAACGAACAGGGAGGACGAAATGAATATGAATGATATCTATGAGTACCTGAAGAAGAAACACGTCGGCGAAGAGAACGCTGTTTTCAGTAAAGAACCGGAAAACTACTTGTGCTCATTTCGATGGTTTTGGGATTTTGTAGCGTCGTCGGCGCCAAATCGGCGCCATTTTTCCGGCTTTTTCCCGAAAAAAAGAAGGAATGTCCGTATCCTGCTCATGATCTTTTTCGCCTTCCTGTTCTTTCTGTTATGGGTTTTTCCGTCCGGAGCCGTTCCGGTCACCGGACTGAGGCCGTTCCAGATTTTCCGCTGTTTGAAAAAACTTTTTCTGTTCTTTCTTGCTCATTTGGCTGAACGGAACAAAACTTTTTCGTGAGGTGTCATTCCGTTTGCACCCTTCTTATTTCAGCGGCGGCAGCGCGTGGATGTCGTAGTTGTCATAATAGATCTCGAACGCGGTCTTCACGTCGCCAGACAGTTCGATCAGCGCGCCGGCCTGGAACATGGCGGACAGTGTGCCCGACGGCGCTTTCCACGCGGCGTTGGAGATCACTTCGAGCTTTTCGCCTCCCGGGGCAGCGGCGCGGAGGATGGATTCGGCTTTGAAAAGGAGTTCGCCGGTCGCGATGTGGTAGTCGCTGGAGATGATCGCCAGCTTCTTCACCGACGGATAGAGGGACGTCAGAATGTCGTAGGTAAACAGGGCGTTCTGCGCCGTGGTGACGGAGTTGTCCTCCACGATCACACGGTCCTTGGCCACGCCGTGTCCGATGAGCCATTTGGCCATCTCGCCCGCTTCGGAGGCGGATTCGTTTTCTGAGGCCGTGCCGCCGCCCGTGCAGACGACGTAGGCGCGGGGGTATTTTTCGGCGCTTTTCAGAGCGACCTGCAGGCGTTTGATCAGTTCCCCGCGCATGGTGCCGTCGGGCTCCAGCTGGAAGCCCAGGACGACGAGGCACAGTTCGTCGGTGTCCGGGAGGCCGTCGGGCAGGACGTCGTAATGCAGCGGTTGGCCCAGGTCGCCGGAGGTCCAGATCTGCATGATCTTTTCCCAGCGCAGGCCGGTCCCGGCGTCCGCTTCGCGCAGGTCTTTCAGGAGCGCGTCGGTCTTTTCTTTGGCTTCCGCCTGGTAGGCGCCGTAATCGACGACCATTTCTTCGATGATCTTCCGGATCTTCTCCGGGTCAGGCGCCGCGGCTTCTTTCTTCCCGCAGGCGCTGAAAAGCATGGATAAAACCGTCAGACAGGCGGCCGCGATCAGTATTCTCCGTTTCATGTTTCCTCCTTGGCCGCGCATGCGGGAGCGGCCAAAATATTATTGCTTGAGCAGTTTTTTCGCGTAGGGATCCAGCAGGCGGCAGAGGGGCAAGGACAGCAGCAGCACGGCAACATCGGCGATGAAGGCCGACATGTTCATGCCCGCCCGCACGAGGAAATGCTGGGAGCGGATAAAACTGTCCACCAGGGATTTCACGCCCAGTATGCCGGCTGCCGTGAACAGGATGATGGCGCCTGCCTGAACGGCGAGCCGCAGGGGGGCGGACTCCAGTTTTTTCGACCGGGCGAAGTTCAGGCCCAGGCCGATCCCGATCACTACGTTTCCCAGAGCCCAGCCGGGCATGCCGCGCATCCCGCTGATGATGATACAGTAGAGCACGACGCCTAATGCGCCTACGGCCGTTCCGCTGGCGGCGCCGAAGGAATAGCAATAGACCGCCATGGCCACATATCCCAGGCAGAGATAGTAGTTCTGGAATACGGGCACCTGCAGCATCAGGGACAGGACCACAAAAAGGGCGATCCCGATGGCGGTCGCGGTCAGCAGACGCAGATCTTTTTTCATGAGCAGGGCTCCTCCTTCTTCAGCCGGTACAGCCTGCTCGGCCGGTGCGAGCCGCCGGCGGCCATCCCTCCGGTCTCCTCGATCCGGTCCGCCATCTTTTTGCGGAAGTTTGCTTTGTACAGTTTCCCGCCCAGCAGGATCTCGAAGATGCGCTGCAGGTCGGGCAGCGTGAATGTTTCTCCGGCCAGATGAAAAGCGATGTCCGTATATTCGACTTTGCCGGCCAGCCGCGTCCGGGCGGTCCGGATGATCTGCCGGTGGTCGAATGCCAGCGGCCTGCCGTCCTGCAGCAGCTCGTCCGCGTCCTCCAGCCAGGCGCCGCTGGTCCGAAGGCCTGCGGAAAACGTCAGTTCCTCCCGCGGCACCAGCGCCATATAGGCGACGGAGATGATCCGCATGCGGGGATCCCGGTCCACCGCGCCGAAGGTGTAGAGCTGCTCCAGGTAGATCCCGGTCAGGCCGGTCTCTTCAAAAATGGCGCGCGCTGCCGCGTCTTCCGGCGTCTCGTCCGGCCGCACGAACACGCCGGGGAGGGCCGGGAGGCCGGCAAACGGGTCGTCCTGCCGCCGGATCAGAAGCAGTTTCAGTCTGCCGTCCTCGATCGTGAACAGCAGGACGTCGACGGCCACGGACATTGACGCGTGTTTCGCAGGGTCCTGAGCATTCATTCCGTTCATTTTCTCCTCATCTCATCCGGTGACCAGACGGCCGGTCCGCTCCGCGGGAGCGACCGTCACTTCCATGCCGGCTCCGAAGGCGATGCTGTCCTCCGGCACGCCGTCCGAGAAGATCACTCCGCCCTCCGGCATGTTCGAGACGATGCGCAGACGTTCTTCCGCCGTCACTTCCCCGTACACGAGCTCCGCCTGCGTGAAGCGGCTCGGATAAGGCTCTCGCACCTGGAAGACCAGGGCCGGGCTGTCCCAGGAATAGGCGGGCTCACGGATCTCGCCCAGCCGGAACGCGCGCGCCATGCCGCGGAATTCAGCCATGACGGAACGGTGCCAGCCGGTCATGCCCAGTCCGGTGGATACGATGATCCCGGACGAGGAATGGTTCTCGGTGATGCCATTATAGCATATCCGGTACCGTGCGGACGAATGATTTTGCACGCCGATGAAAAAATCGTTGACCGCGTACAGTTCCTGGCCGTCGCGCGTCCGGGCCGCCCCCATCGTGACGCTTTTTTCCTGATAACGGCCGCAGAGGACGGCCGGCAGCAGTTTTTCCATGTCGCCCGGCGCAAAGGGGAGCAGGATGCCGTCCCAGCGCTGCGCGTCCGGGTTCACGCCGATCAGCGGCTGGCCGCTTAAGTATTTCATCGTATTCGCGACCAGTCCGTCCTGGCCTACCGCGATCACGACGTCCTGCTCCCCGAAGATCATGTTCGGCAGGTACGTGCGCTCGATCACCTGCACGCGGGCTTCCCGTTCCGCCGCCTGATACACGGCGGCCAGGCTGCTCCGGTAATTCCGGTCCTCCCGTTCGTAGTCCGAGAAATCCGCGCCGAGGTGCTCGATGTAGAAGCGCGCCTGCTCGGCCGTATTGAAGCGGCTCTTCAGTTCCTCCAGGCGGGTCCTGCGGGTCACGATCACGATCTTGTTCATCTCCCGGTCCATGGCACGTACCTCCTTTTCCGACTCCTGTCACCCGTTTTTACCGGACGTTTACCCGGCAGCCCTCTGCCGGCTGCTTACCCGGCGGCCCTCAGCCGGCCGCCCGGCTCCCGCTTTTCGCGATGGCTTCCAGCAGTTCCGGCGACAGGTTCAGCGTGCCGATTTTGCCGGCGTTCTCGCCCATCTCCATGAAGGCTTTCGCCATCAGCGTGCCCGGATCCGTCTGCGCCAGCGCGCAGGCCTCGATCAGCGCCACGTTCACGTTCTCGTAGGCCCTGATCATGGCGCGGACCGCTTCCGCGCGCTGCATGGCCCGTGTGTTTTCGTTCTCCGTCTCCAGCGCGACCAGGTCTTTGTTCTGCTCTTCCTGGCGGATATGTTCCGCCAGTTCCTGCGCCTCGATCTCCAGGCGGCGCGAGGACTTTTCCTTCTCCATGTCCAGTTCGGAGCGCATCAGGTTCCGTTTGATCTCCTGCTCTTTCTCCGTGCGCTCCTTCTTCTTTTCAATGACGCGGATCTCCGTGTTCAGTTCGTTTTCCTTGATGAGGCGTTCCTGCTCGATGGCCGCGTTCCGTCTTTTGTAGATCGCATCGTCCTGCTCTTTCAGGATCTCCTCGCGCGCCGCGGCTTCCAGTGCCTTGCGGGTCTCGGGCCTGGCCGCGACGCACAGGATGCTGACCGAAAGGATCTCCGTGCCGAGGTCTTCCGTTTCCCGGCTGTCCTTCATGGCGTTCAGGACGGTCCCGGCCAGGGCGTCCGCGTTTTTGAGGATGTCGCGGACGGTCTTGCGGGCCGCTTCCTTCATCAGGATCGATTTCGCGGTATCAGACAGGCGCCTGCCGAAGAGTTCCATGGCGGCGGGGATGATGTCCGGGCTTTTTCTTTCCCAGCCGAAATCCGCCATCTGCGCCGCCTGGCGGTAATCGCGGATGCGGTAGGTGATCTGGCCCTGCACGAAGACGGACTGGAAGTCGGCGGTGATCATGTCGTCAAAGGCAAAGGGTTCGTCATAGGCCGTGGCGGGTAGCTGCAGGATATTGGTCCTGCGGCTGTTGTACCAGACGGCGAGGCCCCGGCCTTCTTTTACGACGTCGCCGCCGCGCATCAGGATCACGTAGTTGGCGGGCGGGAATTTCTGAAACCGGATCGTCATGGTTGTCACCTCCTTTTGAGGACGGGCTTTCGGGCCCTTCTTAGTAGCATTTTGCTACCTTCCGATCTTATGATAGTAGCATTTCGCTACTTTGTCAAGGGGTTTTGAATCAATATTTCCGGCCAAGTTTGAAAATCAAGCATGCCTTGAAACCGCCTGCGGCGTCAGCAGCCGGAGCACAGGCGGATGACATGGTCCGGGCCGCGGTTCTGCCCCCTTCCGGACAGCCGGGGCGGGCCGGGCAGCGAGCAGATGGCGCCGGAAGAAGACGGCTGCCCCTGCAGTAAATAGCGCAGCAAAAAAAGACCGGCCTGGCCTCCGGGGTTTACCGGACGGCCGTAACAGCGGTCTTTTGATATATAGCTTCATGACGGGCCGGCGGGACAGGAGCCGGAGCATCCGGGCCGGGTCCCGCCGCCGGCCGTTCACTCCATATAGCTCGCGAAATCGATTTCTTCCGTCAGATAGTATTCGATCTGGTCCAGGCACCGGCGGATCTTTTCCGCATCGTTTCCCGCTTCCCTGATCTCCTCGGCCCTCGTATACCACAGAGGCTTCAGACAGCGGTAGAGCGGCAGCGCCGCCCTCTTCTCCTCTTCCGAGAACGTATAGACTTCACAGGCGGTCTGAAGCGCTTTCCGGATCTTTTCGATCTCCGGCGCAAAGTCATCATTGTTCTCGCGCATCAGATAATTCAGGAAAACATCCCGTCCGGCCAGATTGAAATCATAGACGCCCCGGAACGCGCCGTCCTCCCCGATCAGCAGGTTCGTCGGATTGAGGTCCGCCTGGAAAACGGAGGTCGGAAGCCGGGCGTAGAGCGGCTCCAGCGCTTCGCGGTTGCGGTGCCACAGATCCCAGATCTTCTGCACCTGTGCGGCGAACTCCGGCGGCAGGGCGTCCGCGGCCTCCTTCCAAGCCAGCGCGTTTTCCAGCACTTCATCGGTCCGATCGCTCGGACAGAAGCGTTCGAACAGGCAATACGCGGACGGATATTCCGTGTAGTCCAATTTCTTCGCCGCGATCCGCGCCGTCATGCGCCAGATGTCCTTGAAATACGGACTGCGGTCCGCGCCGGGTCCGGTCCCGTCATCCGCCGCCCGGTCCTCCAGAGGCTTGTATGGCGAGAATTCCTCCGCGTGGACAAAGCACCGGCGGCCCTGATACTCCACCTCCGGAAAATCGCCCTTCCTGTCGCAGAGGATCCGCGGGCAATAATACCCCAGAGCACGGTACTCTTCCGCCGTCCTCTGCCACATGCGCATCTTCTCCGGGAACGTGAAATCGTTCGACGTGATCTTCAGCACGTACTTTCCGCCTTCCGCCGCCGTGACGATGACCGTCTGGCGGAAATCGGTCTCTTCCCGGCTCGTATCGATCACGTCCGCGGCGACGAGCGTCCCGTTGAAAAAGCGGGCGAATATCTCCCGGATCGCCGGATCGGCCGTTCCGTCCTTCATTCTGCAGTCCTCCCCCGCATCGTCTCAAATCTGTCCAGCACCGCCAGCAGGTCCGCGGACAGGCGTCGGCGGCCCTCCCGCCGCAGTTCCTCCGGGATTCCATAGAACGCCTCCCCCATGCTGCCCGCGATGCAGGTCAGCGTGTCGCAGTCCCCGCCCAGGGAGACTGCCGTGCGGATGACGTCCTCGAAGCCGCAGCCCTCCAGGAACGCGGTGACGGCTTCCGGAACGGTTTCCTGGCACGACTCCACGTGATGATAGCCGGGCCGGATCTCGTCGCAGGTGCGGGAAAGATCATAGCCGAATCCGCGCCCGATGAAATCCCGGATCTCCTCCTTCGTCCGGCCGTTCCGCGCCAGGAAGATCGCGCAGGCCACGGATTCCGCCCCTTTGATCCCTTCCGGATGGTCATGCGTGACCTCCGCCGTCAGCCGCGCGATCCGCCGCGTCTCCTCCAGCGTGGGGAACAGCCAGCCGGCGGCCGACACGCGCATGGCGGATCCGTTGCCGAAGCTTCCGTAGGGCTGCGGATCCACCGCATCCAGCCAGGAGATAAAGCGCAGGCCGTAGCCGGCATCCGGGTAGCGGCGGCCCCAGCGCTGCATCGAGCGCACCAGGGCGGCGCGGATCTCGTCGTCGGGGCGGCCCATCGTGTCCATCAGGGCTTCCGCGACGGCGGCCGTCATGACGGAATCGTCGGTGAACTGCGAGCTGTCGATGAATAACGGGAAATCCTTGCTTTTGTCTCCCCTGTCAAATTCGTAGGGGGCTCCGATCATGTCTCCGAGAATGGCACCAAGCATGTTGTGTCCTCCTTATGGTCTGCCGAAAAAAACGGGAGCGCCTGGCCGGTGCGGCGGTCTCCCGGTCCCTGTTCCGCCGGTATGCCGCGCTTTTCCAAAAAAAGAGTTTCCTTACGGAATCTCTTCTTCTGGCAGGGGAAAATGAAAGGTCGCTGCATTCGGGCGTCCGCGCTTATGCGCGGCTCCCGAAATATTTCTCGTATACGTTCGCGGCGATCTTTTCGTATTTCCGGATCATGAACCATTTGATCGCTTCCATGACGATGATCACGAAGGGGAAATAGAACGCGTGCAGCCGCAGCAGGATCAGTACGAAAAGGGTGTAGGAGCGGAGGTTGTACGAGAGAACGTTGGTAAGCTGGATGTAGCGGCAGCTCTGGGCGATATAATCCTCGGCCAGACCGGGGATCTCTTCCCGGCTCCCGTCCAGCGCGTCCAGCAGGCGCTGGGCACGGGGCGTGAACATTTCCTGGTCCCTCGTATACAGCGTGTAGATGGACAGGAAGATCCGCTTGTAGAACGGCGTGCCGGCCGGAAGGGCGGCGCGTTCCTCCTTCAGAGTCTTCACGCGGGTCAGGTTGGAGCGATTGCTGCCGCTCAGGAAATAGAGGTGAAGGCCCCGGTAAAAGTCCGCCATCCGGGCCTGGTTGGAATGCAGGACCATCGTGACGACGATGACGATCCAGACGGGCCAGGACCAGAGCGTATCCGTGAACGGAACGGTCTCCTTCATCATGCGGAACCCGAGGACGATGTAGAGCGAGAGGAGGCTGAGGGTGTCCACCATGCCGTCCAGCACGCGGCCCAGTTCGCTGCTGGTATGGGTCAGGCGGGCGATCTGGCCGTCGCAGCAGTCCAGGATCACGCCGAAGATGACGAGGACGATGCCGGCCAGGTTGATCCACCGGTTCTGCGGATAGAACAGGAGGCTGCCGCCCACGCCGAAGGCGAGCGACAGGAGCGTCACGGCGTTGGGCGTCCAGCCCATTTTGATGAACCGGCGCGTCAGCCGGATGGCGATGGGATCGTAAAACAGGATATCGACGGGATCCTCGGTATCGCCGGACTTTCTCGCCGCTTTGATGTCTTCCGCGACGGTCTCCATCCAGGGAGCTTTCTCCCAGTTTTCCGTCCGATCCCGGTTGTTGTCTTTGTTTGATATGGGTTCAGGTGCCATTGAGCTGCTTACCATCCTGAAATTTAATGCTTTACTATCTTACCACAACTTTATCATCTGTAAAGTTATTTTTCATTCTTCTCCGTCCGGAGCGAGGCCGCCGTTCGTTCAAACGCGAGGCGCGGATCGTTGTCCTGCGTCACGTGGATGATGCCGCAGTACACGTAGCCCAGCTTTTTGAGCAGGTTCTGCATGACGGTGTTGTCGCCGTGGGTGTCGATGCGCTGATGGGGGCACTGCTCGTAAGCCCAGTTCAGGCAGAAGGCGCCGATGCCCTTTTCCGAGTGGTCCGCCGCGATGCGGTGGACTACGCCGTAGGGGCTCTCATCCAGCCAGCGGCCGTCCGTGATGTCGTTGTAGAGAGGTTCCGCGTCGGGGCCTTCGGCGTAGTAGAACGTCCCCACGATGCGGCCGGCGTCGTTCAGGCACACGTAGGTGCCGCTGCAGAGGCTGCGGCGGATCACATCTTCCGGTGGCCAGTTCGTCGGCCCCCACTGGCTGGGGTTGCCGTGAGCCGCCATGAACGCGCGGGCGTGGGCGTAGATCTCCAGGATGCGCGGGAGGTCCCGCTCTTCAGCTCGTCTGATCCTCATAAGGTCTCCCACTCAAAATTCTCCCGGCCGGCGCCGAGTTCGAAATGGCATCGGACGATGCCCAGGTCGATCTTCAGGCAGGTGCCGATCCGGCCGGCTCTGGCCGATACGCGGCGGCCGTTTCTGGTGAAATAAAACTTCTGCTGGTTCATGGCGGTGGGCGCCATAAGAGCGGCTTCCACGCCCCGCCGGAACCAGGCGGGCGCGTCGTCGGTGATGTTGCTGACTTCCGCCGGCGTCTTGCTCTTCCGCGAGACGCCCTGCGTTCTGCCGTAGCCCAGGGAAATGACGATCACTTCTTTCTCCCCGTCCCGCAGCACGGCTTTGGTCCTGCCGTGGGTCATCGCCGCCCAGCAGGTGTTCAGGCCCAGTTCCTGGGCTTTCAGAACCAGTCGTTCGCCCCAGAAGCCGCCGCGCTCGTCCAGGTCGGGGGCTTTCTTTCCTGCGATGACGATGTAATTGGAGCAGCCTTCAAATTTGCCGTAATGGGCCATCGGGGAGCTGAAGCATTTCGGCTCGTCGTAAATGACCTGGATGTGCAGGCCGCCGCGTTCGTTCAGTTTTGCCGCGCAGGCGTCCAGCTGTTCCCGCACTTCGGCGGGAATGGGACGGTCCGTGTACTGCCGGACGCTGCGGCGCAGGCGCATGACCTCCATGATGTCGTGTTCCATATCCGGTCCTCCTTATGGTGCCAGGAAGCGGTTCTTCATCGTTCTTATGCGGCAAAAAGCATTGTGCCGCAATGGTATTTCGTCGTTTGTCCGGGGAGTTTTTACAGTTCCACGCCTTCCAGGGCATGCAGCTGTTCCAGCGAAACGCTGCCGCCGGAAATGAAGAAGCAGACCTTGTCCGTCTTCTTCACGGGAAGCAGGCCCTGCAGGACCGCGCCCATCGTGATGGCGCCGGAGGGCTCGCCGAGGATCTTGCCTTCGGTCACTAGCAGCTTCCAGCCTTTGAGGATGAATTCCTCCTCCACCGCGGCGAATCCGTCGGTGCCCGCCGCCACGTACGGGAAGCAGACGTCGCCGGGGATCAGGGAGATCAGGCCGTCCGCCACGGAGCGGTGCGCCTGTACTTTCACGCGTTTTCCGGCTTTCAGGCTCTCCGAATAGCGCGGGACGACGGCCGGTTCCGCCCCGAAGACCTTCGTCCGGGGAGAGACGGCCTTGACTGCCGCGGAAAGGCCGCCGATCAGGCCGCCTCCGCTGACGGGGACCACGACGGCGTCCGTCTCCGGACACTGCTCCAGGATCTCCAGGCCGGCCGTGCCCTGGCCCGCCATGATCTGCTCATCGTTGAACGGCGGGACCATGACGAGGCCGCGCTCGCGGCACACCCGTTCCGCCGTCTCAAAGCGTTCCTCGATGGTGGAGAAAACGATCTCCGCGCCATAGTGCCGGATGGTATCCACTTTGATCTTCGTGGCGGTATCGGGCAGGACGATGACGGCTTTCACGCCCAGCATCCCCGCCGCATACGCCAGCGCCTTGCCGTGATTGCCGGACGAGGCGGCGATGACGCCGCGCGCCCGCTCTTCCTCCGACAGCGTGAGCAGTTTGTTCATGGCGCCGCGGAATTTGAAGGCGCCGGTGACCTGCAGGCACTCCGGCTTGACGTAGACTTCGCAGCCCAGGGCCTTATCCAGATTTTTCAGACGCAGCAGGGGGGTTTTGACGGCGTACGGTGCGATGCGCTCCGCGGCCTGCCGGATATCCGATAAGGTAAGAGACATAACATCTGTCCTCCTTTTATTTCGTATCATTCTGTCAGGGGCGGCTTCGGGCCGCCGCCCTGATGACCGCTCTCTTCAGTTCTCTTCCGGCGGCTGCCAGGTGAAAAAGCCCTCCGCCGCCGCCATTTTTTCCAGCATCTCCCACAGGGCCGGTTCCGGGGAAAAGACCGTGAGCGAGGTGTCGGGGGCGTCCAGATCGATCAGGGTCTCCTGCGGCAGGAAGAGGACGCGCAGGTGGCCGTTGCCGGGCAGGTTTTCCACCTTCTCCGCGAACGATCCCGGCTCGGGATCCTCCTCCCATGTTTCGCCCCAGTCAAAGGACACGCGCATGGGCCAATAGCAGTGCAGGCGCAGCAGGATCTCCGCGTACCGGCGGTAGATGCGCCGCAGCCGCTGCGGTTCCTCAAAATAGCGGGCTGTCCGTCCGTAACGGTCCGCGCCTTCCCGCGGTACCCGGGCCGGAAAGATATCGACGATCTGATAAGGCCTTTCCAGGATCTCTTCCGCAAGCGTCATCTTATCCTCGCACTCCATGATCATTCTCCTTCTGCGTTATGCCCGGCTGTCAGCCCTTTACGCGTTCTGCAAGGCCATCAGCCCGATGCAGATCAGCAGCATGCCCGCCAGCATGGCGACGAAAGAGAGCTTCCAGTGACCGCCGCGGTTGAAGCCGTAAAAATCCTCCCAGCGCTTCTCTTCCGGCGCCAGGACAACACGGAACAGATACAGCACCGCGTACAGGATCATCGGGACCGCACCCAGAAGGGCCGTGCCCCAGCCCATCCCCTGTTTCTCAAAGAAGCCGAACGAAACGATGGCCGCCAGCGGCGTGAGCAGGTGCAGGAAAAGATCCCGGCCCTCCAGCAGCACCTTGTAGCCGAGCAGGGGGCCCAGGTAAAACAGTACCGTCAGCATGGTCAGCGAGACGGCGGCCGTTCCCATGTATTTCAGGAGCCAGGCCGCCCGGCAGGCGGGGAACAGGCACAGGGCCAGCGCCGCAAGCGCGCAGAACACGTTGCTGAGCACCGTGAAGAAGCGGAAGGCTTTTTTGGCGCGGTCCGGTGTCCACACGCCGTTTTCACGGAAAAAGCCGGCCGTGATGACCAGCGTGATCAGGAAGATCAGTCCGTTGATGATGCGTGAGAGCATACATTTCACCTACAGGGGCGCTCCGCATTCGGGGCAGAATTTAGGCGGATCCGTTTCAAAGATCTGGCCGCAGCAGGCACAGATGCGGGCCCGCTCCGCCGGGTCGTCGTGGGGCAGGGGGAAGGGTTTCCTTTCCGGCTTCGGCGGGACCACATTGAGGCCGAAAAGCGGGTCCGGGTTCGGGATCATCCCGTTGTTCATCGGGCCGGGCATATGCACCATCGTACTGACGATCGGCGCCCGCGCCGCGTCAGGGACCGCGATCTTATCCAGCATGTCCCGGCGGGCAAAGACCGTGAGCGGCACGCTGGCGTCATAGACGATCATCCGCGTGGTCAGCATGTCTTTTTCCACCTTGACCGCAGTAAAGCCGGGAAAGTTCTCCCTCGTCAGATCCTCGGGCACCAGCTGCACTTCGTCCGGCGCATAGTTGTAGCTGACGGCGTGGAAACGGCCGCCGCCCCAGATCCCCCAGCTGAGCGTGCGGTCCTGTATGGTCAGGACATCTCCGGGTCCGTTCGCGGTCCAGCGGACCCACTCCCCCTGCAGGGCGGGCACGAATTCGTCGTCCCGGATGCGGATGTGGTCGAAGGGGCCGTGATCGGTCTTGCGGAGCGTATAGGCGGTCTTTTCCTCATCCAGATAGTTGCGGACCAGGGTCAGGATCCCGTCCGCATAGGCCAGTTCGTCGATGCGGCTCATGAATTCGCCGGTGACCGTGCGGGACAGGACCGGATCTTCCAGGGCGATGACCGTGCGTTCGCCGCGTTCCAGCGCGTCCGCGTCATAGGAGATCTCCGTCTCCAGCGTGATCACGCGGTCGTAGCGGCGCAGGGTCAGGTGCGCATCCCGAATCTCGATATAGTAGTGATATCCTTCTTCCCAGAAGCCGTTCAGTTTGTCGGAAAAAGTCATGGCGGTACCTCGGATCTATAACGGCAGGTCCTTCGCCGCCGGGAATCCGTAAGCGCTTTCGGCGCTCCGCACGGCGCGGAGGACGGCTTCACTGACGGCATGGGCAGCCAGCGTGCCGGCCAGGTCCTGGTCCGCGTTCACGGAGCCGGCGGACAGGGCGTAAATGCTGTCGCCGTCGGCGGAGGTATGGACCGGATCGATGCAGCGGGCCAGGCCGTTCTGCGACATGACGGCGATCTTGCAGAGCTGCGTTTTGGTAAAGGAGGCGTTGGTGATCACCGCGGCCAGCGTGGTGTTCGTCAGGAATTTGTTTTCCCGGGTCTCCGTTTTCTTCATCATCTCCTCCGCGGTGCGGCGGAGCGATCTTTTGTCTTTTGAGAGAAGGCCCGCGATCTGGCGGCCGGTGTGCCAGTCAAACACGTCGCCCAGGGCGTTCACGGCCGCGACGGCGCCGATCTTCAGATCTCCGAGCTGCATCGCGTAACTGCCGATGCCGGACTTCATGCAGAACTCCATGCCTTCCCATTTGCCCACGGTAGCGCCGCAGCCGGCGCCGAAATTGCCGTCGCGGAAGTTGGGGGCTTCCCAGGCTAGGCGTGCGGCTTCGTAGCCCATGGCGGCGTCCGGACGGACGTCCGCGGCGCCGACGGTCAGGTCAAAAAGACAGGACTGGACGACGAGCGGGACTTTCGTGACACCGACGTCAAAGCCGACGCCGCGCTCCTCCAGAAACCGCATCACGCCGCCGGCCGCGTCCAGGCCGAAGGCGCTGCCGCCGGAAAGCACGACGGCATGGATGGTCTCCATGGCCATCAGCGGATTCAGCATCTGCGAGTCGCGCGAAGCGGGGCCGCCGCCGCGGACGTCCAGGCCCGCGCGCATGCCGTCCGGACACAGGATCACCGTGCAGCCGGTGGCCGCAGCGGCGTTTTCGGTCTGGCCGATACGGAACGGGACGATTTCCTGAAGGGGGATCTCCTGCATGCCGCGCCTCACTGTTCCGCCGGCTCGGTCTTTTTCTGGCTCCGGGAACGGGACCCGGAGGATCGGCGTTTCGGCTGTTTCTGAACGGATTTGTACATGATCAGTTTGACCGTGCCCTTGCCGGCGCGTTCCTCCGTCACGTACTTTTCGGGGTTGTCCTTCAGGTATTCGGGCAGTTTGGAGTAGCCCAGCAGTTTGATGTTGAAGTCCGGCTTGACGCGTTTGATGTACGTACCCGCGGAAGAACTGTTGGCAAAGCCGGTGTCGTCCGCATAGCGCTCTTCGGCGATCTTCAGGAGGCTGTCGAGTTCCTTAAACGGATCCTTCTTGGCGGATTTCCGGGTGCGGGATCTCTTCGACTTGCCGCCTTCGGTCTCCGGAGCCGGGGTCTCGGGCTCGGCCTCGCTCTCCTCGCTGCTCTTCTCCTCCTCCATGAGTTCCTCCACGTAGTTGAACTCATCGCAGGCGTTGCGGAAGGATTCCACAGTGGTCTTGTTGCCGTAGCCGACCACGTAGACGCCGGATTCGTGCAGTTTGATGGCCAGGGAGGTGAAATCGCTGTCGCTGGAGACCAGGACGAAGCAGTCGTATTTCTCTGTGTGGAGAAGCTCCATCGCGTCGATGGTCAGCGCCATGTCCGAGGCGTTCTTGCCGGTGGCGAAGTCGAACTGCTGGATGGCGGAGATCGCGAAGCGCTTGATCTTGCTCTCCCAGGAGGACAGATGCGGCTTGGACCAGTTGCCGTAGGCGCGCTTGATGACGATGCGTCCGTAAGCGGACACGTCCTTTAATACACTTTCTATTTTGGAAGCCTGGGCGTTATCGGCGTCGATAAGCAGAGCCACGCTTTCGAATTCTTTGATCATGGTTCGTTTCCCTTCTTGGGTCTTGCGGGTCGGCCGTGCCTCCCCGTTTTATATTTGATTTTTGCGGGTGTCATGTTCCCGTCGGAAAACACCCGAACAGCGGCGGTTCTGTCAGCAATACCGGTCGCTGCCCTTCGCATGTACGATGCGGTAAAAACCGGGCAGGTCCCTGACGTCCGTCATGTAAGCGATCACATAGTCCGACCAAATGACGTCTCCCCACCCTTTCAGCTTCCCCCTTTGATGACCGGGCGCCTTCCATGCCCGAAACAGCCCGGCGGCCTCGGAAAACACGGCAAAGGGGGCATGGGATCCTCCGGCAGGCATCTGTTCCAGTTCCGCCTCATAGTCCTTCCGGGAGATCTTCTCAACCGTCAAGGCTTCATATTCCGTCCAGCTCTCATCATGGTAATTAAAGCTGTCCATCGTCCTGCAGACGCCCTCGAGCACCTCTATGCTTTCCCGTCCGGCAGCCCATCTTCCGAAATCATCCGCCGCCCTGAGTTCCTCCCGGTAGGACCGGGCTTCGCGTTCCGTGGGCGAAAAGAAGGAGTCGATCATCATCTGCAGGATCTCCCGTTCCCCGGACGAGAGCACCAGGTCCGGATCGGAGATCTCTCCGGGAGCAGGCGGCAAAAGGACATGGAACAAGGCAAACATTTTCTCCTCCCCGCGGCAAAAGGCGGATCCGTTCCCGGAGGGCGGAACTGCCGTCCTTTCCGTTTGTACGAAGCGGGGGCCGCTCCCGAAGGATGACGGCCCCCTGGTCATTCCGATGGAATGCTTATTTGTTTTCGTTTCTTTCTTCGCTGTAGGTCTTCTTGGCCTGCTCCCAGCCGGCGATCAGGCTCTTGAAGGCGGCCGAGGCGGCGTCCTTCAGCTCCACGGTGGCGGAGGCGGCGGCGGAAGCGACGCGGGTGGTGGCTTCCTGAAGCGCTTTCTTGGCGGCCTCTACGCGCTCTTCCATGTCGGAGCGGACGGACGTGCCGTTGTCCATGTCCTTGATGGCAGCCTGAGCGGCGGCCAGACGGGCGATCGGGACGCGGAACGGGCTGCAGGAGACGTAGTCCAGGCCGACCTTGTGGAAGAATTCCACGGAGCTCGGGTCACCGCCGTGCTCGCCGCACACGCCCAGATGCAGGTCGGGACGGGTGGCGCGGCCCAGCTGGACCGCCATCTTCACCAGTTTGCCCACGCCGACCTGGTCGACCTTGGCGAACGGATCGTTCTCATAGATCTTCTTGTCGTAGTAGGCGCCCAGGAACTTGCCGGCGTCGTCGCGGCTGAAGCCGAACGTCATCTGGGTCAGGTCGTTGGTGCCGAAGGAGAAGAACTCCGCTTCCTTGGCGATGTCGTCCGCGGTCAGGGCGGCGCGCGGGATCTCGATCATGGTGCCGACCAGGTACTTCATGGAAGTGCCGGATTCCGCGATCAGCTTGTCGGCCATCGCGACCACGACGTTCTTCACATACTTCAGTTCCTTGACTTCGCCCACCAGCGGGATCATGATCTCCGGCTCGATGTTCCATTCCGGATGCTTGGCGTTGACGTTCAGGGCGGCACGGATGATGGCTTCGGTCTGCATCTCGGCGATCTCCGGATAGGTGACGGCCAGACGGCAGCCGCGGTGGCCCATCATCGGGTTGAATTCGTGCAGGCCGGCGATCAGGTCGCGGATCTGCTGCTCGGTCTTGCCGACGTTGTTCGCCAGTTCGCGGATGTCCGCATCCTCGGTGGGAACGAACTCATGGAGAGGCGGATCCAGCAGGCGGATGGTGACCGGGTAGCCCTGCATGGCTTCGTAAATGCCTTCGAAGTCGCTCTGCTGCATCGGCTCCAGCTTGGCCAGGGCGGCCTTGCGGGCTTCCACGGTATCCGCGCAGATCATCTCGCGGAACGCCTTGATGCGTTCGCCTTCAAAGAACATGTGCTCGGTACGGGTCAGACCGATGCCCTGCGCGCCGAGCTCGACGGCCTTGGCGGCGTCGCGCGGCGTGTCGGCGTTGGTGCGGACTTTCAGGCGGCGGTATTTGTCGGCCCAGCCCATGATGCGGCCGAATTCGCCGGCGATGGAGGCGTCCACGGTCGGGATGATGCCGTCGTAGATGTTGCCGGTGGAGCCGTCCAGGGAGATGAAGTCGCCTTCATGGAAGGTCTTGCCGCCCAGTTCGAACTTCTTCTCTTCTTCATGCATCTTGATGTCGCCGCAGCCGGAGACGCAGCATTCGCCCATGCCGCGGGCCACCACGGCCGCGTGGGAGGTCATGCCGCCGCGCACGGTCAGGATGCCCTGAGCGGCCTTCATGCCTTCGATGTCATCGGGAGAAGTCTCCAGGCGGACCAGGACGACTTTCGCCTTCTTATTCTTCGCGATGGCCGCCTTGGCATCCGCCGCGCTGAACACGATCGCGCCGCAGGCCGCGCCGGGGGAGGCGCCCAGGCCCTTGCCGATCGGGGTGGCCGCCTTCAGGGCCGCCGCGTCGAACTGCGGGTGCAGCAGGGTGTCGAGGTTGCGGGGCTCGATCATCAGAACGGCCTGCTTCTCATCGATCATGCCTTCGTCCACCAGGTCGCAGGCGATCTTCAGAGCGGCCTGCGCGGTGCGCTTGCCGTTGCGGGTCTGCAGCATGTACAGCTGGCCGTGCTCCACGGTGAACTCCATGTCCTGCATGTCGCGGTAGTGGTCTTCCAGCGTCTTGCAGACCTGCTTGAACTGCTCGAAAGCCGCCGGGAACTTGTCTTCCATCTCGGTGATGTGCATGGGGGTGCGGACGCCGGCCACGACGTCTTCGCCCTGGGCGTTGGTCAGGAATTCGCCGAACAGGCCCTTTTCGCCAGTCGCGGGGTCGCGGGTGAAGGCGACGCCGGTGCCGCAGTCATCGCCCATGTTGCCGAAGGCCATGGACTGGACGTTGACGGCCGTGCCCCAGCTGTAGGGGATGTCGTTGTCGCGGCGGTACACGTTGGCGCGGGGGTTGTCCCAGCTGCGGAACACCGCCTGGATGGCGCCGAAGAGCTGTTCCTTGGGATCGGTCGGGAATTCGCTGCCGAGTTTGGCCTTGTATTCTTCCTTGAACTGGAAGGCCAGTTCCTTCAGATCTTCCGCGGTCAGGTCCACGTCCAGCTTGACGCCCTTTTCCTCTTTCATCTTATCGATCAGCTGCTCGAAGTACTTCTTTCCGACTTCCATGACGACGTCGGAGTACATCTGGATGAAACGGCGGTAGCAGTCCCAGGCCCAGCGGGGGTTGCCGGACTTCTGCGCGATCACGGCCACCACGTCCTCATTCAGACCCAGGTTCAGGATGGTGTCCATCATGCCGGGCATGGAAGCGCGGGCGCCGGAACGGACGGAGACCAGCAGCGGGTTCTCGTGGTCGCCGAACTTCTTGCCGGTGATCTCTTCCAGTTTTTCCACGTATTCCATGATCTGGGCGCGGATCTCGTCGTTGATCCTCTTGCCGTCTTCATAGTACTGCGTGCAGGCTTCGGTGGTGATGGTGAAGCCCTGCGGAACGGGCAGGCCGATATTGGTCATTTCCGCCAGGTTGGCGCCTTTGCCGCCCAGCAGGTTGCGCATCGAAGCATTGCCTTCGCTGAACAGGTAAACCCACTTCTTCATATATTGGTTCCTCCTCAAATAATGTGTGTGTTTGAACAACGGTTAATTATATCATAAACGGCCTGTTTTCCAAACGGGCACGTCTTTGATTTTCACGGAAAGATGCGGTCTTCCCCTTAAATAATTAAGCATTTTCCCGGCCGGCGGTTTCCGGAGCGCGCGGGTCAGTGCTCCTCGTTCCGGATGGCGTTCGCGGACTCGCGCAGGACTTCTTCGACCCTGGATTCCGGGATGCCGGTGCGGGCGGAGATCTCCGCGGTCGTGGCAGGCCGGCCGGTCTCCTCTTCCCAGGCTTTCACGGTCTCCATGACGCGGTTGGCCATGGCCGCCATCTGGTCTTCCATCTTTTCGAAACTGCCGGCTTCCCGGATCAGGTCCTTCATGGATCTGTGGATGGCTTTCTCCAATAACGTCACCAGGTCGCCGTCGCCTCCGTAGCCCTGCACGCCTTCCCAGAGAGCCAGGTTGCCCTCCTGGATCAGGTCCGGGAGCGGTACGCCGCGGCCGGCATAGCCCCGGGCGATCTGCACCACCCAGCGGAGATTGCCTTCGGTCAGGCGCTCCGCCGCGCGGCGGCTTTCCTCCGCGGAGCCTTCCAGCAGGAGACGGCGCAGGTCCTCTTCCTCGGCCGAGCTGATGGGCGGGACCGCGGCCAGGTCGTCCTGATACATATCAAAGATGCGCTGCTCGCGCTCCGAGTCCGCGCCGCCCCAGGCTTCCTCCGCCAGGTCGTCCAGCCCCACGGTGTTCACGTCATGCGGCTCGTAGTCCTCCAGCGCGATGTTCTCCTGCTCCAGGTAATCGTAGATGAGGGCGATCTGCGCATCGCTCAGGTCCGTGCCGGGAAAGGCGGCCAGGATGTCGGCCACGCCGATCTTCCCGCACTTGATGGCGGCCGTGTTCCGGATGGCGTTCAGGCCCTGCAGAAACTCTTGATTCTTGTCCATCGGTTCTTCTTTCGCACGCAGTCAAAGAAGGGCCCCGCTTCCGCAGAGCCCTGGCCGCCGCTTTATGCCCGGGAAAGGTACTCGCCGGTGCGGGTATCGATCTTGATCCTGTCCCCGATGTTCACGAACAGCGGGACCAGCACCTGCGCGCCGGTCTCCACGATGGCGGGCTTGGTGGCGCCGGTGGCCGTGTTGCCCTTGAAGCCGGGTTCGGTCTCCGTGATCTCCAGTTCCACGAACAGGGGCGGTTCCACGGAGAACACGTTGCCCTTGTGGGAGCAGATCTTCACCGTGTCGTTTTCCTTCACGAACTTCAGCGCGTCGCCGATCTTGTCCGCGTTCAGGCTGATCTGGTCATAGGTCTCCATGTCCATGAAGGTGTACATGTCGCCGTCCGCGTACAGATACTGCATGTCTTTTCTGTCGATGATGGCGTTCTCGAAGCGCTCGGTCGGACGGAAGGAAGTTTCCACCACGCCGCCGCTGACGATGTTTTTCAGCTTGGTCCGCACGAATGCGGCGCCTTTGCCGGGTTTGACGTGCTGGAATTCAATGATCTGCCAGACGCCGCCTTCCCATTCGATCGTAATGCCGTTCCTGAAATCACCTGCTGATACCATAAAAACCTCCTTCGTAGTGGTGTATCATATTCCAATAGTAAGCCGGGGATATATTAATCCCGGAATATTTTACCCGATGCCTGCCGCGATTTCAACTGTTTTTTTATCCATTTCCGCGTTTTTGCGATGTTTTTTTCTCCCGCTCCCGGCAGCCGGGCCGCGCGCGGCGGCCGCCAACATTTTTCCGTCCGCGGCCTTGCATAATGCCCCTGGCTCTGATAAAATAATTGCGAAATAAATCTCTCTGCGAGGTGTCATTTTTATGGAAATGGAAAATGTGACCATTCTGACCCACCCGCTGATCAAGCATAAGATCACCATGCTGCGGGACGTCAACACCGGAACCAATGAATTTCGCAAACTGATCGAGGAGATCGCCACCCTGATGGGTTACGAGGCCCTGCGGGATCTGCCGCTGGAGGATGTGGAAGTCACCACGCCGTTAGAGACCTGCATGTCCCCGATGATCGCCGGCCGGAAGCTGGCCATCGTCCCCATTCTGCGCGCCGGACTGGGCATGGTGCAGGGCATCCTGAACCTGACCCCCACCGCGAAGGTCGGCCACATCGGCCTGTACCGGGATCCGGAGACGCATGAACCCGTCGAGTATTACTGCAAACTGCCGAATCCCATCGAGCAGCGCACCATCGTGGTGCTGGACCCCATGCTGGCTACCGGCGGTTCCGCCGTGGACGCCATCACCCAGATCAAGAAGCACGGCGGCCGCAAGATCAAATTCATGTGCATCATCGCCGCGCCGGAAGGCCTGGCCAAGCTGCACGAGTCACACCCCGACGTCCAGATCTACGTCGGCAACCTGGACCGCGAGCTGAACGAGCACGCCTACATCTGCCCGGGCCTGGGCGACGCCGGCGACCGCATCTTCGGCACGAAATAACCTTTGATGGATCCGGAGGGCCGTTGTTTCAACGGCCCTTTCTGAAAGAACGGGGAGACCGCCATGCCGGAACAGACCAACGGAGAACTGAATATCAAAAAAGTCCGCCGCCACCTGCGGACCATCGTGCATCACCGGAACCTGGTGTTCAGGCATTGCCGGCAGTGCGGTCTTTTCTGGCAGGGGCTGGTCCACGACCTGTCCAAATTTTCGCCCGCGGAGTTCTTCACCGGCGCCCGCTACTACCAGGGAGACCGCTCCCCCAACGACGCGGAGCGCCGGGACCGCGGCGCCTCCTATGCCTGGATGCATCACAAGGGCCGCAACCGCCACCATTACGAATACTGGACGGATTATAAGATCGGCGAGCCGGAGCCCCGCTACACGCCGGTCCCCATGCCGAACAAATACATCATCGAAATGTTCTGCGACCGCGTGGCGGCCTGCGAAACGTACTACAGGGACAAATTCGACAAGAGCCAGCCGCTGGCCTATTTCGAGCGGTGCAGAACGGACGGGCTGATGCATCCCGAGACCGCAGAAAAGATCCACAACCTGCTCCGCCTGTACGCGGAGATCGGGGAGGAAGCGTTTGACCGGATCCGAAAAGGGGAATAGGGAAGGCCGCCCGGCCAGCCGTCAAAAACCGCCTGCAGGCGGTTTTTTTTGCGGACGGAACAGAAGAAAACGGCCGGCATACCGCCCTCTATCCCCCTTTTCTGCAGGCAGCGCAGAAAAAGGAGACAAAACTGCCTCTCCTCTGTTTCGTTTTCCCCCTTGCTTATTCGGGAAGAAAGTGGTAGACTACTGGTTTACAGGGTGAGGACGCCCTGTATTGTTTTAGGAAAGAAGGATCATGAAATATGGTTGCGTTGCTGTCGATCGCCGTTGCGATCTTTGCGGGTCTGATGATGACCCGTCTTCTGGGCCGGTTCAAGCTGCCGGACGTTACGGCTTATCTGATCGCCGGCGTGCTCATCGGGCCATTCCTGCTGGGACGTCTGGGAGTGGAAGGCCTGGGCTTTGTCAGCACGGATAGCGTGGAGGCGCTCGGATCTTTTTCGGATATCGCGCTGGGATTCATCGCCTTCTCGATCGGGTCGGAATTCAACCTGTCGGCCCTGAAGCATACCGGGCGGCAGGCGGCTGTGATCGGGGTGGTGCAGGCGGTCACGGCGACGGTCCTGGTGGATCTGTCGCTGATCATGCTGCATCTGATCTTCCCGGAAGCGCTGTCCCTGCCCGCGGCGATCACGCTGGGCGCGATCGCTTCCGCCACGGCGCCGGCGGCCACGCTGATGGTGGTGCGCCAGTATAAGGCCAAGGGCGAGCTGACGTCGCTGCTGCTGCCCATCGTCGCGCTGGACGACGCGGTGGGCCTGGTGCTGTTCGCGGTCTCTTTCGGGATCGCGCGGGCGGTCAGTTTGGGGAGCGCGGACCTGATCTCGATCCTGGTGGATCCGCTGCTGGAGATCGTCTTCTCCCTGCTGCTGGGCGCGGCCGCCGGCTTTGTGCTGAAGCAGCTGGAGACGATGTTCCATTCCAATACCAACCGTCTGGCGATGACCATTGCATTCATTTTCCTGACGGTGGCGCTTTCCATGCTCAAGATCCCGGCAGGCCCGGTCACGATCGGTTTTTCCTCGCTGCTGGTCTGCATGATGCTGGGCACGCTGTTCGTGAATATCTCGCCGCTGGCGGAGGATCTGATGGGGCGGGCCAACCGCTGGTCCGCGCCGCTGCTGGTGCTCTTTTTTGTCTTGAACGGAGCGGATTTGAACTTGACAGTCTTCTCGCAGGGCATTATCATTCTGGTAGGGATCGTTTATATCATCGTACGTTGCATGGGAAAATATATCGGGGCGTCTCTGGCCGCCCGGGCCATGGGCTGCAGCAAAAACGTGGTGAAATATCTGGGCGTCACGCTTTTTCCGCAGGCCGGCGTGTCCCTGGGGATGTGCGTCACGGCCGCCTCGCTGCCGGGCGACGGCCCGCTGATCCGCAGCATCGTCCTGTTCGCGGTCCTGGTCTATGAGATCGCCGGCCCGCTGCTGACCAAATGGGCGCTGACGAAGGCCGGAGACATCCAGCCGAAATCTCCGGAGCTGCTCAACCGCCGCCAGCAGAAGCTGGAAGAAGTCAAAGACAAACCGCTGCTGAAGGAAAAAGCCCGCAGATGACCGGCGGGCGGTCTGTGAGAGGATAACAAAATGGAAGAACATCCGCAGGAAACTGTGCCGGCGAAGAAGAATCACTGGCTCACGCCCTTCATTTTTCTGGTGCTTCTGATCGCGGCCGTGACCGGGTTCTCCCTGGTGATGGGCCTGCCGAATTTCCTGAGCACCACGATGAATACGGCGTTCGCGCTGCTGATCGACACCTGCTTCTACATCATGGCCATCGCCGTGATCATGGGGGCGCTGGACTCGCTGCTCACGGAATTCGGGGTGGTGGACCTGCTGAACAAGCTGCTGAACCCGCTGATGAAGCCGCTGTACGGTCTGCCCGGGGCGGCCGCGCTGGGCGTCATCTCCACCTATCTGTCGGATAACCCGGCCATCCTGTCGCTGGCGGAGGAGCGGGGCTTCCGGAAATATTTCAAGAAATATCAGTTTTACGCGCTGACCAACCTGGGGACCGCGTTCGGCATGGGCATCATCGTGTCCACGTTCATGCTGGGCCTGACCATCAAAGGCGGACACCTGCTGGGCGCTGTGCTGATCGGGAACCTGGGGGCGGTCATCGGGAGCATCGTGAGCACGCGGCTGATGATCCGGCAGACCCGGAAGGAATTCGGGGAAGACGAATACGCGGACGACGTGCACGTGACGATGGCGGAATATTTCCCGCTGACGCGCCATATGAGCCGCCGCAAAAAGAAAAGGCCCAGCATCGGGATGCGGGTCCTGAACGCGGCGTTAAACGGCGGGAAGGGCGGCGTGGAGATCGGCCTGTCCATCATTCCCGGCGTGCTGGTGGTGTGTACGCTGGTGATGCTGCTGACCAAGGGGCCGGCGGCGGACGGCGGGTATACCGGGTCGGCCTACGAGGGCGTGGCCCTGCTGCCGATGATCGCGGACCGGCTGAATTTCATCCTGCAGCCGCTGTTCGGCTTTGCCTCCACGGAGGCGATCGCCGTGCCCATCACCGCGCTGGGATCCGCGGGCGCCGCGACCGGCATCGTCCGGGATCTGGCGGCGGACGGGATCGTCAACGCGCACGACATCGCGGTGTTTACCGCCATGTGCATGTGCTGGAGCGGGTATCTGAGCACGCATGCGTCGATGATGCAGGCATTAAAAAGGCCGGACCTGACGGGCAAGGCCATCGTCAGCCACACCATCGGCGGGCTGGCGGCCGGCATTGCCGCGAACTGGCTGTTCCGGCTGTTTTTACTGATCGCGGGAGGCTGAGAGCACCCGCAGGATCTCTGTTTTGGCTTCTGCCACCGTAAGGGCGTCCGTACTGACCGGGACGCCTTTTTCTTTGAGGCGGAGCAGCAGGCGGGTCACGGCGGGAAGGGAGAGGCCCAGGGACTTCAGTTCTTCCCCGCGGGAGAAGACTTCGCGGGGCGTGCCTTCCATCACGGCTTCGCCGCGGCCAAGGACGATGATGCGGTCCGCGAGGGCGGCGACGTCGTCCATGCTGTGGGAGACGATCACGATCCCCATGCCCTTCTCTTCCTTCAGGCGGCGGAATTCGTCCAGGAGCTCCGTGCGGCCTTCGGGGTCCAGGCCCGCGACGGGCTCGTCCACCACGAGGATGGCCGGTTCCATGGCCAGGACGCCGGCGATGGCGGCGCGGCGCTTCTCCCCGCCGGACAGATCAAAGGGGGAGCGGCTCTCGTATTCCGGCCCCAGGCCGACCGACGCCATGGCGGCGCGGGCGCGGGCCAGACAGGTCTCCTCGTCCAGGCCCTGGTTCTTCGGGCCGAACGAGACGTCCTTGATGATATCCGATTCAAAAAGCTGGTATTCCGGGTACTGAAAGACCAGGCCGACGCGGCTGCGGAGCATCCGCCGGTCGAAGCCGTCGGCGAAGACGTCCTGATCATCCAGGAAAACTTTCCCGGTCATCGGTCTGTTAAGGCCGTTCATCATCTGGATCAGAGTCGACTTTCCCGATCCGGTCGCTCCGATCAGGGCCAGGACTTCGCCGGAACGGACCGTGAGGTCCATCGGCCTGAGCGCCTCCGTTTCCATCGGCGTGCCCGGTTCATAAGTGTAGCTGACGTTTTCCAAACGAAGGATCATCTGCTTCTCCCTCCGTTCTTCCGGCAGACCGCCGCCAGGGCGTCCGCCAGTTCTTCCTCCTCGAAGATCCCTTCCGCCAGGGGAACGCCTTCGTCCCGGAGCGCGTCCGCCAGCGCGGTCACGGGCGGGACGGACAGGCCCCGCTGCCGCAGCATCTCCCGCTGCGTGAAGATCTCCCGCGGCGTCCCGTCCATCACCAGCCGTCCGCGGTCCATCACCAGCAGGCGGTCCGCCAGCGCGGCCTCCTCCATGTGATGCGTGATGAGCAGCACCGTGATGTGCTCCTGCCGGTTCAGTTCCCGGACCGTAGACAGGACTTCCTCCCGCCCGCGCGGGTCCAGCATGGAGGTGGACTCGTCAAAGACGATGCAGCGCGGCTTCATGGCCAGCACGCCGGCGATGGCGACCCGCTGCTTCTGTCCGCCGGACAGGCGGTGCGGCGCCGTCTTCGCATAAGCGGTCATCCCGACCTTCTCCAGGGCATCCGTCACACGCTTCCAGATGTCCTCCGCGGGCACGCCGATGTTCTCCGGCCCGAAACCCACGTCCTCTTCCACCATCGTCATGACGATCTGGTTGTCCGGGTTCTGGAAGACCATCCCGGCCGCGGTCCGGATGTCCCACAGCTTCTCTTCCTGCGACGTATCCATCCCTTCGATCCACACCGTGCCCTCCGTGGGCGTCAGCAGCGCGTTGATATGGCGCGCCAGCGTGGATTTCCCGGAGCCGTTGCGGCCCAGGATGGCAATGAATTCGCCCGGTTCCACGGCAAGATCCAGGCCGTACAGGGCCCGGTTCTTCTGTTCGCCCTCGCCCTCGGGGTCGGGGACGGTGAAATCGTAGATCAGGTTTTCGGTGCGGATGACGGACATGAGACCCTTCCTTGCCGGTTTTTTCTGTAAAAGACGGGCGGCCCTGCTGAGCCACCCGTTTGCTGTGGCGGACCGACGGATCATCGGCCCTTACGGGACGCAGTGTCCCTGGATCAACCCATTCCGTTGCGGAACGCTTCCGCGGCGGTGATGGGACTGCCTTCCGGCTCTTCGTAATCGGAGGTCAGGCAGACTTCCTGATACCGCTTCATGCCGGTGCCGGCGGGGATCAGCTTGCCGATCAGCACGTTCTCCTTCAGGCCGCGCAGCTGGTCCAGCTGGCCGCTGATGGCGGCTTCGGTCAGGACCTTCGTGGTCTCCTGGAAGGAGGCGGCGGACAGGAAGGAATCACGGGCCAGGGAAGCCTTGGTGATGCCGAGCATCACGCGCTTGCCTTCCATCGGCGTCTTGCCTTCCGCGGCCAGCGTGTCGTTGATGTCCAGGTAATCCAGGTAATCCATGGTAGTGCCGCTCAGCACGTCGCTGTCGCCCGGATCTTCCACGCGGACTTTCTTCATCATCTGGCGCACGATGACTTCCAGATGCTTGTCGTTGATGTCTTCACCGACCATGCGGTAGACCTTCTGCACTTCGCGCAGCATGTAGTCCTGCACGGCGCGGTCGCCCTTGATGCGGAGCAGGTCGTGCGGGTTGACGCTGCCGTCCGTGATGGCGTCGCCGGCTTCCAGATGGCTGTCCGTGACGACCGTGCTCTTGATCCGCATGTTGTACGGGATCAGGTAGGACTTGGAAACGCCGGTCTCCTCGTCCGTCACGATGACTTCGCGGCGCTCCGCGTCTTCCTTGACGTAGACCGTGCCGGCCAGGTCCGAGATGATGGCCACGCCCTTGGGCTTGCGGGCCTCAAAGATCTCTTCCACACGGGGCAGACCGCCGGTGATGTCTTCCACGCCGGCCACGCCGCCGGTATGGAACGTACGCATGGTCAGCTGCGTGCCGGGCTCGCCGATGGACTGGGCCGCGATGATGCCGACGGCTTCACCGATCTGCACCGGTTCGCCGGAAGCCATGTTGGCGCCGTAGCACTTGGAGCAGATGCCGCCCTTGCAGCGGCAGGCCAGCACGTTGCGGATCTTCACCTTGGTCACGCCGGTGGCCGCGACGGCTTTCGCCTTCAGCGGATAGATCAGCTCGTTCTTCTTCACGATGACCATGCCGGTCTCGGGATCCGTGATGTCTTCCGCGGCGGTGCGGCCGGTGATGCGCTCCTGCAGGCTCTCCACCACGTCTTCCGCGGAGTTGTTCACGAAGGCGGAGATCTCCATGTACGGGATGTTGCCGTCCTTCGCGCAGTCTTCCTCGCGGATGATGATGTCGTGGGACACGTCTACCAGACGGCGGGTCAGGTAGCCGGAGTCAGCGGTACGCAGCGCGGTGTCGGACAGACCCTTGCGGGCGCCGTGCGCGGAAATGAAGTATTCCAGAACGTCCAGGCCCTCGCGCAGGTTGGACTTGATGGGCAGCTCGATGGTGCGGCCCGACGTATCCTGCATCATGCCGCGCATGCCGGCCAGCTGCTTGATCTGCTTTTCGGAACCGCGGGCGCCGGAGTCCGCCATCATGAAGATGTTGTTGTAGCGGTCCAGGCCGTTCATCAGCTCGCGGGTCAGACGCTTGTCCGCGTCGTCCCAGGTCTTGACGACCATCTTGTAGCGTTCTTCGTCGGTATATTCGCCGTAGCGGAAGCGCAGGTTGATGTCGTCGACTTCCTTCTGGGTCTCCTCCAGGATCTCCTTCTTGGCGGAAGGGACCGTCATGTCGGAGATGGAGACCGTCATGGCCGCGCGGGTGGAATATTTGTTGCCGATGGCCTTGATGTTGTCCAGCACTTCGGCGGTCTTGGTGGTGCCGTGGACTTCGATGACCTTCTCCAGGATCTTCTTCAGATCCTTCTTGATCACGTGGAAGTCGATCTCCAGCTTCAGCTCGTTGCCCGGGATCGTGCGGTCCACGAAGCCCAGATCCTGGTCGATGATCTCATTGAACAGGAAGCGGCCCAGCGTGGATTCGACGTTCTGCTGGATGGGATTGCCCTGCTGGTCGAAGCCCTTGCAGCGGATCTTCACGCGGGCGTGCAGGTCGATCTGATGGTTGTCGTACGCCAGCACGGCCTCGTTCAGGCTGCGGAAGCTGCGGCCGGTGCCCAGCGCCTCGGGGCGTTCCTGGGTCAGGTAGTAGATGCCCAGCACCATGTCCTGGGACGGCACGGCCACGGGGCCGCCGTCCGAAGGCTTCAACAGGTTGTTGGGAGACAGCAGCAGGAAGCGGCATTCGGCCTGGGCTTCCACGCTCAGGGGCAGATGGACCGCCATCTGGTCGCCGTCAAAGTCCGCGTTGAACGCGGTACACACCAGCGGGTGCAGGCGGATGGCCTTGCCTTCCACCAGGATCGGCTCGAAGGCCTGGATGCCCAGACGGTGCAGGGTAGGGGCGCGGTTGAGCATCACGGGGTGTTCCTTGATGATGTCCTCCAGGACGTCGAACACTTCGGACTGCGCGCGGTCCACCATCTTCTTGGCATTCTTGACGTTGGTGGCCTTGCCGAGGCTGATCAGTTCCTTCATGACGAAGGGCTTGAACAGTTCGATGGCCATTTCCTTGGGCAGGCCGCACTGGAAGATCTTCAGGTCCGGGCCGACCACGATGACGGAACGGCCGGAATAGTCCACGCGCTTGCCCAGCAGGTTCTGGCGGAAGCGGCCCTGCTTGCCCTTCAGCATGCTGGAAAGGGATTTCAGGGAACGGTTGCCGGCGCCGGTCACGGCGCGGCCGCGGCGGCCGTTGTCGATCAGGGAGTCGACGGCTTCCTGCAGCATGCGCTTCTCGTTGCGCACGATGATCTCGGGCGCGCCGTCCATCTTGCCCAGACGGTTGTTGCGGTTGATGATGCGGCGGTACAGGTCGTTCAGGTCGGACGTCGCGAAGCGGCCGCCGTCCAGCTGCACCATGGGGCGCAGATCGGGCGGGATCACGGGCAGGACGTTCAGGATCATCCATTCCGGACGGTTGCCGGAATTGCGGAAGGCTTCCACCACTTCCAGGCGCTTCATGATCTTGGTGCGCTTCTGGGAGGAGGCGCTGTCATATTCCGCGCGCAGCTCCGCGTATTCCTTGTCCAGGTCCACTTCCTTGAGCAGGGTCTCGATGGCTTCCGCGCCCATGCCGGCCTTGAAGGAGCCGCGGCCGTACTTGTCGATGAGGTCGCGGTATTCCGAATCCAGCAGGATCTGCTTCTTCTGCAGCATGGGGACCGTGCCGGGATCCAGCACGATGTAGGCGGCGAAGTACAGGACGGACTCCAGATGCTTGGCCGAGATCTCCAGGATGGTGGCGATGCGGCTCGGGATGCCCTTGAAATACCAGATGTGGGACACCGGCGAGGCCAGGGTGATGTGGCCCATGCGCTCGCGCCGGACGCTGGACTTGGTCACTTCCACGCCGCAGCGGTCGCAGACCGTGCCGCGCAGACGGGGTTTCTTCTTATATTTTCCGCAGTGGCATTCCCAGTCGCGGCTGGGGCCGAAGATCCGTTCGCAGAACAGGCCGTCGCGTTCGGGCTTTAAGGTGCGGTAGTTGATGGTCTCCGGCTTCTTGACCTCGCCGTGGGACCACTTCAGGATCTTCTCGGGAGACGCCAGTCCGATCCGGATCGCGTCGAAAACCAAGGGCTGATAGTAATCCTCATGAATCTGCATCGGCATGTTTTTTATCTCCCTTCGTCGTCACTGCTGAAATCAGTGTAATCGTCGTTCAGGTAATCGCCTTCGTCTTCGGAGGAGCTTTCGGGCTCCACTTCCTCCAGATCGCCCTGCGCGTTGAAGGCCTGCGTCTGGTAGCCGTACTGGCCGTAGTTGTCGGAGCGGCTCAGGAAATCGCGGTTGCCTTCGATCACGGCCTTGAAGTCGCGGTCCGAATACTCCGTGTTTTCCTTCACTTCCACTTCCGTGCCGTCGTCCATCAGCAGCGTCACGTCCAGGCCCAGGGACTGCAGTTCCTTAAGCAGCACCTTGAAGGATTCGGGGACGCTCGGGGTCGGGATGTTGGTGCCCTTGACGATGGCTTCGTAGGTCTTGACGCGGCCCACGATGTCGTCCGACTTCACCGTCAGGATCTCCTGCAGGGTGTAGGCGGCGCCGTACGCTTCCAGGGCCCACACTTCCATTTCGCCGAAACGCTGTCCGCCGAACTGGGCCTTGCCGCCCAGGGGCTGCTGCGTCACCAGCGAGTAAGGGCCGGTGGAGCGGGCGTGGATCTTGTCGTCCACCAGGTGGTGCAGCTTCAGGTAGTGCATGTGGCCTACCGTGACCTTGCTGTCGAACGGTTCGCCGGTGCGGCCGTCGCGCAGCTGGATCTTGCCGTCCGGGGTGATGGGCACGCCCTTCCACAGGGCCCGGTGCTCCAGATGGGAGCCCAGATACTCCAGGACCTCGGGGAGCAGCACCTTCTTGTATTTCTTCTCAAAGTCTTCCCACTCGGTGTTGACGTAGTCGTTGGCCATGACCAGGGTGTCCGCGATGTCCACTTCCTTGGCGCCGTCGAAGACGGGGGTGGACACCTTGAAGCCCAGGATCTCGCCCGCCAGGGACAGGTGGGTCTCCAGGATCTGGCCGATGTTCATACGGCTGGGCACGCCCAGGGGGTTCAGCACGATATCCAGAGGCCGGCCGTTCGGCAGGAACGGCATGTCCTCTTCGGGCAGGATGCGGGACACCACGCCCTTGTTGCCGTGGCGGCCGCTCATCTTGTCGCCCACGGAGATCTTACGCTTCTGGGCCACGTAGACGCGTACGCTCATGTTCACGCCCGGAGGCAGCTCGTCGCCGGCCTCGCGGGTGAAGACCTTGGTGTCCAGGACCACGCCGTAGGCGCCGTGCGGCACTTTCAGGGAGGTGTCACGGACGTCGCGGGCCTTTTCGCCGAAGATGGCGCGCAGCAGGCGCTCTTCCGCGGTGAGCTCGGTCTCGCCCTTCGGGGTCACCTTGCCGACCAGGATGTCGCCGGTGCGGACTTCGGCGCCCACGTGGATGATGCCCTGTTCGTCCAGATCCTTTAAGGAATCGTCGCCGACGCCGGGCACGTCGCGGGTGATCTCTTCCGGTCCCAGCTTGGTGTCGCGGGCGGAGGTCTCGTACTCCTCGATGTGGATGGAGGTGAACACGTCGTCCTTCAGCAGGCGTTCGCTCAGCAGGACCGCGTCTTCGTAGTTGTAGCCTTCCCAGGTCATGAAGCCGATCAGCGGGTTCTTGCCCAGGCCGATCTCGCCGCCGCTGGTGCAGGGGCCGTCCGCGATCACGTCGCCGGCCTTCACTTTATCGCCCTTGTTGACGATGGGCTTCTGGTTATAGCAGTTGCTCTGGTTGGAGCGCTTGAACTTTAACAGCGGATATTCGTCCACATTGCCGTCCGCCTTGCGCAGGACGATCTTGTCCGCGGAGACGTAGACCGCTTCGCCGTCTTCCTTCGCGACCACGCAGACGCCCGAGTCGACCGCGGCCTTGTTTTCCATGCCGGTGCCGACCACGGCGGATTCCGTGACCATGAGGGGCACGGCCTGCCGCTGCATGTTGGAGCCCATCAGCGCGCGGTTCGCGTCGTCGTTCTCCAGGAAGGGGATCATGGAGGTGGCCACGGAGAAGACCATCTTCGGGGACACGTCCATCAGGTCGATGCGGCGCTTGTCGAACTGCGCGGTCTCGTCCTTGAAACGGCCGGTGACGGTCTCATCCGTGAAGTAACCCTTCTCGTCCAGGGGGGCATTCGCCTGTGCGACGATGTAGTTGTCTTCTTCATCGGCGGCCAGGTAGATCACGTCGTCCGTGACGCGGGGGTTCTCCGGATCGGTCTTGTCCACGATGCGGTAGGGGGCTTCCACGAAGCCGTATTCATTGATCCGGGCGTAGGACGCCAGGGAGTTGATCAGACCGATGTTCGGACCTTCGGGGGTCTCGATCGGGCACATGCGGCCGTAGTGCGAATAGTGCACGTCGCGGACTTCAAAGCCGGCGCGGTCGCGGGACAGGCCGCCGGGGCCCAGGGCGGACAGACGGCGCTTGTGGGTCAGTTCGGACAGCGGATTGTTCTGGTCCATGAACTGGGACAGCTGGGAGCTTCCGAAGAATTCCTTCACCGCCGCGGTGACCGGCTTGATGTTGATCAGGGACTGCGCGGTGATGCTGTCCTGGTCCTGCGTGGTCATGCGGTCGCGCACCACGCGCTCCAGACGGGTCAGGCCGATGCGGTACTGGTTCTGCAGCAGCTCGCCCACGGCGCGGATGCGGCGGTTGCCCAGGTGGTCGATGTCATCGCAGTTGCCCAGGCCGAACTGCAGGGTGCAGCAGTAGCTGATGGAGGCGTAGATGTCGTCTTCCGTCACGTGCTTCGGCACCAGTTCCCGGACGTACTGGGGCAGCTTTTCCTTCTGCTCCTCTTCGTCCGGATAAGTCTCCAGGAAGCGCATCATGTCCGGATAATGGACCAGTTCGCGCACGCCGTAGTCGCGCGGTTCATAGGTGACGTACTGCTTCATGTCCACGAAGCGGTTGGAGAGGACCTTGACGGGGGTGCCGTCCGCGTCCACCATGATGGCCTCCACGCCGGAGTTCTGGATGGCGTCCGCGAGGTCCGCGGTCAGCACCGTGCCGGCCGTGGCGACCACTTCGCCCGTATCCTCGTTGATGACGTCTTCGGCCAGCATGCGGCCAGTCACGCGGCGCTTCAGCTGCAGCTTCTTGTTGAATTTGTAGCGGCCGACGCGGGCCAGGTCGTAGCGGCGGTCCTCAAAGAGCATGTTGTGGAACAGGCTCCGGGCGTTCTCCACCAGAAGACGCTCGCCGGGGCGGATCTTGTCGTACAGTTCCAGCAGGCCGGTGCTGATGTCCGTGGCCTTGTCCTTGGCCAGGCTGCCGCGGATCAGGGGCAGGTCGCCGAACTTTTCGAGGATCTCGTCGTTCGTGCCCACGCCCAGCGCGCGGATCAGGGTGGTCACCGGGACCTTGCGGGTCCGGTCCACACGCGCCCAGAAGACGTCGTTGGAGTCGGTCTCGTATTCCAGCCAGGCGCCGCGGTTCGGGATCACCTGGGAGGAGAACAGGGACTTGCCCAGCTTATCGTGGTCCAGGCTGTAGTAGATGCCGGGAGAGCGGACCAGCTGGCTGACGATGACGCGCTCCGCGCCGTTGATCACGAAAGAGCCGCTTTCGGTCATCAGCGGCATGTCGCCCATGAAGATGTAATGGGCCTTCACTTCCTTGTCCGGGGATTTTAAGAGCACTTTGACGCGCAGGGGGGCGGAATAGGTGGCGTCCCGTTCCTTGCACTCTTCTATGGTGTATTTGGCTTCGCTGCGGCAGAGCTCGAAATCCTCGAAACTGAGGCTGATGCTGCCGCTGTAGTCCGTGATGGGGGAAATATCATCAAAGACCTCCTTGAGGCCCTCGCTCAAAAACCATTCGTAGGATTTCTTCTGGATATCAATAAGATTAGGCAGCCCCAGGACCTCCCGCTGTTTGGAGTAACTCATACGGGTGTTCTTCCCGGAAGCTACCGGACGCATTCTGTTTTTTTCCATAGACGCTTCTCCCCTGCAAGAATTGTTTGCACTTTTTAAGCGCATAGTAAGGCCACTGCGCCACAATAGTGCATTCTTCATAATATCAAAGAGGCCGCAGGCTGTCAAGGCGGCCTGCGGCTTATTTTATTAGTTTTTTGAGCGGTTTTGCCGCTGTTTCCATCGCGCGGATTGACAAAGCGGACAGCTGCTTTATAATGACATCCGGAACGCCTCCCCGGTCCCCCCGGAAGGAGCCGTCATGTTCCGCGTCAAACAGATCCTTTCCGATCATATTTCTCTCAAAAACGAGATCTCTTTTCTGGAAGAGCGCCTCGCGGCGCTGCCCGAAGGCACCGAGGAGGAAGCCGCGGTCCGCCGCGCGCTTCTGCGTGCCCGCCTGCAGGCCGCCAGGACCGAACGGGCGGTCTATGCGCTGCCCTCTCCCCGCCGGCGGCGCCTGCTGGAGGCGCGGTATCTGCAGGGGATGAGCTGGCAGGAGATCGCCGGGCTGTTTTCCCTGAGCGAGAGCACGCTGTACGCGCTGCACCGGGAAGCGCTGAAGGAACTGGAGGAACGGATGTTTCCCGGGTGAGCCTGGCTGCGGCGCCGGCGCGGGGCTCGCTTCCGCCGGGAGCCTGCCGTCAGAACCGCATCTTCCGCACCAGTTCGCAGAACTGGCGGTTGGTCTTGGTGTGCTTCATCAGGTCCAGCACCCGCTCCAGCGCCTCTTCGCCCTTTACGGGGTTGCTGATGGCCTGGCGGATGTAGGTCACGGTCTCCATCTCCTCCGGGGTCAGGAGCTTGTCGTCGCGGCGGGTCCCGGACTTTAAGATGTCGATGGCCGGGAAGATGCGCCGCTCGGAAAGCTTGCGGTCCAGCACCAGTTCCATGTTGCCGGTGCCCTTGAATTCCTCAAAGATCACGTCGTCCATGCGGCTGCCCGTCTCCACCAGCGCGGTGGCCAGGATCGTCAGGCTCCCGCCTTCGCGCATGCAGCGGGCGGCGCCGAAGAATTTCTTCGGCATATAGAGCGCCGCCGGGTCCAGGCCGCCGGACAGCGTGCGGCCGCTGGGCGCCACGGTCAGGTTGTAGGCGCGGGACAGGCGGGTGATGCTGTCCAGCAGGATGATCACGTCGCGGCCGTGCTCGACCTGGCGCTGCGCCCGGCCCAGCACCATTTCCGTCACGCGCTTGTGATGCTCCGGCGTCTCGTCGAAGGTGGAATAGATGACTTCCACATTGGGGCCTTCGACCTCTTCCTTGATGTCCGTCACTTCCTCCGGCCGCTCGTCGATCAGCAGGATGATGAGCTGCATGTCCGGATGGTTTTTGGTGACCGCCTTGGCCGCTTCCTTGATCAGCGTGGTCTTGCCGGCCTTGGGCGGCGAGACGATCATGCCGCGCTGGCCCTTGCCGATGGGCGCCATGAGGTCCATGATCCGCATGGCGCGCGCTTCCGGCTCCGTCTCCAGATGGATGCGCTCGTGCGGGAATTCCGGCGTCAGTTCTTCGAACGGCTTGCGGCTCCGCACGGTGTCCGGGGATTCGCCGTTGACGGTATTGATGTACAGCAGGGCCGGGAATTTCTCCGTGCCGGTCTTGATCTTGGTCACGCCGGAGAGGATGTCGCCGGTCTTTAGGCCGAAGCGGTGGATCTGCGCGGGCGAGACGTAAATGTCATTGTCGCCGGGCATGTAGTTTTCACAGCGGATGAAGCCGAAGCCTTCGGGCATGACTTCCAGGATGCCTTCGCCGCTCGGGCCCGCCAGCGCGTCCGGGAAGGCGGCTGCCTTATCCGTGCCGTCCTGTTTGTCCGGATAGGATACGGCACGGTCGCCGTAAGCGGGCGTCCGGTCGCCATAAGCGGCGGGGCGGTCGGCGCTCCGGTCGCCGTAGTTTGCGCTCCGGTCGCCGTAATTCGGCGTCCGGTCCCCGGTCCGTTCGATGCGGGGCCGGTCGGCGGTCTTGTCGGGATAGGCGGGGCGGTCCGGCGCCGCAGGCCTGACGTCGTCCTGCCGGCGGTCCGGCACGGGCATTTCGTAACGGAAGCGGGAACCGCGTTCCTGCGTTTCCACCGCCTCCGCCTGGGCTTTATAACTGGGCGCATAACTCCCGAAGCCGCCGCGGCTGCCGCGGTTCACCGTCCCGGCCGGTTCGTACGTCCGCCGGTAATTGGGCCGCCGGGAATTCTCCCCGATCCCGGAAATGTTCCCGTCCGTCTCGCGCGGTTTCTCTACGGCTGCCGGAGCGTTCTCCTCCGCCGCGGGTTCTTCCGTTCCGGGTGTTTTCGTCTCTTCTTGGTCTTCTGTTTTCGGTGCGGCCTCCCCGGCACGGTTCAGGCGGGGACGGCCCCGGACGGGTTTTTCGCGTTCTCCGCCCGTGATTTCCATCGCGTGCCGGATGCGGGCTTCGCCCACCTGGGAAAGCAGACCGATCAGTTCCGATTTCCGCGCGTTGCTCATGCCGCGGATCCCCAGGGCGTGTGCCCATTCCTTCAGGGTCGCCAGGGACTGTTCTTCCAATACAATACTCATGCCGTAACTCCTCCGCGGCCGCCGCCGCCGTGTCATCTGCCCAGGAACGTTCTATGCCTTATAACGGCTCCACGCAAAAAGCGGAGCCTAGTTGTCTCATGGTAAAGCAGGGGAAAAGACAGGATGAAGATCAAGAGAATTAAGAGGAATCCCCCAACGCACGTTCTGTCTTCCGGAAAATCGTACTCTATTTCCGGCAAAAATGCAAGAGGGAGACGCAGGAAAAGCGGACATTTTCTTGCATTTTTCCGCGCATCTTGATAAAATAGGCGCGTAATGAGAGGGGGAGGAACGCGCAATGATCAACGATCCGCAGGTATTATACAAACTGATGGTGCTCTACCTGCTCCAGCAGGCCAATCTGCCCATCAGCAACGAACAGATCTCCGATTTTTTCCTGACCACGGAATACACCAACTACATGTCCCTGCAGCAGGGCGTCAGCGAGCTGCTGGACGCGCACCTGATCAAGGTCACCACCGTGCGCGGCTCCCGGCGCTATGAGATCACCCGGGAGGGCGAGGAGACCCTGACCTTCTTCGGCGGCGACATCCCCGACGCCATCAAGGAAGACATCCACGCGTTCCTGAAGAAGCACAAGATCCGCCTCCGCAACGAAATGGGCATCACCGCCGACTACCGCAAGACCGGCAGCACGGATTTCGAAGTCACCTGCGAAGTCCGCGAAGGCAAAGTCCAGCTCCTGAAGCTCCATCTCTCCGTTCCCAGCGAAGAACAGGCCCGCATCATCTGCGACCGCTGGCAGTCCTCCAGCCAGGAAGTCTACAGCCACATCATGCATACGCTGCTGCAGGACGAATAAAAAACACAACAGCACGCCCCGCCGGCCCTGAAACCAAAAACCTGACAAAGGAACCGTCCCTTTGTCAGGTTTTTGCATGAAAAGCCGCTTCCCCGCAGGGCCGCCGGGGAACCGTCCCTCCGCGGTCCCGTTTCAGGATTCGGTCAGGGAGACGATCTCGCCGGAGACGTCTTCGGCGGGAGCGAAAAGGCGGACGTAGCCCTCGAGGGAGCGGGTCTTTTCGCGCAGGCCGCGGGAGGCGCGGCAGACGAAGATGCGGCATTTGCGGCGGGCGTTCTTGGCTTCCTGGATGAGGTTGGCGCCGGAGGCGTTGCCGTCGAGGGCCAGGAGGACGGAGCGGCGGTTCTTGAAGATCTCGTAGGCGATGCTCTTGTACAGGCCGGGGCCGTAGGGCTCGATGGAGAGGCGGACCGAGACGCCGGAGCGCTTCAGCGCCGCCGCCTCGCGCGGCGTCAGCAGAGTGGGGATCACCGCGAATATCTCAAAGCGGCCGGCGTTTTTTTCCACGAGCGCTTTTTCGTAGGAACTCAGTTTGTGGCCGATCACGAAGAACACTTTCTCCGGATCCAGTTTCTCCAGCAGGCCGTCCAGCAGGGCCAGCAGTTCCGGTCTGCACGGCGAGCGGCGGCGGTCGCTGTTGAAGCTGCCGCCGGCCAGGATCACCGGGAATCTGTCTTCCGGCAGCGGCCGGATCTGCTCCCGCAGCACCGCGGCCGCGCTCAGGCGTTTTTCCTCCGGCATCGTGAGCCGGTCGCCCTCCGCCTGCAGGCGTTCCTCATAATAAGCCGTCAGGCTGCGGCCTTTCAGCACGCGGCGCAGCCGCTGCCGCTTGACGCGGAACGTTTCCAGGCCGGCCCGCATCACGCGATCTTCGGCCCGGCACATCTGCTTTAGGTCCTCGGGCGAGAGCCCCAGCAGGCGCTCCAGCGCCAGTTCCTCATCGATCGAATTCGTCCCGTACAGCGCGCCGCCGTCGGTCCCCTGCACGCAGGCCACGCCCGCGCGGAGATATTTCTTTAACGGGTGATCCTCCACGCGGCTCAGGTTGTTCAGCCGCACGTTGGAGCTGATCTGGAATTCCAGGACGACGCCGCTGTCCTTCAGGTCCTTCAGCAGGGCCTGGCCGCCGGCGCTCTTCAGATTGGGGGTGAACAGGCCGTGGCCGATGCGCAGAGCCGGCATGGGCTGTCCCGGAGCCAGCGACTCGCGCACGCAGCGCAGGCTCCCCGCGACGTTGCCCCGCAGGCTGTCGCTCTCCCCCGCGTGGATGCGGATCACGAAGCCCGGGATGCGTCCGGCCAGTGCCGTCAGCCGTTCGATGAGCGGCCGGAGTTCTTCGATGTCGTTGATCTCCTCGCCCAGGATGTCGCAGCCCGCCAGATACGGGTCCTCCGCGACCGCCTCCAGGGTCCGGACGTTCTCCCGCAGATAGTCCCGCGGCGCGACCTGATCCTTCACGATGGTGAGCGGCGTGCGGCGGATCCCCGCCAGGAAGCGCAGCGTCACCCCGGTCTCCCGCATCGCGGCGGGCATGACCCCGTGGATCTCCGCCAGCCGGGCGGGCGCCTGGTCCGCCTTCGCCAGCGTGGTATCGGAGATCTCCGCGTACCGGACGCCGGCCGCCGCATAGCTGCGTGCGATCCACAGCAGCTTGTCCTGGAACAGCGTATTGCCGCCGTACGTCCTGCCGGCCCGGTCGGCCAGCATTTTCATCACGGTCCGGCGGATGTCCGGGTCCGGGATGATCCCGCTCTTCTTCCGCAGCTCGTCCGCCGACATCGGATCCGCCGCCGGCACGCCGCGCGTGAACACGTAGCGGTACAGATAGACGCGCTCCAGATTGGAAAAGACCGCCTGGCCGTCCTTCAGAACGGCCAGCGATGCCCGGATCTTCGCGATATTCCGTTCCGCGGCCTCCGGATGGTCCAGCAGCAGCCGCGCCGCGTTGATGAAACAGTTGTCGTCGATGCGCCGGTCGCGGTATTTGCCGGCCAGCCCTGTCAGGTCCAGCGTCTCCTCCGCCCGCGCGCGCCGCTCCGCCATCGTCCGCCGCTGCTCTTCCGTCAGTTCCAGCCCCAGTTTTTTGATGTAATACAGCGGATAGCGGATCTGGTGGGCGATGCCCAGCGCGATCAGGATATCCGGCTCCAGGATGGCGTTCATGTGCGTATGCAGGTCCGTCCGGAACTTGCATTCGCTCAGGATATACGTTTTCACCAGCGTCCGGTACAGATCCAGATGATAGTCCTTGGTCTGGCTCATCAGGGTCTTGGCGATGGCCGGGACCGCGGCTTTCCGCTCGATGGTGCCGTCCAGATAGATGTTGGCGACCTTGGTATTGCCCAGGCGCAGGATGAAGACCCGGCGGTTCTCCCCGTCAATATAGGAAAAAACGGGTCCCGTCATCACTTTCAGTCCCGTTTCTTCTTCGTCTTTCAGTTCGGCGCCGCAGACGCGTGCCAGGTTGGTGATCAGGTTGCCGCTGTGGTGGTTCGGCGTGCGCAGGCGGTACTCCATGGCGTCGCCGTCTCGCCACAGCTCCACGGCGATGTCTTTTTCCCTGTCCAGATAGAATCGTCCGAAATAAGTCATGCGTCGTCCTCACAGTGCGGGCCGATAGCTCATCGGCCCCTGCCGGTCGTTTCTTTTTCTCCGGGCCTCCCGGCCCCGGCGGTCATTTCCCGCTCTCCGGCCGCAGCGAAAACTCGCAGCCGCAATAGCTCTGGCGGTACATGCCGCAGGCCTTCGTGATCTCCAGGGAACGGAGATAACCGTTCCGTTTCTTAAAATCCGAAGGGAGCCAGCGGGGCGTTTTCCGGCCGGCGGATCCCGCGGGAAGGACGCTCTCCGTCCCGGCCGCTTCACCGGCCAGCCGGTCCGCTTCCTCCTGCCCGATCCGGTTCAGCCGCGCGGCGTCCTTTAAGGGGCTTAGGGTCAGCGTCGTGGCGAAAAAGTCATACCCGCCGCGGGCCGCTTCCGCCGCCGTCCGGGCCAGCCGCAGGCGGTAGCACACCGTGCAGCGGCTTCCGCGTTCCGGTTCCGCCTCCAGTCCCTTCACCGCTTCATAAAACTGCGCCGGTTCATACTCGCAGTCCAGAAAATCCACCGGGCGGGCGAACGGATACGTGCGGATGAATTCCTGCTGTTCCGCCTTGCGGAATTCATATTCCTCCCGGGGATAAATATTGGGATCATAATACAGCACTGTGACCCGGAACGGGCCGGCCAGCTGCTCCAGCACGGAGGAGGAGCACGGCGCGCAGCACGAATGCAGCAGCAGCCGGGGCGGATCCTGAGGATCCAGCCCGGCGATGATCTCCTGCATGATCCGGTCGAAATCTGTCTTCATGGCAGCCGCTGCGGTCTACTCCCCGTCTTTCTTCGAATATCTGCTGATCAGCCTGTCGATCTCGGAGATCATCTTTTTGATCTCCTTGCTGCTGCGCTCCCGCATGGTCCCGATCACCGTCAGCAGGCGCTCGCCGGCGGCCAGCAGGGAATTGAACAGCGACGGCTCGCCGGCCTTGGCGGTCTTCCTGTCCTTGTCCTTTTCTTCCTTCTCCACCGGGATGCCGACGGCCTGCACCAGCGCTTCTCCGGTGATCAGGTCGTACACCGAGCCGCTGTAAGGCGCGGCCGTATCATAGCCGAACTGCTCGTGCAGATACCAGGCGAAACTGTCGCAGACTGCCGCTTCGCCGTGGTTGATGAAGACACGCTCCGGCTTTTTCCCGAGTCCGTTCAGCCAGGCCGCCAGGCCGTCGCGGTCCGCGTGGCCGCTGATGCCCTGCATGGTCAGGAGCTCGGCCTGCACGGTGATCTCCTCGCCGAAGAGTTTCACCATGTCGGCGCCGTCCAGCAGGTAGCGGCCCAGGGTCCCCTCCGTCTGATAGCCCACGAAGAGCACGGCGGATTCCGGCCGCCAGAGGTTATGCTTCAGGTGATGGCGGATCCGCCCGGCCTCGCACATGCCGCTGGCGGAAATGATCACCTTGGGCTCCGGGTCCAGGTTGATGGCCTTGGATTCCTCCGAAGAAACGGACAGTTCCAGACCGTCGAAAAAGATCGGGTTGACGCCCTGATCCAGCAGGTCCCGCGCCGCGTCGTTGAAATAATCGCGGGGCGTCTGCTGGAACACCGCCGTGGCTTCCACGGCCAGCGGGCTGTCCAGCACCACCTTGAAATGCGGCAGGGACGGGATCATGTCCTCTTCCTTGATCTGGCGGATGAAGTACAGGATCTCCTGCGTGCGGCCCACGGCGAAGGACGGGATGACCAGGTTGCCGCCGCGGCCCAGGACGCCTTCGATGGCGCGGGCGAGCTGCAGCACATAGGCCTCATGCCCTTCGTGCGGCTCGTGCAGCCGGTCCCCGTAGGTGGATTCCAATACCACATAATCCGCCTCGTCCACCGGCTGGGGATCGCAGATCAGCGGGCGGTCCGAGTTGCCCACGTCGCCGCTGAAGAGGATCTTCTTCGTCACGCCGTCTTCGGTCAGCCACAGCTCGATGTGGGACGCGCCCAGCAGATGTCCCGCGTTGCCGAAGCGCACTTCGACGTTTTCCCGGACCTGCTTCTTCTCGCCGAAAGCCATCGGGATGAACTGGCGCAGCACGCCTTCCGCGTCCTCCTTAGTATAGAGCGGCTCCACTTTCTCCCGGCCGGCACGGTCGTTCTTGCGGTTCTGCCACTCCACCTCGGATTCCTGGATGGCGGCGCAGTCCATCAGCATGATGCGGCACAGGTTGGCGGTCGCTTCCGTGGCGTAGACCGGCCCGCGGAATCCCTGTTTGTACAGGAGCGGCAGGTTGCCGGAGTGGTCGATGTGGGCGTGGGTCAGGAACACCGCGTCCACCTGATCCGCGCTGATGGGCAGGTTCTGGTTCACGAAGATGTCCTTGCCCTGCTCCATGCCGCAGTCCACCAGGATGCGGTGGCCGCCGGCCTCCAGATAAGTCAGGGAGCCGGTCACTTCATGATCGGCTCCTAAAAATGTGATCTTCATAGCAGTTTTTTCCATTCGTCCAGGATGGAGCGGTCTTCGAAATAGTCGATCCGCATGGCATGGCGCACGCGCGCCAGCGTCTCATCGGTGATCGCCCGCGCCCGGGCGGTGCCTTCGCGCAGGATGTCGTAGACCGTATCCAGATCCGCTTCCCACCGGGCGCGCTCCGTCCGGATGGGGTCCATCATCTCATTCAGCACGCTGATCAGGAACTTCTTGCAGGTGCCGTCGCCCAGACCGCCCCGCTTGTAGTGCTCCTTCATCTCGTCCAGGCAGGCGTACTGCGGCAGGAATTCCGCAAAATGCTCCGGCCGGGAAAAGGCATCCAGATAAGTGAAGACCACGTTGCCTTCCAGATGGCCCGGGTCCTCGATCCGCAGGTGCTGCGGGTCCGTGAACATCTTGCCGTTCACCAGCTTTTTCACCGTGGCCGCGGAATCGGACAGATAAATGCCGTTCCCCAGGGATTTGCTCATCTTGGCACTGCCGTCCACGCCGGGCAGGCGGCGCTGCACGGCGTTTTCCGGGATGACGGCCTTCGGCATGACCAGGGTCTCGCCGTAGATGCGGTTGAACTTCTCCACGATCTCGCGGGTCTGCTCGATCATGGGCAGCTGGTCCTCGCCCACCGGCACGACGGTCGCGTTGAACGCCGTGATGTCCGCCGCCTGCGATACCGGGTAGGTGAAGAAGCCGGCGGGCAGGCCCTCGTCCTCAAAGCCCCGCATCTGGATCTCCGCCTTGACGGTGGGGTTGCGGAACAGGCGGGCGGTGGTCACCATGTTCAGGTAATAGAACGTCAGCGCGTGCAGGGCCGGCAGGGCGGACTGGACGCAGATCGTGGTCTTCGCGGGATCGATGCCCACGGAGAGGTAATCCAGCACCACCTGGATGATGTTGTCCCGGATCTTGCCGGGGTTGTCCGCGTTGTCCGTGAGGGCCTGATCGTCCGCGATCAGGATGTTGATCTGGTCGTACTCCCCGGAGTTCTGCATCTCCACCCGGCGCTTCAAGGAGCCCACGTAGTGGCCCAGGTGCAGGCGCCCCGTGGGGCGGTCCCCGGTCAGGATGATCTTTTTCTCAGCCATATCCTTATTCCTTTACGTCCATGAAGCTGGTGAATTCTTTGTGTTCTTCCAGCGGCAGGCCTTCCTTTTCCTTCTGGGCCGCGACGGCACGGATCAGGAACGCCATGTTCCGTCCCAGGTTCCGCATGGTCCTGAGACCTTCCAGATCTTTCCGCGCCTGTTCGGGCGTGCAGCCGTGGATCTGGTTCCAGTAAGTGGACGAAGCCAGCGGCATGCCGCTGATCGTGAAATACTTGTTCAGCACGTCGAAGCTGGCGGTGTTCCCGCCGCGGCGGCAGCTCACCACGCCGGCGCCGATCTTCATGTGCTTGGAGAAAGAGGTACTGTAGAACAGCCGGTCCAGGAACGCCAGCACCGTCCCGTTGGGCGAGCCGTAATACACCGGGCTGCCCACGATCAGGCCGTCAGCCTCTTCAAACAGCCGCGCGGCTTCGTTCACCGGATCGTCATCGAACACGCAGCGTCCGTTCGCGTTGCAGAAACCGCACGCGACGCAGCCGCGCACGGCCCGGTGTCCCACGTGCAGCAGTTCCGTTTCGATCCCCTCCTGCTCCAGCGTCTTCCGCACTTCATCCAGCGCGACGAACGTGCAGCCCTGCGGATGCGGGGATCCGTTGATCAGCAATACTTTAGGCATATTTCTCTCCCAAAAGGCCGGCGGCCGCCCCCGCGGTGCGGGGCCGGCGGCGGCATGTCCGCGCCGTTTACCGGCTGCGGTTCTCGACTTCCTTGACGATGTCCGTGGTGAAATCTTCCAGAGACTTGCTGCCCAGATCGCCTTCGGAGCGGGAGCGGACGGAAACGGTGCCTTCCTCTTCCTCCTTCTGGCCGACGATCAGCATGTAAGGGATCTTCATGCTCTGGGCTTCGCGGATCTTATAGCCGATCTTCTCGCCGCGCTCGTCGAGTTCGACGCGCAGGCCGGCGGCGGCCAGGTGCTCCGTCACGCTGCGGCCGTAATCCAGATACTTTTCGGAGATGGGCAACACCTTCACCTGCACCGGCGCGAGCCAGGTCGGGAAAGCGCCCATGGTCTCCTCGATCAGGTAGGCCATGAAGCGGTCCAGGGAGCCCAGGATGGCGCGGTGGATCACCACCGGCGTCTGCTCCCCGTTGTCCTTGTCGATGTACGTCAGGTTGAATTTCTGCGGCAGGCAGAAGTCCAGCTGGCAGGTGGACAGCGTGTATTCCGCGCCGACGGCGGGCTTCACGTTCACGTCCAGCTTCGGGCCGTAGAAAGCCGCTTCGCCGATCTCCTCGGTGTAGTCCAGGCCCAGGTCGTTCAGCACGTCGCGCAGCGCGTTTTCCGCCGTGTTCCACATGGCGTCGTCATCGTGATATTTTTCCTTGTCCGCGGGATCCCGCAGGGACAGTACGCAGCGGTAGTTCGTGATCCCGAAATCCTTGTAGGTATCGAAGATCAGATCCACCACCTTGGAGAATTCCTCCTTGATCTGGTCCGGCGTGACGAACAGGTGGGCGTCGTTCTGGCAGAAATGCCGGCCGCGTTCGATGCCTTTTAAGTTGCCGGAGGCCTCGTAGCGGAAGTCGTGCGCGATCTCGCCGATGCGCACCGGCAGATTCCGGTAGGAGTGGGGCTGCGATGCGTAGATCCGCATGTGGTGCGGGCAGTTCATGGGCCGCAGGACGTAGACTTCGTCATCCACTTCCATGGCCGGGAACATGTTGTCCTTATAATGATCCCAGTGGCCGGAGGTCTTGTACAGGTTGACCGTGCCCACGCACGGGGTCAGCACGTGCTGATAGCCCTGCGCCAGTTCCTTGTCGCGGATGTAGTTTTCCAGGATGCGCCAGACCGTGTAGCCCTTCGGCAGGAACATGGGCATGCCCTTGCCGACCAGCTCGTCGCTCATGAACAGCTGCATCTCCTTGCCCAGCTTGCGGTGGTCGCGCTTCTTGGCTTCCTCCAGCAGGCGGATGTACTCTTCCAGTTCTTCTTTCTTGTTGAAAGCCGTGGCGTAGATACGGGTCAGCATCTTGTTTTTCTCGCTGCCGCGCCAGTACGCGCCGGCCAGGCTCATGATCTTGAAGGCCTTGCCCACGCCCTTCGTGCTCATCAGGTGAGGGCCCGCGCACAGGTCGACGAAATCGCCCTGTCTGTAAAAACTGATGACCGCGTCCTCCGGCAGGTCCGTGATCAGTTCCACTTTATACGGTTCCTCCACGCTCCGCGCCCAGGCCAGGGCTTCTTCGCGCGGCAGGGTGTAGCGCTCCAGCGGGATGTCTTCCTTGATGATCTTCTTCATTTCCTCTTCGATCTTCGGAAGTTCCTCCGCCGGCAGCGGCTCGGCAAAATCGATGTCATAGTAAAACCCGTCCGCGATGGCGGGGCCGATGGCCAGCTTCGCGTCCGGATGGATCCTCAGCACCGCCTGCGCCATCACGTGGGCCGCCGTATGCCGCAGCGCCCGCAGGCCTTCGGGATCCTTTGCGGTGAAAAAGGTCAGCACGGCGTCATCCGCGATCTCGGTCCGCAGATCCTTCTGCTCCCCGTTGATCTCCGCCAGGCAGGCCATCCGGGCCAGGCCTTCGGAAATGTCCGCCGCGATGTCGATGGCCCGCATCGGGTGGTCGTATTCCCGCACGCTGCCGTCCTTCAGTGTGATCTTCATGGTATTCTCCTCCTAAACAAAAACGTCCCCGACAGCATCACAAGATGCCGGCCAGGGACGAGTAAACCCGCGGTTCCACCCTGATTCCCGGGAACTCCCGGGCTCTTCTTTTGAACGGATGACGGCGTTACCCGGGCCGGATTGGGGCCGCTCCGAGGTGGTCTTCAGCCGGCTTCCTTCAAGAGGCTTCCAGCCAAGGCCTCTCTCTCTGGGAAGGAACATCCCGCCTACTCTTCTCATCAACGCTTTGCTGACCCATGCGGGTCAGGATTATTTTAACACGAAATCCGCCCGTGTCAAGGGAAAACTACTTTTCCTCCGGGTTTGCCCGCAGCGGGAGCGTGTAATAATACGCCGCATCCTTGATCCGTTCCTCCTCCGGAAGATCGCGGAACGGGACCAGGCACCGGTGGAGCCGGCGCTCCGGATCCTTGCTGACGGGGCGGCCGTCCCTGTCCGTGAGGACCTCGCCCGGTTCCGGCGCATGCCAATTGTGCAGGAAATGATAGCGGTTCCATCGGATATGTTCGATCTCCATCAGGCGCTCCTGATCCGCGGGCGAGAAATGGTTGAAGAACACGTCCGCGTCCTCCAGGACGGTCATCTTCTCCGGATCCAGGTCTCCGTCGTATTTCCGCAGCAGGTCCTTCCAGAACGAGTCGCCGCCGTATTCCCGGCCGTACCGCTCCAGCAGTTCCTTCATCAGGCGGCTCTTCTGCACGCTGTGCACCGCGCAGGCCAGGTTGGAGCCGCGGGTGAAGGCGTCCATCGCCTTCCAGTGTTCTTCCTCTTCCGGGGTCCCGATCTTCGCCGCGATCTCCTCCGGCGTTTTTTCCTTCATTTTGTCCACATCCTGCAGGTCTTCGCGCGACACGTAGCTCTGGGCGCAGATCCGGGCGGTGCGCTCCAGCCCCTGCCGCAGGATCATTTCCTCCACCGTGTCCTCGGTCATGAAGCCGAAATACGTGCAGCGGTCCACGTCCAGCACCTGCTGCATTCTTTCGCTGTCCACGCAGATGTGCACCGGGACTCCGGGGATCGTTTCCAGGATCTGCGAGGCGATCTCCACATTGGGCGCGGCGTCGTCGCACAGGATGATCCGGTCCGCCTCCGCCAGCACGCCTCGGTGCGCGGTCCAGTTCCCCGGCAGTTCCGTGACGGTATCGTCTCCGTAGGTCTTCATGTTCTCCTTGACTTCCGGATGCAGGTTGAAGTAGGAGGTATAGTCGCCGATCAGATAATAGGTGATGCGGTTGCTGACGTCGAACACGTTCACGAGCAGGCCCCAGTAGAGCATCATGACGGCCTGCTCGCCGCTGCCGATCATCACGATCTTTTCGCTCTTCGTGCAGAAATGCTTCTGCCAGTACGCCACGGCCTTCACTTCGGCCAGGTTCACGACGTTCAGGTTCGCGCCGCTGCTGTCCCGGACCGCCTCCTGCCGGATCTTTTTCATGCAGAGGAAGACCTCCTGCGAGGGCAGGAAGTCGTCCGCGTGCTTCTGGTAATGGATCAGGGCATCCTCATCTTTCTGGTACAGGAAGACCTGCGTCTTCGCTTTGTAGGCCTGCCTGTCGTCGGACAGCAGCCCCTGCCGGCCCAGTCCTCTCGCCAGCAGCGTCGCGTACGCGCTGTCCCCGTGGACCGCCACCGTATCCGTCTTCTTCGACTTGATCAGCGCGATGCCCCGGTTTGCCAGCGCCATCACCGCGGTATAGATCAGACTGAAGAAAAACAGCACGCCCGTCCAGCGGGCCAGCTCCAGCGTGATGTTCCCCGCCGGCAGCGGGTCCAGATGGACCTTCAGCAGCTTCAGGCTCGCCAGGAAGGCGGCGTAAATGGTGTAATGCTCGCCCAGGATGTAGCCGATCATGCCCAGGATGACGACGGCAAAGGGGACGATCAGTAAGATTTTCTGCTTTTTCATGGTAGAGGATCCCTGCGATTCGTATTGTTACCGGCAGGCTTTGTAGATGGCGACGATATCGTCGTAGCCCAGCACCCGGAAGGAACCGATCGAGCGCTTCCTGCCGTAAGTGCATTCCTCCGCGATCGCCTCGATCTCCTCGTCCGTCGGCTCGTGCCCCAGCAGCTCCGTCAGGGAGAGCGGCATGCCGAGCGACCGGAAGAACTCGTTGGTGCGCCGGATGCCTTCCTCCGCCGCCTTCCCGTCATCGGGTTCCGCAATGCCGTAGACCTTGCGTGCGAACTGCGCGAAGCGGGCCACGTTGCATTCCTTCACGTAGCGGCTCCAGGCGGCCCAGACAGCCGTCAGGGTGGCGCCGTGGGTGGAGTCGTAAAGCGCGGAGATCGCCATGCCCAGCTGGTGGCAGGCCCAGTCGCCGTCACGCGGGGTGTCGCCCTGGGAGCCGATGCCGGTCAGGCCGACGTGGGACACGCTGCCGCACCACATGATCTCGCTCATGGCCTCGTAATCCGACGGATCCTGCACGCCGCGCGGGCCGTAGAAAATGATGTCCCGGAACAGGCCTTCCGCGATCTCGTCCGTCAGGTGATTGCCGAGGACCGCCGCGAAATAGCGCTCGGACGTGTGCATGAAGATGTCCGCGGCGCCGGCGCCGATCTGGTATTTCGGCAGTGTCATGGTCAGTTCCGGATTCATGATCGCGAACCTGCAGCGGTTGAAATCCGTGTTGATGCCGCGCTTGGTGTGGGGCTCGATCAGGTCGTTGGTCAGCACCGCGGAGTTGCTGGTCTCGCTGCCGGCCGCGGAGATCGTCAGGATCGCGCCGATCGGCAGGCTCTTCGTCACCTTTGTGCCGCTCCAGAAATCCCAGACCTCATGCTCGGGGGACGCGATGGTATGCGCCACGCCCTTCGCGGTGTCGATGACGCTGCCGCCGCCGACCGCCAGCACGAAGTCCGCGCCGAACTCACGGCCCTCCTTCGCCATGGCCGCCGCCGTCGACACCAGCGGGTTCGGCACGACGCCGCCCAGCGCCAGCGCCGGGATGCCGTTTTCCTCCAGATTCTTCGTCACGCGGCCGATCAGGCCGCTCTTTTTCGCGGACTGTCCGCCGTAGACCACCAGCACGCGGCTTCCGCCGTGCTTCTTTACCAGTTCCGCGGCCCGCAGCTCGGTGCCGCGTCCGAATACGATCTCAGTCGGTGCGTAGTAAACAAATTTCTGCATAGTCGGTCTCCTTTTCCGATGTTTCCGAAAACCGGGCGGGGCGCCTGCGGCAGCCTCCGCGCCTGCATCCAGTTAACCATAAAAAAGGCGGAAAAACAACTGTTTTCCGCAATTTATCACATCATCCGCCGGACGCCGCCCGGGCGTCCCGGTGCCGTTCCGGCGCGGTCAGCGCCCTCCGAGCCGTTCCTCCAGTTCGCTCTCCATCCGCGGCGTCAGCCACTCCAGATGTCCCGCCCGCGTCGGATGCACCTCGTCCGCCATATACAGCGCCCGCTGCTCCTCCGTCAGGCTGTTGAAGGCTTCGTCATTCCACAGATCGATCACGCCGATGTCCCATTTTGCGGCGATCCCGTGCAGCAGCGCGACCATCGCCGCGTACTTTTCGCTCTCGAACCGCGGGCTCGTATAAAACACGACCGGGCAGCGCCAGGTCCTCCGGGCGTACGCAATGATGGATTCGATGGCGCCTGCGGCCGTGGCGGTGTCGAATCCATTCTCCTCAAACCCTTCCGCGGTGGCGCCGAGCGGCCTGTCCTTCGCCGCGTCGTTCGTGGAAAGCTGGCAGAGGAACAGGTCCGCCTGCGGATCCGGGATCCGCTTGAGGCGGGAGATATAGGAATCCTCCCCGTCGTCCGTCAGCGTGGTGCCGGAGACGGCCTCCTTCGTGACCGTGCAGCCGTCCCGCCGCGCGATCAGGTCCGCGAAGGAGATCCTCCCCGCACGCGCTCCCAGCGTCACGGAAGACCCCAGAAAGATCAGATGTTTCCCGCGCAGAGGGCTCTCCTGCCTCACGCCGGCGTTTTCCGGCGCATAGCAGGCCGCGTTGCCCTCCAATTCACTCCAGTGCTTCATGCGGACGCTCCTTCCCGGGCAGCCGGCCCCGCGCCGGGCGCCCGGCCCTTCCCGTTCTTTTTTTCACAGTAGCAGAAACCGGCCGTTTTTTCAATACGGAGGACCGGCCGGGGCCGGAGAAGACCGGAAACCGCCGTCCGATCCGCCCTCCTCCCGCGGATTGTTAGCACTCTTTTGTGACGAGTGCTAAAAATTGCTTGACTTCCCGCCCCCGCCTTTCTATAATAGAGGTCGGCGGGCGGAAACCGCCCGCACGACCCAAAAACATCATCGGAAAGAAGGCATATAAATGGCAAGAAAATCGCACGGACATCTGTCCATCAACTCGGAAAACATTTTCCCCATCATCAAGAAATGGCTGTACAGCGACCATGACATCTTCCTGCGGGAACTGGTGTCCAACGGCTGCGACGCCATCACCAAGCTGAAGAAACTGGAGCTGGCCGGCCAGACGCAGATCCCGGCGGACGAGGAGCTCTGCCTGCACGTGACCGTCTCGCCCGACGCCCGCGTGCTGCAGGTGGAGGACAACGGCCTGGGCATGACCGCGGAGGAAGTGAAGACCTACATCAACCAGATCGCGTTCTCCGGCGCGGCGGATTTCCTGGAGAAATACAAGGATAAGGCCAGCGAGGACCAGATCATCGGCCACTTCGGCCTGGGCTTCTACAGCGCGTTCATGGTGGCGGACAAAGTCACCATCGACACCCTCTCCTGGGAAGACGGCGCCGAGCCCGTCCACTGGGAATCCGAAGGCGGCACCACCTACACGATGGAGACCGGGGACCGCGGGTCGCGCGGCACGGCGGTCACCCTGTACCTGTCGGACGATTCCAAAGAATTCGCCAACGAATACCGCGTCCGCGAAGTGCTGGAAAAATACTGCGCGTTCATGCCGTACCCGATCTATTTCACGAACGCGGACAAGGCGGAAGCCGCGTCCGGCGCCGCGGACAGCGAAGAAACACCCGAGGCCGGCAAGTCCGCGGAAGATGCCGCCTCCGCAAAACACGCGGAAAAGCCCGCGCCCGTAAACGACGTGCATCCGCTCTGGCAGAAGACCCCGTCCGAATGTACGGAGGAGGAATACAAGGAGTTCTACAAGAAGCTGTTCCGCGAGTGGCGCGACCCGCTCTTCACCATCCATCTGAACATGGATTACCCCTTCCATCTGAAGGGCCTGCTCTACTTCCCGAAGCTGAATCTGGAGACGGAGCCGGCGGAAGGCGTCATCAAGCTCTACGCCAACCAGGTCTTCATCGCGGACAACATCAAGGAAGTCATTCCGGAATTCCTGCTGCTCCTCAAGGGCGTGATCGACTGCCCGGACCTGCCGCTCAACGTCTCCCGCAGCGCGCTGCAGAACGACGGCTTCGTGCGGAAGATCTCGGACTACATCACCAAAAAGGTCGCGGACAAACTGACCGGTCTGTTCAACGTGGAGCGCGAATCGTACGAGAAATACTGGGAGGACATCTCCCCGTTCATCAAGTACGGCTGTCTGAAGGACGATAAGTTCAGCGAGAAGATCCGCAAGGCGGTCATCTACAAGAATCTGGAAGGGAAATACGTTTCCCTGGACGAATACCTGAAGGCGGAAGAAGCCGCGAAAGAGACACCGGCTGAAGGCGAAGAAAAGCCCGCAGAAGCGGAAAATGCGGAAGGCGCGGCGGAAGAAAAAGACGAAGCCCCCGCCGACAAGCGCTCCGTCATCTACTACGTCACCGATCCCGTCCAGCAGGCCACCTACGTCCGCATGTTCAAGGAGGCCGGCCAGGACGCCCTGCTCTTCACCCACGCGATCGACGAACCGTTCATCACGCGGCTGGAGCAACGCTACCCGGACTACAAATTCTGCCGCATCGACTCGGACGTGAACAAGGCCCTGGCCGAGGACTTAAGCCCCGAAGAAGCCGCCTCCCGCGAAGAGAGCCTGAAGGAAGTCTTCCGGAAAGCCACCGGCAAGGACCTGCACGCCGTCAAGCTGGTCCGCTTCAAAGACGATTCCGTTGCCTCCGTCATGACCTACGCGGAAGAAAGCCGCCGCATGAACGACATGTTCCGCCTGTACGGCATGGATCCGTCCCAGTTCCCCGCCGAAGAGACCCTGGTCTTAAACAGCGGGAACCCGCTGGTGCAGTACCTGGAGAACGCGGACGATGAGGAGACCGCCCCGCTGGTGGCCGCGCAGCTGTACGACCTGGCCCTGATGGCCCACAAGCCGTTAAGCGCGGAGGAAGCCACGGCGTTCGCGGCCCGCAGCCTGAAGATCCTGGAGCGGATTATTAAATAATCGCGCAAACCGCCCGCTCTCATCTTGCAATAGAAGCCCGTCTGAATTATAATATTCCCGTTCCGAAGAATATTAATGATCCAGGCGGGCTTTTCCATGCATTCCCATAAGAAACTGATCCTCATCCTCTGTTCTGTGGCGGTACTGCTTCTCGGCTTTGCCGCTTTCGTGGTATGGGGCGGCGGCCGCCGCGTCGAGATCAGCGGAATCCGGCCGGAGACCATCGTCTGGGAATACGGCGCGCCCTCTCCCCTCCCGGAAGTCACCGCACAGCTCAAAGGAAACAATTTCATCATCCCGGACCAGCCCGTTCCGGTCCGCTGCGAAGGGACCGTCCCGGCTGACACGCTGGGCGAATTCCGCCTGTCTTACGAAGCGTCCTGGTTCCTCCTGAAGGCCCGCGCGGAGCAGACCGTGCTGGTCACGGACACCACTCCTCCCGTCATCACCCTGGAGCAGAAGGAAAACTACTACACCCGGCCCATCGACGAATATGAGGAAGAAGGCTTCACCGCCGCGGACAATTACGACGGCGACGTAACGGACAGGGTCCAGCGCTCCGATCCCGGCGACGGGTATATTTATTACAAAGTCACCGACAGCCGCGGCAACACGGCCGAGGCAAAGCGCCCGATCCCCTATGACGACCGGACCGCGCCGGTACTCACCCTGCGGGGCGACGCGGAGATCCTGCTGGACTACGAGGACGTCTTCAAAGATCCCGGCTGCACTGCCGTGGACGACTGCGACGGCGACATCTCGGGGCTCGTCATCCGCGGCGAAACGCCCGGCTACTGGCCGGGCAGCACGCTTTACACGTATCGTGTGCAGGACCGCTACGGCAACGAGGCCCGTGTCGTGCGCCTGGTCAAACGGGCGGACATGAAGCCGCCGGCGATCTTCCTGCAGGGCAGCAAACGCCTCCTGCTGGAGAACGCGGATCAGTTTGAAGAGCCCGGCTACACCGCGGACGACCGCCGCGACGGCGACATCACGGATCTGGTCCTCGTCACGGAACGCCCGCTCCCGAACGGGCCGGGCCTCCTGCTCCGCTATACCGTCCGCGACAGCGGCGGCAACACCGCGTCCGCCGCGCGCCGCCTCCATTTCGGGGACTTTGACCCGCCGGTACTGACCCTGGCAGGAGCCGCCGACCTCACCCTCTCCCCGGGCAGTGTCTTTACAGACCCGGGCTATTCCGCATGGGACGAGAAGGACGGAGACCTGTCGCGGAAAGTGCAGGTCGAAAAGACCGCCGGCGAAGAGCAGGATACGGAGATCTACCTCTACACCGTCACGGATTCTTTCGGGAACCGGACGACCGCGGAGCGCATCGTCCGCTACCGCGATTTGATCGCCCCGGTGATCATCCTGTACGGGGACAGCACGGTCACCCTGGAATTCGGCCAGGAATTCAGGGATCCGTGGGCCTCGGCCAGCGACAACCTTGAGGGCGATATCAGCGCCCGCATCCTGGTCTCCGGCGGCGTGGACGTGAACCGCGCGGGCACCTACACGCTCACGTATACCGTTTCGGATTCCTACGGCAACACCGGCAGCGCCACGCGGCAGGTCATCGTGAAAGCCAGACCGGCGCCTCCGCCCACTCCCATCGTCACCGGGGAAAAGACCGTCTATCTGACCTTCGACGACGGCCCCGGCCCGTACACGGAAGGCCTGCTGGCGGTCCTAGCAAAATATAACGTCAAGGTCACGTTCTTTGTCACGTCCCAGTTTTCAGGATCCCTCCATCTGATGGCCCGGGAAGCCGAAGCCGGCCATACTGTCGCCATGCACACGGCGTCGCACCGCTATGAGACCATCTACAGCAGCGAGCAGGCTTATTTCGAGGACCTGTACGCGATCGAGGAGATCGTCGCCTCCCAGACCGGCCAGCACCTGAAGATCCTGCGCTTCCCCGGCGGCAGTTCCAACACGATCAGCAGCTTTAACCCGGGGATCATGACGCGGCTCACCCGGGAGGTCCTCGCCCGCGGCTATCAGTACTTCGACTGGAACGTGAGCTCCGGCGACGGGGGCGGACTTTCTGCCGATCAGGTAGTCGCCAATGTCATCAACGGGATCTCGGCCAGAGACGTCTCCGTCGTCCTCATGCACGACATCAATCCGCCCGTGGCGGAAGCCACGGAGAGGATCATCCAGTGGGGCCTGAGCAACGGCTGCACGTTCCTTCCGCTGCAGTGGTCATCCCCTGTCTGCCATCACACAGTGCAGAACGCTGTTGATACCATAGAATAGAACAAGGAGGAAACCATGAAAAAGCACATCCTGAAACTGCTGACGGCCCTGCTGCTGGCCGCCGCCATGCTGATGAGCGCGTGCGGCTCGAAGACCGAACCCACGGCCGCTCCCGCCACCGCTGCACCGGAGACCACCAAGGCGCCGGAGACCACCCCGGCCCCCACCGAAGCGCCGACTGCGGCTCCCACCGAAGCGCCCACCGAAGCCCCTACCGCGGCTCCGACCGAAGCGCCTACGGAAGCCCCCACGGAGGCTCCGACCGAAGCTCCGACCGAGGCCCCCACTGAGGCTCCTACGGAAGCGCCCACCGAAGCGCCCGAACCTGTCGTGGAACCGAACGGCGACATCGTGATCCTGTTCACCAGCGACGTCCACTGCGGCATCGACCAGGGCTTCGGCTACGCCGGCCTGCAGCAGATCCGCGACTATCTGCTCTCCCAGGGCAACGACGTGATCCTGGTGGATGACGGCGACAACATCCAGGGCGAGCCCATCGGCACCATGACCAAGGGCGAAGCGCTGACCGATCTGATGAATCAGATGGGCTACAGCGTCGCGATCCCCGGCAACCACGAATTCGACTACGGCATGGACAATTTCCTGGCCCTGGCCGAGAAAGCGGAATTCGACTACGTCAGCTGCAACTTCAACCACAACGGCGAACCGGTCTTCCAGCCCTACGTGATCCGCGAGCTGGCCGGCCGCAAGGTCGCCTTCGTCGGCGTGACCACCCCCAAGACCCTCACCTCTTCCACTCCGAAATATTTCCAGGACGAGGCCGGCAATTTCGTTTACGGCTTCCTGCAGGATGAGACCGGGGAAGGCGTTTACAATGCCGTTCAGAGCGCTGCCGACGCCGCGCGCGCGGACGGGGCCGATTTCGTCGTCCTGCTGGGACACATGGGCAACGAAGCCGAATGCATCCCCTGGACCTACGTGGACGTACTGTCCAACACGACCGGCATCGACGTGATGCTGGACGGCCACAGCCATGACACCGACCAGGTGGTCATGCAGAACAAGGCCGGAGAAGACGTGCCCCGCGCCGCCTGCGGCACCAAACTGGCCTGCATCGGCTGGTGCCGGATCGCCGCGGACGATACGATCTCCACGGGCGTCTACACCTGGAACAACGACATTTCCGCCCCGGAACTGCTGGGCCTCAAGAATGAAATGGCCGTCGCCGTGGCCGACGCCAACGACCTGCTGAGCGACAAGCTGAACGAAGTGGTCGCCACTTCCCAGGTCGAGCTGACCATCAACGATCCCACCGCCGTGGATGACAACGGCCGTCCCATCCGCATGGTCCGCCGCGCGGAGACCAACCTGGGCGACCTGTGCGCCGACGCTTATCTGGACCAGAGCGGCGCCGATATCGCGTTCGTCAACGGCGGCGGCGTCCGGGCCGTCATCAAGGCGGGCGACATCACGCTGGGCAACATCCTCAGCGTGCACCCCTTCGGCAATGAGATGTGCGTGATCGAAGTCACCGGCCAGCAGGTCCTGGACGCCCTGGAATGGGGCTCCCGTGCCGTTCCGAGCGAGACCGGCGGTTTCCTGCAGGTCGCGGGCCTGACCTACGAGATCCACTCCTACATCGATTCCACCTGTGAAAGCGATGAGAACGGCATGTTCGCCGGCGTCACCGGTGAACGCCGCGTGAAGAACGTGCTGGTCGGCGGCGAACCGATCGATCCCGAAAAGACCTACACGCTGGCCAGCCACAACTACATGCTGCTGAACTCCGGCGACGGCTATTCCATGTTCCAGGGCTGCAACGTGCTGCAGAACTGCGTCAAGCTGGACAACCAGGTGCTGATCGATTACATCACCGATACCCTGGGCGGCACCATCGGCGAGGAGTACGAAGACCCGTACGGCCAGGAACGCATCGTGATCGTGGACGAAGAGCCGTAACCGGCCGTCATCTTCCGTGCCGCTCCGCACGGTACGGAAAAAGCCTCCGGGACATCCCGGAGGCTTTTTGTTTTGCTTTTGCAGGCAGGGCAGGCAGGACTTATTCGTCCCGTTCCCGTTCCGCCTGGCGCTTCATGTCGCGTTCTTTGATGCTTTCGCGCTTGTCGTAGAGCTTCTTGCCGCGGGCCAGGCCGATCTCCATTTTGACCAGCTGGCCTTTGAAATAGATCTTCAGGGGCACGATCGTGTAGCCCTGCTTCTCCACGCCGGCCTGCAGCTTGCGGATCTCGTAGTCGTGCAGCAGGAGACGCCGGACGCGCAGCGGGTCGCGGTTGAAGATGTTGCCCTTTTCATACGGGCTGATGTGCATGCCGTGGACGAAGCATTCGCCGCGCTTTAACTGGATGTAGGATTCCTTCAGGGAACATTTGCCCATGCGGAGAGACTTCACCTCGGTCCCGACGAGGGCGATGCCCGCTTCGTAGGTATCCTCGATGAAGTAGTCGTGATAGGCTTTCTTGTTGTTGGCGATCAGCCGCGTGGATTCCTTGCTCATGATCCCTGAGGTCTGTCCTTTTCTTTCCGTTTTTCCCAAAACAAAAGGCCTGGCTTATCCGCCCGGCCTTTTTCCGCTGCGGCCTGGGCCGCCAAGCATCAACGCGTCTTATTTTACGTATTTCGAAAGCACGCCGATGGCCAGCGCGATCACCATGAAGGCGGTCAGGGCGATGCGGGTATATTTCCGCAGCTGGCCTTCCTTGGTGCGGCCGCTGTTCTTGACGGCGTAGCTGGTTTCGGACATACCGCCGGCAATGCTGCCGGACAGGCCCTTCTCGTTGCCTTCCTGAAGCATCACCAGAACGATCAGACCAACGCTGATAATGGCTAATAAGATGGTTAAGATCGTGATAACTACATTCATCCTGTTTCTTCCTCCTGAACAGATGCCAAATTATGATAGCACCATCCCGCGGGGATTGCAAGTGTTTTTTTATATTTTTTGATGCCTGCGGCAGGCTGGATCCGGCGGGCCGCCATCCGGAAAAGCCGTTGTGACGGCGGCCCGGTCATCCGTCAGCTGCGGAGCTCGATCCCTTTCTGGGAGAGGCCGTTCAGGATCTTGCTCATCACGCCCGTGATGTCCTTCTCTTCCAGGGTCCGGTCCTTCGCGCGGAGCACCAGCTTGTAGGCGACGGATTTTTTGCCTTCGCCGACCTGGGCGCCTTCATAGACGTCGAACAGTTCCAGGGATTCGAGGAGCTTGCCGCTGCGCTGGCGCAGGATCTTCTCCACTTCGCCCACAGGCGTCGCCTTGTCCATGACCATGGCCAGGTCGCGGCTCACCGCCGGGAAACGGGCGATGCCTTCGAACTTCTGGTGGTCCAGGTTGGTGAAAGGCAGCAGGGCCGGCAGATCCAGCACGGCGACATACGTGCGCTCGGTCAGGCCGAACGCCTCGGCCGCGAGCGGGTGCACTTCGCCCAGATAGCCCAGTTCCGTGCCTTCATAGCGCAGCACGGCCTGGCGGCCCGGATGGAAGAACGGGTACGCACCGGTGTTTTCATACTCGGGGAGCCCCTTCATGCCCGCTTTGCGGAACAGTTCCTCCGCCGCGGCTTTCAGCGTGAAAAAGTCGCCTTCGCCGTAGAAGCCGAAGCACAGCTGGCGGCGCTCATCCGGAAGTTCCGTGAGCGGCAGCGCGTGCGGCAGATAGATGTTGGCCAGTTCGTACAGACGCGCGTTCCTGTTCCGGCGGCCGGCATTGGTGGCCAGGGATGTCAGCATGCCGCCCAGCGGGAGCGTGCGCATGATGCTGTAGTCCTCGCCCAGCGGGTTCAGGATGGTCACGGCCTGACGCAGCGGGGAATCCGCCGGCAGGCGCAGTTTATCCCATACCTTCGGGCTTTCGAAGGAGAAATTCATGGCCTGGCTGAAGCCGCAGTATTCCATGACCTGGCCGGCCAGATCCTCCACACGGTTCTTGTAGGACAGCTTGCCTGCGGTGGCCTCGCCGCGGGGCAGGGTCACTGGGATCTTGTCGTAGCCGTAGAAGCGCGCCACTTCCTCCGCCAGATCCGCTTCGCCCTCCAGATCCTGACGGAAGGTCGGGATCTTCACGGCGCGGCGGGCGGGGTCGTATTCCAGCGCCAGCGGCGGGAAATAGCCGAGCATGGTCTCTTCGGACAGGTCCGTGCCCAGGAAGCTGTTGATCCAGTCCGGACGGAACGGGATCTCGCGCCGTTCGGGCTTTTTCGTGTAGACGTCCACCACGCCGCCGACCACTTCGCCGCAGCCGAGCTCTTCCACCAGCGCGCAGGCGCGGTCGATGGCGGCCAGGGCGTTTTCGGGATCCAGGCCTTTTTCGAACTTGCCGGAGGCGTCGGTGCGCAGGCCCAGCCGCTTGGCGGACAGGCGGATGTTCACGCCGTTGAAGCAGGCGGATTCGAAGATCATGGTATGCACGTCTTCGGTGATCTTGGAGTTTTCGCCGCCCATGATGCCGGCAATGCCGATCTCCTTTTCGCCGTCGCAGATCATCAGCATCCGGTCGTCCAGCTGGCGTTCCTGACCGTCCAGGGTCACAAACTTTTCGCCGTTCTCCGCGCGTTTCACCACGATCTTATGGCCCGCGATCAGGTCATAGTCGAACGCGTGCATGGGCTGGCCGTACTCTTCCATCACGTAGTTGGTGATGTCCACCAGGTTGTTGATGGGCCGGATGCCGCTGGCGCGCAGACGCTCCTGCATCCATTTCGGGGACGGCCCGAACTTGATGTTTTTCACCACGCGGGCGGTGTAGCGCGGGCACAGATCCGGGTCCTTCACTTCCACGCTGATGTAGTCCGAAGCCTGCTCGCCGTTTCCGGTCGCCGGGACCGCCGGCGGGACGAACGGCAGGCGGAACGTGGCCGCCGCTTCGCGGGCGATGCCCAGCACGCTGTAGCAGTCCACGCGGTTGGAGGTGATCTCGTATTCAAAGACGGTATCGCGGAGGCCCAGCGCCGCCAGGGCGTCGTCGCCCGGCTTCACGCCGCTGCCTTCCGGAAACACATAGATGCCGTATTCCGGCGCTTCCGGGAAGAAGTTCTGATCAAAGCCCAGTTCCTCCACGGAGCACATCATGCCCGCGGACGGGACGCCGCGCAGCGCGCCGGCTTTGATGGGCACGCCGCCTTCCGGCAGATGGCCGTCGTGATCGCCCGCGACTTTCCCGCCGTCCAGCACCACGATCACGGTCTGGCCCTGGGCCGCGTTCGGCGCGCCGGTCACGATCTGCAGCGGCTCTTCGCCGCCCACGTTCACCTGGCAGACCACCAGTTTGTCCGCGTTGGGATGGGGCTCCAGTTTTTCGATCCGGCCGACCACGATCTTTTCCAGGTTCTTGTCGAGGCGGGCAAAGCCCTCCACCTTGGTGCCGGACAGGGTCATCTTATCGAAGTATTCCTGATCGTCCGCGCTTAAGCCGGGGACGTAAGATTTGATCCAATTGTAAGAAGTATTCATCTCGCCACCTCTAGAACTGGTTTAAGAACCGCGTATCGTTTTCGTACAGCAGGCGCATGTCGTCGATCTCGTACTTGAGCAGGGTGATGCGCTCCAGGCCGATGCCGAAGGCAAAGCCGGAGTACTCCTCGGGGTCGATGCCGCTCATACGCAGGACCTTCGGGTGCACCATGCCGCAGCCCAGGATCTCGATCCAGCCGCTGCCCTTGCACATCCGGCAGCCTTTGCCGCCGCACTTGAAGCAGGAGACGTCCATCTCCGCGCTGGGTTCGGTGAACGGGAAGTGATGCGGCCGGAATTTCACTTTGGTCTCCGGGCCGAACATTTCGCGTGCGAACTGCGCCAGCGTGCCTTTTAAGTCCGCGAAGGTGATGTGCCTGTCGATCACCAGCCCTTCCACCTGATTGAAGCAAGGGGAGTGGGTGGCATCCACGTCGTCCGACCGGAACACGCGGCCCGGCGCCACGATGCGGATGGGCGGCTTGGTCTTCTCCATGGTGCGGACCTGCACCGGGGAAGTCTGCGTCCGCAGCACGATCTTGTCGCTGATATAGAAAGTGTCCTGCTCATCCTTGGCCGGGTGGCCGTCCGGGATGTTCAGGGCCTCGAAATTATAGTAGTCGTACTCGACCTCCGGGCCTTCCACGACTTCGTAGCCCATGCCCACGAAGACGCGTTCCAGCTCCTTTAAGGCCAGGGTATTGGGATGCGGATGGCCCATCGCGGCGCTCTTGGCGGGCATGGTCACGTCGATGGTCTCGGCCTCCAGACGCAGGGCCAGCGCTTTTTCCGCGGCCTTCTTCTGGACTTCCTCCAGCTTCGCCTCGATGGCCTTGCGGGTGTCGTTCACCCATTCACCCACCTTCGGGCGGTCCTCCGGGGCCACGTCGCGCATGCCCTTTAAGACTTCCGTCAGCTGGCCCTTCTTGCCCAGATAAGCCAGACGGATCTCATTGATCGCATCGGAATTCGCGGCCGCGTTCAGCCGTGCCAGCGCTTCCTCCCTGATTTTTGCCAGTTTCTCCTGCATAACTGCCTCCCGGGAGCCGCAGCTCCCCTAAAAATATACAAACAAGTATTATAATCTGAAGATCTCGGAATTACAAGACAAAAAATGAAAAACACGTGACAGGGGGGAGGGTTCCTTCATCACCCTTTTCGCGGACCGGAGCACCTCGGTTCGGCATCGTCGCATCTCGCAGTTCGATGACACATCGGCCTGCGTCGTCACACTTCGCCTTCCCACGTCACCCTGCTGCCGATACGGCCGTCTTCCTGCTCCATGCGTTCCTGCAGGAGGGTCATGGCACTGTCGTATTCGTCCAGGAATTCCTCGCAGCGCACGCGGAGAGCGCCCTGGCGGATGGCGGAAAGGCGGATCAGATTGTCGTTGCTGACAACGGCGTAACGTTCGTCTTTTTTCTTCTCCGCCAGCATGCGCTCGATCAGCATGTCCGCCGTCTCGTGCTCCTTCGTATAGATGACAGTCAGGCGGGAGAGCTCCTGCGTTTCGCCGGCACCGCCGCCTACACGGTAGCCGTCGAAGACCGCGATCAGTTTTTTGTCCGCGAACGCCGCATAATTCTGCAGGCGGCGCACCAGCTGTTCGCGGGCGTTTTCCAGGCTCTTCGCGGCGAGTTCCTTCATTTCCGGCCAGAAAAAGATCAGGTTGTAGCCGTCTACGATATAGGTGTGGGGCGAAAAGGTCAGAAGCTGCGCGCCGGGCGGGACGGCCGGGTTGGGGCGGGTGACGCCGCCGACGACGGGCCGTTTGATGGGGCCGAATTCGCGCAGCATGATGGCTTCCAGCTCCGCGTCCGAAGCGGCGGAGGTCTGGACGAGCTGCCGTGCGCGCGGGCCGGCCGCCGGCCCTGCTTCTTCCTTCATCAGGTACGGCAGATGCATATGCTCCGAAACTTTGTCCCAGGGGACGGAAAAACCGGCGCCGTGGGCGCAGAATATAGAGTCGCAGGGATCTTCCCGGTCCGAAACCGCATCGTAGGCTTCCCGGGCCGTGACTTCTTCCGGATCGTGACAGATGTCATATCCTTCCGTCCAGACGGAGAGACGGCCGCGGCCGCCCGTATAGGCCGCCAGCTCCCGGTCGTAGCCGGTAAAGGACGCGGCCGGCACACGGCCCCGGAGGACGGCCAGGCCGTCTTCCGCGCCTTCCTGCTCCGCGTCGCCGCCGCGGGATCTGATGTCCGCCAGCGCGCGGCCCAGTTTATCGGCGGGCAGGGCCAGGCGGAAACCCCGGTAAGGCTCCAGCAGCAGGACGTCCCCGCGCGCTGCCGCCCGCATCAGACCCTGGCGCACCGCCCGGCAGGCGGCCTCCCGCAGGTCGCCGCCCTCCGTATGCTTTTCGTGGTCCCGGGCTCCCAGCAGGGAGATCTCGATATCCGTCACCGGCGAACCGGTGAGCACGCCTTTGTGGCTCTTCAGCGCCAGCAGTTTCAGGATGCCTAGCGCCAGGAAGGGGTCCAGGCTGCGCGCGTCCGTTTCATTCCGCAGGACAAGACCGCTGCCGCGCGGCAGCGGCCGCAGTGCCACGTGCACTTCCGCGTAATGGCGGAGCGGTTCGTAATGCCCCACGCCCTCCACGGGCGCGGTAATGGTCTCCCGGTAAAGGACGCGGCCTTCTTCTATGCGGACCGTCCAGCCGGTCTTTTCACGGATGCGCTCCGTCAGGATCTCCTGCTGCACCGGTCCCATCAGGTCGGCCAGCAGGCCCGTCCGGCCCGGTCCGAAATGCAGGTTCAGGGACGGGTCCTCCTCGCAGAGCGGCTGCAGTTTCTGGAACGCGGCATCCGCGTCCACGCCGTCGGGCAGTACCAGGCTGTATCGCATCATCGGCTCGAAATACGCCGCCGGGGCCTCCGTTTCGAACCCCAGCCGCATGCCGGCCGCCGTCCGCTGCAGGCCCATCAGCACGCCCAGGCTGCCGGCTGAGAGGACCTCCTCCTGCCGGAACCGGCCGCCCGTATAGCGGCGGATGAAGGAGACTTTCTCCTCGCCGCCTGCCGTCCGCACGCTGCCGCGCGAAGCCAGGCTCCCGGACAGGACCTTTACATGGGTCTGCCGGGCGCCTTTTTCATCAAAATCGATCTTATGGACCAGGCCCCGGAACGGTTCCGCTTCCCGGGGGCCGTATTCTTCCGCCAGCAGGCAGGCTGCCTCCAGCAGGGGCTCCAGTCCCTCTTCTTTCAGGCCGCTGCCGAAGAAAACAGGAAATGCCCGGCGGCGGGCGATCAGCGCCGAAACGTCCGCCCCGCCGATCGGATCGCCGGCCAGATAGCGTTCCAGCAGCGCTTCATCCAGAAGCGCCGCTTCTTCGCCGCCCTCCCGGAGCGTCTCCCAGGGAAGGCAGGCGCCGTCCAGTTCCCGCCGGAGCTCCGCCAGCAGGTCCGCGCGGCTTTTCCGCCCGCTGTCCATCTTGGAAACGAACAGGAGGACCGGCAGCCCGCGGCGCTCCATGAGCCGCCACAGCGCGTGCGTATGGGCCTGAACGCCGTCCAGCCCGCTGATGATCAGGAGTCCGGCGTCCGCCGCCGTCATGGCGCGCTCCGCCTCCGGCGAAAAATCCACGTGGCCCGGCGTATCCAGCAGGTTGATCTCCGTCCCCTGCCACGGGAACGAGGCTTCGCCGGCGAACACCGTGATGCCGCGCCGCCGCTCCGTTTCCGCCGTGTCCATCGCGGTATTCCCCGCATCCACCCTTCCCGGCACGCGAAGCACCCCCGCCTTGTGCAGCAGGGCTTCCGCCAGTGTCGTTTTGCCGGCGTCCACATGAGCCGCCAGCGCAAGGGTGATCTTCTTCAAGGGAGCCTCCCGTCATGGATCCGTCTTTCTTTCGGTCAGACGCCGCGGCGGCGCCTGTCCGTTTTCATTATAGCATTTATCCCCGCATTATGATATAATCAAAACAACAAAATCACCGTGTCCGGAGGTCCTCCATGCAGCTACATGAAGCCCGTGAACAATTAACCGCCCTGCAGGCCAGACTGTCTGCCTACCGGCACGCCCTGGGGCTCATCAATTACGACGGCGCCACTGCCGCGCCGAAAAACACCGCGGCCAACCGCGCGCATACGATGCCGATCCTGAGCGAAGCCGTTTACCGCATCGCCACCGGCCCGGAGACCGTCTCCCTGCTCGAATTCCTGGACGGACGCCGAGACGAACTCACCGAAAAAGAGCGGCGCCAGGTCTTCCTGCTGCTCAAGGATCTCCGCTTCATGCAGAAGATCCCGATGGACGAATTCCTCGCCTACCGCCGTCTCCTTGTGGAATCGGACGACGTCTGGCACCGCGCCAAGGCCGCCAATGATTTTGCGTCCTTCGCGCCTTACCTGGAGCGCATCTTCGAAGCCAAAAGGCGTTTTGCGGGCTATGCGGCGCCCGAAAAAGACCCCTACGATTACTGGCTGAACGATTACGAGGCGGGCCTGACCCGTCAGACCTGCGACGCGTTCTTTGCCGCCGTGCGGGCGGGGATCGTGCCGCTGCTTCAGGCGGTACGGGAAGCCGAGCCGCTCTCCGACGCCTGCATCCGGGGCGATTTCCCGGAGCCGGAGCAGAAAGAACTGGCCCTTTACCTGATGGACCTGATCGGCCTGGACCGCGGCCGCGTGGGCCTCTCCACCACGGAGCACCCCTTCACCACCAGCCTGGGGTCCCACTTCGACACCCGTATCACCACGCACATTTACCGGGAGAACGTCTCGTATTCCCTCTTCAGCGTGGTGCACGAGGGCGGCCACGCCCTGTACGAGACCGGCGCGGCGGACGACCTGGCCTATACCGTGCTGGACGGCGGCGTCTCGATGAGCATCCACGAGAGCCAGAGCCGTTTTTATGAAAACTACATCGCCCGCAGCCTGCCCTTCGTCCGCACCATCTTCCCGAAAGTGCGGGAGCTCTTCCCGCGGCAGATGGCCGGCGTCACGGCGGAGGACTTCTGGAAAGCGGTCAACAAGGCCGAGCCTTCCCTGATCCGCACGAAGGCGGACGAACTGACCTACTGCCTGCACGTCATGGTGCGCTACGAACTGGAAAAGCGCCTGATGGCCGGCGACCTGGCCGTCCGCGACCTGCCCGCCGCCTGGAACGCCCTGTATAAGGAATACCTGGGCGTGGACGTCCCGGACGATACCCGCGGCGTGCTGCAGGATTCCCACTGGGGCGGCGGCATGGTGGGTTACTTCCCTTCCTACGCCCTGGGCAGCGCGTACGGCGCTCAGATCCTGGCCCGCATGAAGGAGACCGTGGACGTGGACGCGTGCCTGGCGCGCGGCGACCTCGGGCCGGTCAACGAGTGGAACCGCGAACACATCTGGCAGTACGGCAAGCTGTACCCGCCGGCGGAACTGCTGGAGCGCGTGCTGGGCGGCCCGTTCAATCCCGCGTGCTACGTCCGCTATCTGGAGGAAAAATACCGCGCTCTCTGCGGTCTGTAGGCGTCCGGCGCCGGGCCGCGGACCGCGCACAGGCGCCTCCGTCCTCCCGGACGGGCCTCCGGGACGCTCCTGCGAAAAACAGTTGCGTAATCCCGTCCGTTCTATTATAATAGGAATGTTCAAACATCCCATCCCAAGGAGGTTGAAAGCATCATGAGCCGCATGACCGGAACCGTTTCCCGGGGCATCCGCTGCCCCATCATCCGCCAGGGCGACGATCTGGCTCAGATCGTCACCGACAGCGTGCTGAAAGCATCCGCAGCCGAGGGCTTCCCGCTGCGCGACCGGGACGTCATCGCCGTCACGGAATCCGTCGTGGCGCGGTCCCAGGGCAACTACTGCAGCGTGGATGACATCGCCGCCGACGTCCGGGCCAAGCTGGGCGGGGAGACCGTCGGGATCCTCTTTCCCATCCTCTCCCGTAACCGCTTCGCCATCTGTCTGCGCGGCATCGCGAAGGGCGTCAAAAAACTGGTCATCATGCTCAGTTATCCCTCCGACGAGGTCGGCAACGAACTCATGACGCTGGACCAGCTGGACGACTCCGGCGTGAACCCCTACTCCGACGTGCTGACGGAGGAGCAGTTCTACCGGATCTTCGGCACGCCGCGCCATCCCTTCACCGGCATGAACTACGTGGCCTATTACCGCGAGCTGGCGGAAAGCTGCGGCGCCGAAGTGGAGATCATCTTCGGCAACCACGCGCAGCAGATCCTCCCCTACGCGGATCACCTGATCAACTGCGACATCCATACCCGCGCGCGCACCAAGCGCCTGCTGGAGAAGGCCGGCGCCCGGAAAGTCTTCACCCTGGCCGAGATCATGAACGCCCCGGTGAACGGCAGCGGCTACAACGCGGAATTCGGCCTGCTGGGCTCCAACAAGGCCACCGAAGACACGGTCAAGCTCTTCCCGCGCGACGCGCAGGGCCTGGTCGAGGATATCCAGAACCGCATCCTGCTGTACACCGGCCGCCACGTGGAGGTCATGGTCTACGGCGACGGCGCCTTCAAGGATCCGCAGGGCAAGATCTGGGAGCTGGCCGACCCGATGGTCTCCCCGTTCTTCACGGCCGGCCTGAAGGGCACGCCCAACGAACTGAAGCTCAAATATCTGGCTGACAACGATTTCGCCAGCCTCTCCGGCGAAGCGCTCCGGGACGCCATCCGCGAAAGCATCCGCCGGAAGGACAAGGACCTGGTGGGCAAGATGGCCTCCGAAGGCACCACGCCCCGCCAGCTGACGGACCTGATCGGGTCCCTGTGCGACCTGACCAGCGGCTCCGGCGACAAGGGAACGCCCGTCGTCCTGATCCAGGGCTACTTTGACAACTATACCAACGAGTAAGCACCATCCACTCCCACACATCAAGGAGGAGACATGAAGACCTACCAGGAAATGAACGCCGCCGAGCTCGCGCAGGAGCGGGCCGAGGTACAGGCACACTACCAGAGACTCAAAGATCTGAACCTGAAGCTGGACATGTCCCGGGGCAAACCCGGCAAGGACCAGCTGGACGCGATCTCCGACATCCTGACCGTCCTGACCGACCCCGCCGACTGCATCTGCGAAGGCATGGACGTCCGCAACTACGGCAACATGGAAGGCGTTCCCGCCGCCCGCCGTCTGATGTCGGAACTGCTGGGCTGCCGGCCCGAGGAATGCATCATGGGCGGTTCCAGCTCCCTGGCGCTGATGTACGGCCTCGTGATGCGGGGCTACTGCTTCGGCATGACCCACTCTCCCGTCCCGTGGAGCCGGGTGGAAGGCCGCAAATGGATCTGCCCGACGCCCGGCTATGACCGTCATTTCAAGATCACCGAAGTCTTCGGCTTCGAAATGATCACCGTCCCGATGCTGCCCACCGGCCCGGACATGGACCGCGTCGAGGAGCTGGTGAAAGACCCGCTGGTAAAAGGCATCTGGTGCGTTCCGAAATATTCCAACCCGGACGGCATCGTCTACAGTCAGGAGACGGTCGAGCGCTTCGCGAAGCTGGAGCCCGCCGCCCCGGACTTCACCGTCATCTGGGACAACGCCTACTGCGTCCATGAATTTGACGGCGACTATCTGCCCTTCCCGGACATCATCGGCCTGTGCCGCGAAGCCGGCCATCCGGACCTGGTCTACGAATTCTGCTCCACCTCGAAGATCACCTTCCCCGGCGCCGGCATCTCCGCCATGTGCTCCTCGGAGGCCAACCTGAACTACCAGCGGAAGCTGCTGGGCGTCCAGATGATCTCCTATGACAAGGTGAACCAGCTGCGCCAGGTCAAATTCCTGAAGAACAAGGAAAACACCCTGGCCGTGATGAAAAAGCACGCCGCGATCTTAAAGCCCCGCTTCGACTGCGTGCTGCACTGGCTGGAGACCGAGATCGCGCCGCGCGGCCTCGGCCACTGGCAGACCCCGAAAGGCGGCTATTTCGTTTCCCTCTACACCCTGCCCGGTCTGGCCAAGCGCACGGTGGCCCTCTGCAAGGAGGCCGGCGTGGTGCTGACCGACGCCGGGGCCACGTATCCCCTGGGGAAGGATCCGCAGGACAGCAACATCCGGATCGCCCCGTCGCTCCCGCCCGTCCGGGAACTGGAGGCCGCCATGGAAGTGCTCTGCACCGCCCTGGAAATGGCCGCCCTGGAACAGATGGGCTGACATCCGCCCGGGGAATCGTTGTGAGAAGGCGGGCGCCTGTCCGCGCCCACCCGCAAAGGAGTATCCCGTATGAAGATAGAAAAGATCAATGACAATCAGTTCCGCTGCACCATGTCCATGGGCGAGCTCCTGCAGCGGCATCTGACCATCCGGAAGCTCAGTCAGAGCCCGCCGGACGCCACGCGCCTGGTCCGGGAGATGATCGACCGTTCCGTGGACGAACTGGGTTTCGTCCCCAACGAGTATCCCGTGATGGTGGAAGCCGTCAAGAACCAGGACGGGGACATGGTCTTTACCGTGACCAAGATCAACTCGCCGGAAGAACTGCCGCCGGGCTTCACGCCCCAGCCGGACGTCATCCGTGCCCTGCAGGGCTTCGCGAAAGCGATCCACTACCAGCAGGAAGAGATCAAGACCCGGCAGCCCCGCCCGCTGGCCGTCTTTGCCTTCTACGGCAAGGACAGCCTCATCATGCCGCCGCGTCTGAAGCACCTGGCCGGCGCCGTGAATTCCGGCCTGTATTACTTCAAAGAACAGAGCATGTACTATCTGGTCCTGACCGCCTCGCCCAAGAACGGCGAGCTGTTCAACCGCGTCTGCCTGCTGCTTTCGGAGTACGGCCGCCGCGTGCCGTCCACTTCGGCGTCCAAAACGTACTACGCTGAATACGGCGAAACGGTCTATCCGTCCCACGCCATCGAGATCCTGCTGGGAGAAATGGATCCCCCCGCGGACGCTTGACAAAGCCGGAGGGAATTGCTACAATCCCTTCCGCACGGACCCTTAGCTCAGCTGGTCAGAGCAGTCGGCTCATAACCGATCGGTCCCGGGTTCGAATCCCTGAGGGTCCACGAACACCATGTTTTACGGGCGGCTGTCAGCCGCCCTTTTCGTTTCGCAAACCGCTTGCATGCGCTTCCGAAAACATATATAATATTTGCGGAAACCCCTCATATCCCCCAAAGGAGGTCTTCATGAACGAACTTGACAGATACACGAAACCGGCGGTGCTGGACAACAACATCGACGAACGGCGCGTCACCCTGTACCCCGACGGACTGTACCGCTGGATCGGGGAACTCAACCTGTATAAAAACCCCACGGTCCTGTTCATGATCTGGAAGATCTTCTTCTGGATCTGCGTGGGCATCTTCGTATTCACCTCCCTGTTCGACATCGGAGACCGCGATTTCTTCTGGAAAGGCTTCCTGGAGCACCTGAAGTTCGGCGGGATCTTTACCGGCGGTTTCCTGCTGCTGGCCCTGATCGGCTACCTGGTCTATGCCATGATCATGAAAGGCCGCTATACCGTCATTTTCGAGATGGGCAAGAACGGCTTCACCCACCGGCAGGTCCCGGCTCAGGCAGACAAAGCCCAGACGATCAGCCTGCTCACCACGCTGGCCGGCCTCCTGGCCAGGAATCCGACCACCGTCGGCGTCGGCCTGAACGCCTCCCGCACCGCCATGGTCACGGACTTTGGCCGGGTCAGAAGCATCCAGGGTTTCCCCCGCCGCGGCGTCATTAAAGTCAACGAACGGCTGGAAAAGAACCAGATCTACGTGCTGCCCGAAGATTATGATTTCGTATGGAACTTCGTCAAGGAAAACTGCCCGCAGGCGAAGATCAAATGACGGCTGCGGCTTTTCAGCAAAAAGAGCGGATCGGTCCGCTCTTTTTTTGTTCTGTATCAAAAGAATTCCGCCCCGGCAGGCCCGCTCCCGGACCGTCTCCCGGCGGGGTTCAGCGGAAGTACATCCGGGTCTTGTCGAGGAGCATGTAGCCGCCGGGACTGTATTCAGGCAGGCGCTCCGCGTCGAGTTCGTCCGGCTGGAAGAAATATTGGATGACGCGGCAGGTGCCGTAGAGGGTGGCGAAGGAGGTGGCGGGGGAGTAGATGACCCGGGTGATCTCTTCGATCTCCCAGGTGACTTCTCCCTGGTCATTGACACCCAGCGGGCCGCCCAGACTGCCGGCCCGGGTACGGATGGTCATAAAGTGTTCCGGCTGATGCCGCAGCCCGCTCAGCAGGACGGGGGTGCGGAGAAGGACCGCCGTGTATCGGGCCTGCACCATCGGCGTGACCTCGTCCGAGAGATCCGGGAAAGAACCGTCCTCGGACGGCGGGGCGGCCGCGATCCGCTCATAGCCCCATTTTATGATATCCTGCACCTCGTCCCGGTTTGTCGAATAAGCCTTCTTTTCGTATGCCGGGCAGAAATACGCGGAAATGTACAGGGTACCGTCCCGTTCCAGGATGTCCCGGATCTCCATGACCTTCCCGTTCGGCGCCACGCCGGCGGGGATCTCCATGATCCGCTGTGCATTCTTCATTCCCTCCGACAGCATATAGATCCCGGACGTTTCGGAACTGCCCCCCTGCACGGCCAGCAGGATCACCGGCCAGTTTTCACTGGCCCCGTTCACGCTGACCGCCTGTACGGAACCTATGGGAAGAGACGCCTGATAGGCGCGGGTCCTGCTTCCTTCACTGTCAAAAGTCCAGACGTCCGCGCAGTTTGCCTGTTTCGGATCCGAGCCGTAAAGGCTGCCGCTGCGGAAAACGCAGATCAGTTCCCCCTCCTTTTCGCCGGCGCCAAGCAGGTGCCGGTAAGTCCCGGCGGACTCTTTCCACTGCCACAGCAGCCTGCCTTCGGTATCGTAATGTTCCAGGTAGTTCACCTGCGGCGAAGCGCTGCTTTTCGAGTACTGGACGCCGAAGATCAGGATCCCCTCGTCAGTAGGCCGGGCATCCTCCGCACAGTAGGGCAGTTCGATGCGCCAGAGGATCCGTTCGCCTTCCCAGTAGGAAAGCAGGCCCTGCGCGTCCGTCTGCGGCGCAAACAGCGTCACGGCCTTCTCCGAGTCCAGGTTGGCCTTGGCGAAGTGGGTGTTCCACGTCTCCTTGCCGTCAATGCGGTACCAGAGGGGGCGTTCCTCATCCGAAGGGGCATAAGCCCCGGGGCGCTCCGACGATTCCGTATACAGGCGGGAGGCGATGGTGTGATGCGGGACCTGATCCCCGAACTGCGAACTGAGCATGCCCCACTCGATCCGTTCCCAGGTGAGGGTGTCGTCGTCCGTCAGGACGAAGTGTTCGTACCGGAACGGGCGGGCCGGCGGGACGGTTTTCCCTTCGTAATGCATCAGACAGCGGAAACTGCCTTCGTCGCCCTGCTCGATCTCCGTGGTGCCGCTCCCGCGGACGGTGTAATGATACTGCCCGCCGTCGAACACCAGGCGGGTCAGGAACGCCGCCGGGTAATTCGGATCTTCTTCATCGAAATACTCTACACCGCAGCGGGTGCCTGTCAGATCGTAATAGTTCAGAATCAGGATCTGGCCGCATTCGCCCCGATGCGTGGCGTCGGTGAAGGCGCGCAGCCGGTCGAGGCCGGCGAGGAACTCGCTGTTTTTTGTCACGATGATGTCGCCGCGGGACAGGGCTTCCCGCAGAGCTTCCGCCGCTGTCTCATTCAGGCCGAAGCTGTCCCAGAGGGTCCGTACGGTCTCAGCGGGGAGGAAGGGGCTAGCGGCAGAATCCGGGGCAGTTTCCGCGGGGGCCGTCGGTTCTGCTGCGGGGGCCGTCGAATCCGTGGGGGCTTCCGGTTCTGCGGAGGCCGCCGGATCCGGGGCATCCGTATTCACGGGAGCAAATGGTTCCACAGACGCGGGGATCCTCGTCGTCATCTTCACTCCTTTCTGCGCGCCGCACGCGCACAGGCTCAAAAGCATTCCGGCTGTCAGTAACAGGCCGATGATCCTTTTCATCTCACACCTCCCGCGGGATCGATCAGTAAAAACCAGGTCAGCGCCGCCGCGAAGACGGAAAGTGCCAGGCACGCCAGCAGACTCATGCGCTTCCAGGACAGGATGCGTTCTACTCTTACGCGAATGGCCGCGCCGCCGAAAGCGGAAGCGAACAGGCTCTTTCGCTCCTCCTCACTCACGAGGGCCATCGCATACTCTTTTTTCTTCTCTTCCCCCAGCCGGGCCAGCACCTGCTCGTCGCAGGCCAGCTCCAGGTCGGCCAGGAAGCATTTCAGGAACAGCCAGGCGAGAGGATCGAACCAGCAGAGCGCCGCCAGCGCGAAAACCGTCACGCGGCGGAGATTGTCCAGCCGCTTCCGGTGGATCTCCTCATGCAGCAGGATGTGCTCCAGCTGCGGGCTGTCTTCCTCTCCTTCCGGCAGGACGATGCGGGGCCTTACGATCCCGTACAGCGCCGGGCCCGTCACCTTCTCCGACAGGAATACCCCGCGGCGGCCCTCCAGCGGCCTCGCGTCCTTCAGTTCCCGCAGCGTGATCCCGTACAGGATCCCGAACGTGAGCAGCAAGGCGCAGGCCAGGACGATCCAGATCAGGCCGCCCCAGGCAAAGACCCGGTACTGCCCAGGCTCCGCAAACTTCAGCGGATCGTAGGACGAGGCGGTCTGGATATAGTTGGTGACCACCGCCCCGGGCAATCCCGTGATCCGCGCGGAGCGACCCCAGACGCGGTTTAAGAGCCCCACCAGGCCGAACTGTCCCCAGCGGCCGCCCACGCCGAACGGCAGCAGCACCCTGAGCGCCGGGATCAGCCACAGCCAGCAGATCAGGCGCCGGGGGATCCGGCGGACCCGCCGCAGCAGAAGGATCACCAGGCCGCACAGGGAGGCCACGATATTCATATTCAGAAACCAGTAAAAGGCCTCCGCCATATCAGTGCTCCTCGATCATCCGCTTCAGGGCGTCCAGTTCCTCCTGCGTCGTATTCTCATCCGCCAGCAGCGCGGAGAACAGGGCTTTCCGGGATCCGCCGAAGAACCGCTTCAGCAGATTGCCGGTCTCCTGCTTCTGCACCGCGCTGCGGCTCACCAGCGAGCGGCACAGGAAGCCCGGCTCGCTCCGCTCCACACGGCCTTTGGCCACCAGCTTTTTCAGCACGGTGTACGTAGTGTTCTTATTCCATCCGATGCGCTCCTCCGCCAGCAGGCTCAGCGCTTTCGCGCTGACGGGTTCCTGCTCCCAGATCAGCTCCATCAGTTTCATTTCACTGTCATAAAAACGGTCTTCCATGACGATCCTTTCCGTGAATTGATTTCGGACCCGTTCGGACTACTCGGATAGTCTTATACTATCACGATAGTCCGGCATTGTCAAGCCTTCTTTTCAGATCTTCTCCCCCACGCAAAAGGCGACCTTGCGGGCCGCCTTTTTGAATTTACCGGACTGACGAAAGAGACCGTCCTCCTGCCGGAAGGATCTGACAAAGGAACCGTCCCCCTGTCAGAAAACCTGACAGAGGAACCGTCCCCCTGTCAGAACATTCCCTGCTTTTTCAGATGACGCAGGTAGAAGATGTAGACGATCGTGCTCAGGGTCCAGGTGATCGGGTAGATCCAGACTGCGAGGAGGATGTTGTGATAGATCTGGCCGATGGTCATGAGGGTGATGACGCGGACGGCGCACCAGCAGGCCAGCATGACGATCGTGGGGACCACCGGCTTGCCCAGGCCCCGCATGGCCGCGCTGCTCACGTGGGAGAAGCCGCACAGGCAGAAGAACAGACCGCAGATCCGGCCGCGCAGCATGCCGTAATAGATCACTTCCGGGTCCTGATTGAACAGACCCACCAGTGCCGGGCTGAAGAAAAAGATCACCGTCCCGGCCGCGAATACCGCCAGCACGGCGGCCGGCAGCGCGAAATACATGCCCTTGCGGATCCGGTCTTTCTTCCCCGCGCCGAGGTTCTGCGCGATGAACGTGGACAGCGCCATGCCGAAGGCGTTCACGGGCAGGAAGCAGAAGCCCTCCACCTTGGAGGCCGCGCCGATGCCGGCCATGGCCGCCTTGCCGAAGGAATTGATGTACGCCTGGATCATCATGTTCGCCAGGTCGATCACGCAGGCCTGCAGCGCCGTGGGCAGGCCGATGTGGATGATCTGCCCCAGCTTGGCCATGTCGAAGCGGATCTTCGACGGCACGATGCGGATGGCTTCGTCCGTCTTCAGGAGCCGCCGCAGCACCAGCAGCGCGCTGATGAACTGGCCGATGATCGTGGCCAGCGCCGCGCCGTCCACGCCCATCCCGAAAAAGCGGATGAAGCAGTAGTCCAGGACCGCGTTCAGCACGGAGCTGAAGATCAGGTAATACAGCGGGTGGCGCGAGTCGCCGCTCGCCTGCAGGATGCCCACCAGCAGGTTGTAGAAGACCAGACCGACGCTGCCCGCGAAATAGACGCGCAGATAGACCGCCGCTTCGTTGAACACGTCCGCCGGCGTATCCATCCATCGCAGGATCACCGGCGTCCCGAAGACGCCCAGCAGGGTCATCAGCACGGTCGCGACCAGGCCCATGGCCACGGTCGTATGCACGGAACGGGACACGGCCCGCTCGTCGCCGGACCCGATGTCCCGGGCGATCACGACGCCGGCGCCCATGGAGAAGCCCATGAAGAAGCCGACCACCAGATAGACGATGGAACCCACGGAAGTCACCGCCGCCAGCGCGGAGTCCCCTACGAGGTTCCCCACGATCAGCGAGTCTACCGTGTTGTACATCTGCTGGAACAGCTGGCCGATGAAGACCGGGATCGCGAACAGAATGATGCGCTTCGCCACCGGACCGTCCGTCATCAGGAACTGGGAGGTCCGCTGCGCCGCGGGATGATGATTGTGATGCAATGCCTGTAATACTTTCATAATATCTTACCCACCGGGATTATAGCCCATCCCGGGCCGTCCGCGCAACTCCCAATCAACAGTTGTGTTTAAAAATTTCTCGGAGAGATATAGGAAAAAACCGGAAAGCGCAGAAAGGGCGGTCCCGAAAGGCCGCCCCCCTGTTCCGATCAGCGCGGGGATCACTTGCCGCCGTACATCTCCTGCAGTTTCAGCAGATGTTCGTATTTCTCCTTCGCATACGTCTCGGACTTGTCGAACAGCATCTCGGCGCGCTCCGGATTCTTCAGGGTCAGGGCCGTGTAGCGGTTCTCGCCCTTTAAGAAATCCTGGTAGCTGGCCGTAGGAGCCTTGCTGTCAAGCTGGAACGGGGATTCCTTGCGCGGGTCGAAACGGAACAGATGCCAGTAGCCGGCGGCTACCGCGTTCTTCTCTTCCGTCTGGGCCTTGCTCATGCCGGCCTTGATGCCGTGAGTGATACAGGGCGCATACGCGATGACCAGGGACGGGCCCGGATAGCTCTCGGCTTCGGTCAGGGCCTTCACCGTCTGGTTGTAGTCCGCGCCCATGGCGATCTGGGCCACATAGACGTAGCCGTAGCTCATGGCGATGGCCGCCAGGTCTTTCTGCTTGACTTCCTTGCCGCCGGCCGCGAACTGCGCCACGGCGCCGACGTTGGTCGCCTTGGAGGACTGACCGCCGGTGTTGGAATACACTTCGGTATCGAAGACCATGATGTTGATGTTCCGGCCGGAAGCGATCGCATGGTCCAGGCCGCCGAAGCCGATGTCGTAGGCCCAGCCGTCGCCGCCGAAGATCCACTGACTCTTCTTGCTGATGAATTCCTTGTTCTGCAGCAGGAACTTCACGTCCTCGCCGTCGCCTTCCGCCACCAGCGCCGCCAGCAGCTTCTTCGTCGCGGCTGCGTTCAGCGCGGAATCCTCATAGGTTTCGAAGAACTCTTCCGCCGCTTCCTTCAGCGCAGCGCTGCCCTTTTCGGCCGCTTTGCGGATGCGGTCCGCCAGGCCGGCGCGCAGGGTGGACTGGCCCAGTTCCATGCCCAGACCGAATTCGGCATTGTCTTCGAACAGGGAGTTGCTCCAGGCCGGGCCCTTGCCTTCCTTGTTCACGGTGTAAGGCGTGGACGGCGAGCTGTTGCCCCAGATGGAGGTGCATCCCGTGGCGTTGGCGATGTACATCCGGTCGCCGAACAGCTGAGTGACCAGCTTGGCGTAAGGAGCTTCGCCGCAGCCGGCGCAGGCGCCCGAGAACTCCAGCAGGGGCTGCTTGTACTGGCTGCCCTTGACGGTGCTAACTTTGTATTTTTCGATGACTTCGGGCTTCTCAGGCAGCGAGACGGCGAAGTCGAAGTACTTCTGGGTTTCGCGGTGCTCGTCCAGCGGAAGCATGGCGATGGCCTTGCCGGGCGCCGGGCAGACGTTCACGCAGGAGCCGCAGCCCATGCAGTCCAGGGCGGACACGGTCACGGAGAACTTGTAGCCGGGCATGCCCATCAGATCCTTCATCGGCATGCCTTCCGGCGCGTTCTTCACGTCCTCTTCGTTCAGGGCCACCGGGCGGATGACCGCGTGCGGGCAGACGTAGGAGCAGAAGTTGCACTGGATGCACTTGGTGACGTCCCACACGGGGATGTTCACGGCCACGCCGCGCTTTTCGAAAGCGGAAGCGCCGGACGGGGTCGAGCCGTTGGCGTACGCCAGGAACGTGGAAACGGGCAGGTTCTGGCCTTCGTGCGCATTGATGGGCTTCTGGACGGCGTTGACGAAGCTGACCACGTCGGCGCGGGTGCCGGTGGCCAGTTCGAACAGCGGCTCATCCTCGGCATCCTTCCAGGAGGCGGGCACTTCCACTTTGTGGAACGCGCCGGCGCCGGCGTCGATGCCGTCGTGGTTCATCTTCACCACGTCCTCGCCCTTCTTCAGGTAGGACTTGGTGGCCGCATCCTTCATGTAGCGGATGGCGTCTTCTTTCGGAATGACGCCGGAGATCACGAAGAACGCCGCCTGCAGGATGGTGTTCACGCGGCCGCCCAGACCGATCTCCTGGCCCAGCTTGATGGCGTCGATGGTGTACAGGTTGATGTTATGCTCCGCGATGTAGCGCTTCATCTGGCCGGGCAGATGCTCTTCCAGACCCGCCAGATCCCACGGGCAGTTCAGCAGGAAGCTGCCGCCGTCCACCACTTCCTGGACCATGTTGTACTTGCGTACGTAGGACGGGTTGTGGCAGGCGACGAAGTTCGCCTTGTTGATGAAGTAGGTGGAGCGGATCGGGGCGTGGCCGAAGCGCAGGTGCGAAATGGTCAGGCCGCCGGACTTCTTGGAGTCATACTCGAAGTAAGCCTGCACGTACATATCCGTGTGGTCGCCGATGATCTTGATGGAGTTTTTGTTCGCGCCCACGGTGCCGTCGGCGCCCAGGCCCCAGAACTTGCAGGAAATGGTGGATTCCGGCTGGGTGTTGGGATCTTCCACGACGGGCAGGGACAGGCCGGTCACGTCGTCTTCGATGCCGATGGTGAACTCTTCCTTGTCCGTGTTGCGGTACACCGCCACGATCTGGCCGGGCGTGGTGTCCTTGGAGCCCAGGCCGTAGCGGCCGTGCAGGATCTTCACGTCATGGAACTTCGTGCCGCGCAGGGCGGTCGCCACGTCGATGTACAGAGGCTCGCCGACCGCGCCGGGTTCCTTGGTCCGGTCCAGAACGCTGATGGTCCTGACGGTCTCCGGGATGGCGGCCAGCAGGTGCTTCGGGCTGAAAGGACGGTACAGGCGGACTTTCACGACGCCGACCTTCTCGCCGGCCTTCAGCAGGTAGTCGATGGTCTCGTCGATGGTGTCGCAGACGGAGCCCATGGCGATGATGATGTGTTCCGCATCGGGCGCGCCGTAGTAGTTGAACAGCTTATAGTCCGTGCCGAGCTTAGCGTTGACTTTGTTCATGTTTTCTTCCACGATGGCCGGGAACGCGTCATACGCGCGGTTGGAAGCCTCACGGGCCTGGAAGAAGATGTCGGGGTTCTGCGCGGAGCCCAGCTGGCAGGGGTGCTCGGGGTTCAGGGCGCTGTTGCGGAACGCCTGGACCGCATCCCAATCAAGCATGTCGGCCAGGTCTTTGTAATCCCAGACTTCGATCTTCTGCAGTTCGTGGGAAGTGCGGAAGCCGTCGAAGAAATTCAGCACCGGCACGCGGCCCTGGATGGCGGACAGATGCGCCACGGCGGTCAGGTCCATGACTTCCTGCACGTTGGATTCGCAGAGCATGGCAAAACCGGTCTGGCGGCAGGCGTAAACGTCGGAGTGGTCGCCGAAGATGCAGAGCGCGTGGGACGCGACCGTACGGGCGGAAACGTCGATCACGCAGGGCAGCATTTCGCCGGCGATCTTATACATGTTGGGGATCATCAGCAGCAGGCCCTGGGAAGCGGTGTAGGTGGTGGTCAGGGCGCCGGACGTTAAGGATCCGTGCACGGCACCGGCCGCGCCGGCTTCGGACTGCATTTCCATGATCTTGACTTCCTGTCCGAACAGGTTCTTTCTGCCTTCCGTGGCCCAGGTATCGGCTACCTCGGCCATCGGGGAAGACGGGGTAATGGGGTAAATGGCAGCGACGTCCGTAAACGCATACGATACGTGGGAAGCTGCGGTGTTACCGTCCATTGTTTTTCTCGGTCTCGCCATAGTGTTATTCCTCCTTTTGCCGTATAAGCAAAGAAATATTAGGGTGTACAAAATATACCGTATATATTATAGATGAATCAGGGAGAAAGTCAAGGAGAAAGTAGGGGACCGGGGCTAATTGCCGTTCCTCCGCTCGCGGTTTCGACGAAAACTTTTCTCCGTTCTGAAGTCTGAGGCCGCATAGCATTCCCCGCCCGCGGTTTCGACGAAAACTTTTCTCCGCCCCGAAACCCGAGGGGCGTCGAAAAGTATTGTCTCCCCGCTCGCTTTATTCCAGGTCGGACCCCGTCAGATCCCGTGTCGTTCCGCATGTTTTCCGCTCAGTTTCCGGGGGCATGTCTGTTGCGGCGGCCCTGAAATCGGGGCTTCAGGACGGTCGATTCGGCAAAAACATATTGATAAATGGGCGGGCAGTCATTATATTTGAAGTGATGCCGGCCGCATGACGTACTGGCCGGCGCACGGCATATTCGTTTTCAGGAGTTTGTCATGGCTTTGGACGGGATCAGCATTGCTGCGTTAACATATGAGCTGAACGAGCGCCTCACCGGCGGGCGGATCAGCAAGATCGTGCAGCCCGAGCGGGACGCGCTTTTACTGCACATCAAGACACGGGAAGAGACAGTGAAACTGCTGCTGTCGGCCAATCCGTCGCTGCCGCTGGCATACATCACGGATAAAAACCTGTCGGGGCCGCCGCAGGCGCCGGCGTTTCTGATGCTGATCCGGAAGCATCTGTCCGGGGCGCGGGTGATCTCGGTCACGCAGCCGGGACTGGAGCGCGTGATCCGTCTGGAGGCGGAGCATCTGGACGAGCTGGGCGACCCGTGCCGGCACGTGCTGATCCTGGAGATCATGGGCAAGCACAGCAACCTGATCCTCTGCGACAGCGGGGACGTCATCTGCGACGCCATCCGCCGCATCGGCTCCGGCACCAGCAGCGTGCGCGAAGTCCTCCCCGGCCGCCCGTATTTCATCCCGAACACGCAGGACAAACTGCCGCTCGGCGCCATCGGGGACGGTTCTTTCTGGCTCCGCCTGGCCGCGTGGCCCGGGCCGGCGGAGAAGGCGCTGGGCGGGCTCCTGACCGGGATCAGTCCGCAGATGGCGCGGGAACTCATCCTGCAGGCCGGGCTGGACGGTTCGGAGAGCGCGGCTGCGCTGACGGAGGCGGAAAAGGAGCGGCTGCGGACGGCGCTGGAGCGCCTCATCACGCGGCTGCAGGAGCACGATTTCGCCCCGCGGATCTATTATCACGGCGAGCAGGCCGTGGAATTCTCCGCGTTCCCGCTCGCGCTGTACGCGCAGGAGGAGGCCGTCCCGTTCGACAGCATGAGCGAACTGCTCTTTACCTATTATTCGGAGCGCAACGCCGCCTCGCGCATCAAACAGCGGTCCGCGGAACTGCGCCATCTGGTCACCCAGACCATGGAGCGCGATTCCCGCAAGCGCGACCTGATGGTCAGGCAGCTGAAGGATGCGGAAAAACGTGATAAATTCAAACTCTGGGGCGAGCTGATCCAGAGCTTCGGCTACGGCGTGGAGCCCGGCGCGAAGCAGCTCATCGCCCGGAATTATTACGACGGCGACGCGGAGATCGCGATCCCGCTGGACGATACGCTCTCCCCCCAGGAGAACGCCGCGAAATATTTCGAACGCTATCAGAAGCTCAAGCGCACCTATGAGGCCACACAGGTCCAGATGGCGGAGACCGATCAGGAGCTGGAATATCTCCGCAGCGTGGAGCACGCCCTGAACATGGCGGAGACCGAAGCCGACCTGGCCGTCATCAAGCAGGAACTCACCGCCGGCGGCTACATCCGCGCCCGCCAGAGCGCCGCCAAAAAAGGTGCCGCCCGCCCCGCCAAAAGCGCCCCGCTGCACTACGTCTCCGACGAGGGCTTCGAATTCTTCGCCGGCAAGAACAACCTGCAGAACGAGACCGTCACCTTCGAACTCGCCTCCGGCGGCGACTGGTGGTTCCACGCGAAGGGCATCGCCGGCTCCCACGTCATCGTCAGGACCGGCGGCCGCGAGCTCACCGACCGCGGCTTCGAACAGGCCGCCGCCCTCGCCGCCTGGTACTCTTCCGCTCCCCGCGGCGGAAAAGTGGAAGTCGACTACACCCGCCGCAAGGAGATCAAAAAACCCGGTGCATACAAGCCCGGGATGGTGATCTATCATACCAATTATTCCATGATGGTGACGCCGTCCCTGGAAGGCCTGGAACTGATCCCGTAGGAGCGCCGTCAGCCGCCATGTCCGCAGGACGGCCGTCGGCCGCCGCCAACCAACGTTTATGGCTTCATCCGACATCACATCCGCCAAAACCGCTCTCCGCCGCGCCATGCGCCTGAAACAGGCCGCTCTCCCGGCGGATTATCTGCGCGCCGCCTCCGCCCGTATCCAGGACCTCGTCCTTGCCTCCGCAGCCTACCGCGGCGCGCGGAGCATCTTCCTCTATCTCTCCCTGCCCGGCGAGCCCGCCACGGACCGCATCCTGGCGCAGGCGCTGGCGGACGGCAAGGAAGTTTACGTTCCCAAATGCGTCAGCCGCACCGAAATGCTGGCCGTCCGCATCCGGGATCTGTCCGGCCTGAAGCCCGGCGCGTTCGGGATCCCCGAGCCGGAGGACATCACGGAGACCAGAACGGCGGAAGAGCTGGATCTGATCCTCGTGCCGTGCCTCGCCGCATCCAAAGACGGCCGGCGCCTGGGCCACGGGGCGGGATATTATGACCGGTTTCTGTCGAACGGAGCGGAGCACGCGGTCTGCCTCTGTTTCTCTCGCATGCTCTGTGATGAGATCCCGGCGGATGAGCGGGACGTGAGGATCCCGGTCCTGATATCTGAGTGACCGTGACCTGGACTCTTCTGAAAATAATACTGTTCCGAAAAGGAGAACCATGAGCTATTTACAGAACAATTCCGCCTTCCTGGGCACGGGAGAGCGGGACGGAAAAGGCAAAACACTGGAGGAATTTCTGGAGGCGTACGATCCCAAGAAATACGACTGTCCAAGCAATACGGTGGATATCGCCGTGTTTGCCGGCCGGGAGCTTCTGCTGATCCGGCGGGGCGGACACCCGAATATCGGCTGTTTTGCGCTGCCCGGCGGGTTCGTGGAGCTGCGCGAGGACCTGGAGACAGCGGCCGCCCGCGAACTGCGGGAAGAGACCGGTGTGCGGGACGTTCCGCTCGTGCAGGTAAAGACCTTCGGTGCCTGGGACCGTGACCCGCGCTGGCGGGTCATCACGACGCTTTACGCAGCCAAGCTGGCGGAAAAGCCGGCGGCCAAAGCCGGGGACGACGCCGCAGACGCCCGCTGGTTTTCCTGGTCGCTGGAGGAGACCCCGCTGGAGGAAGGCGTCAGCCGTCTCCGGCTCGCCCTGCGGTCTGGCGAATTGCTGCTTTCCGCTCAGGCAGTCCGCCGCCGCCAGGGAAACGGCCGGCTTTGGGAATTCCGGTATACCGGCTATGAGGCGGAGGGGCTGGCAGCCGATCACGGCCTGATGATCCTGGAAGCGATCTTCCGCGTTTACGGAGAGAATTGACGGTTTCTGTCATGCATTCCGCCGCTCATCCTTGAACATTGAAGAAATTTGTGATATATAGAATATGATATTTTATCACAATAAAGGAGGAACCTTATGGCACGTTTTACGTTACCGAGAGACATCTATCATGGTAAGGGCGCCCTGGAGACCCTGAAGACCTTCAAAGGCAAAAAGGCCATCATCTGCGTCGGCGGCGGCTCCATGAAGCGGGGCGGCTTCCTGGACCGCGCTCAGAAATATCTGGAAGAAGCCGGCATGGAAGTCAGGATCTTTGAAGGCATTGAATCCGACCCCTCCGTTGAGACCGTCATGAGAGGCGCCGAAGTGATGCTGGAGTTCGAGCCCGACTGGATCGTTGCGATCGGCGGCGGCTCGCCCATCGACGCGGCCAAGGCCATGTGGATCAAATATGAATATCCGGACTGCACCTTCGAAGACATGTGCAAGATCTTCGGGATCCCCGAACTTCGCCATAAAGCGCATTTCTGCGCGATCTCCTCGACCTCCGGCACCGCGACTGAAGTCACGGCCTTCTCCATCATCACCGACTACGCCCGCGGCACCAAGTACCCGATCGCCGACTTCGAGATCACCCCTGACGTGGCCATCGTCGACCCCGAGCTGGCCGAGACCATGCCCAAGAAGCTGGTCGCCCATACCGGCATGGACGCCATGACCCATGCGATCGAAGCGTACGTTTCCACTGCGAACTGCGATTACACCGATCCGCTGGCCATCCACGCCATCGAAATGATCCAGGCCGACCTGGTCGATTCCTACAATGGCGACATGGCGGCCCGCGACCGCATGCACAACGCGCAGTGCCTGGCCGGCATGGCCTTCTCCAACGCGCTGCTGGGCATCGTTCATTCCATGGCCCACAAGACCGGCGCTGTCTTTGCCGATTTCGGGGCTCACATCATCCACGGCGCGGCCAATGCCATGTACCTGCCGAAGGTCATCGCCTTCAACGCCAAGGATGAGACCGCGAAGAAGCGCTACGGCGTGATCGCGGACTACATGCACCTGGGCGGCAAGGACGACGATGAGAAGGTCGCCCTGCTGATCGCCTATCTGCGCAAGATGAACGACGACCTGAACATCCCTCACTGCATCGGCCATTACGGCAAGGACAGCTATCCGACCGAGCAGGGCTTCGTTCCGGAAGAAGTATTCCTGGAAAGACTGCCCGGCATCGCGGCCCGCGCCCTGGAAGACGCCTGCACCGGATCCAACCCCCGTCAGCCGAGCCAGGAAGAAATGGAAAAGCTGCTCAAGTGCTGCTACTACGACACTGAAGTGGATTTCTAAAACCTCATAGCAAGCTATAAAAAAGGGAGCACCGCAGACCGGATTACAGCAAGCCGGTCTGCGGTGTTCCTGCTTTATGCCGATGAAAATCCCCGCCGGTTCCGTCACGATCCGGCGGGGGGTTCTGTCAGTTTCCTCTTCCCAATGCTTCCGATGCTTTTCCCTTGCCGTCCTGGGGCTGGTACAGCTGCATTTCATTCTCCCGGAAAGCCAGGACCACCATTTCGATGTCGTTGTTGCTGACCGGGCCGCTGCCGCTGCACATGACCAGGTCGTAAAAGCGGTCGAACAGGTGGTAGCCGTCCAGTTCTTTATATGTGCCCTTCGGGACGCCGGCGCGGCGGGCGGACTGCTCTTCATAGAGGTCGCCCAGGCCCAGGGCATGGCCGAATTCATGTCTGGCGATGCGGCGGATCTCTTCGGGATCATCGAAGCGGCCGTTTTCGCTCTGGATAAAAATGAGTTTGCGGGAATGGACGGACCATTTCCGGAAGCCTGACACGGCAAAGGAGCGTTTCTCCGCGATGGCGGCGGCTTGCGCGCCGGCTCTTTTCTGCAGGCCGGCCGCGTCTTCTTCGGTCAGAGGGATGATGAAAATGTTGTCCCACAGGCGGTTTTCCGCGGTCAGTTCCACCGTGACGCGCAGAGGCTGATCGCCGAAGACAAGATAGTCGCCTTCCCAGTCCCGGAAGCCGTTCATGACGGCCTGTTCGAACAAGGCCGGGTCCGGAACGTCCCCGTCCGAGTAAAGGAAAGCCAGGTTGGCGCTCAGCGTCAGGCGGTTGAGGCCGGCCGAATATGCCAGGACGGCGTCGATCGGAGTCCGGATTCCTTTCCGGTCTATGCGGACCGGGTTTCCATCAAAATCTCTCAAAGGACCGGAAGGCGGCAGGCCTTTCTGAGCGGCCGGACGGCCGTTCCGTTCCCGACACCAGACGTTGAGCAGCGCGCGGGCCTGGAGGTGGCCCTGCATGGCAGCCATGCGGAGCGCGCTGATGCCGCCTTCCTCCGCGTCGCCCTCTTCCGGCTCAATGAGACCGTCGTAAGCCATGCGGCCGATCAGATAGGCGGCCTCCGCATCGCCGGCCTGATACGCCCTAAGAACGTATTCAAACCCCCGGTCCCGCTCCTCGGGGTCCCGGCTCTGAAGCAGGGCCCTGCCGGCCTCCCGGATCGCTTCCGCTTCGGTCAGATCATGGGAAATGAATCTGTTATCCATGTTTTTTTACCTACAGTTTCATGCTGAGGGAGATGCGCTTCTTCGCCGCATCCACCTCCAGGACCTTCACCTCCACCACGTCGCCGACCTTGACGACCTCCGACGGATGCCTGATGTAGCGGTCCGTGAGCTGGGAGATGTGGACCAGGCCGTCCTGATGGACGCCGATATCCACGAAGGCGCCGAAGTCGATCACGTTGCGGACGGTGCCGGTGAGGACCATGCCGGGCTTTAAGTCCTCCAGGCCAAGGACGTCCGTGCGCAGAAAGGGCGGGGGCAGGGCGTCACGGATGTCGCGGCCGGGCTTGGCCAGTTCCTGGGCCATGTCCAGCAGGGTGGGGACGCCCACGCCGCAGTAGGCGGCCAGCTTTTCCGCGCCGGCACGCTTCACCGCATGGTCCAGGCCGGACACGCCTTTCCGCAGGTCGCGCCGCTCCTCGCTGATGAGAGACAGCAGTCTGGCAGCCGCCTCATAGGATTCCGGGTGGACGCCGGTGTTGTCCAGCGGTTCCTTTCCGCCGGAGATGCGCAGGAAACCCGCACACTGCTCAAAGGCTTTGGGGCCCAGGCCCTTGACCTTCTTCAGCTGGGAGCGGGCCGTGAAAGCACCGTTCTCCTCCCGGTACGCCACGATGTTTTTGGCCACGGCGGCGCTGATGCCCGCAATATACTGCAGCACGGACGGCGAGGCAGTATTAAGGTCCACGCCCACCGCGTTCACGCAGTCCTCCACCACGCCCTGCAGCGATTCTTTCAGGCGGTTCTGGGGGACGTCATGCTGGTACTGGCCCACGCCGATGCTCTGCGGATCGATCTTCACCAGCTCGGACAGCGGGTCCTGCAGCCGTCTGGCAATGGACACCGCGGAGCGCAGCGACACGTCCAGCTGCGGGAATTCCTGGGCCCCCAGTTTCGACGCGGAATAGACCGAAGCCCCGGCCTCGTTCACCACCATGTAAGACACCCGGCCCCGGTAAGGCCGGATGGTATCCGCCACGAAGATCTCCGCCTCTTTGGACGCGGTGCCGTTCCCGATGGAGATGCAGTCCACGTGATGCTTATCGATCAGCCGGCGCAGCGCGGCGGCCGATTCCTCCGTTTTGCTCTGCGGCGGCGTGGGATAGATCACACCGGTATCCAGCAGTTTGCCGTTTTCATCCACCACGGCCAGCTTGCAGCCGGTGCGGTAGGCCGGGTCCACCGCCAGCACACGTTTGCCCTTGACAGGCGGCTGCAGCAGCAGGGGCTTCAAATTCGTGCCGAACATTTTGATGGCCTGCTCTTCCGCTTTTTCCGTCAGGTCCCGGCGGGTCTCCCGCTCCACGGAGGGAAAGACCAGGCGGCGGAAGCTGTCGGTCAGCACGCCTTCCAGGAAGGCCCGGTACGGGCTGTCCGGCTTCACGTAGAGGCTGCGGAACACGCCCAGGGCCTTCTCTTCGTCCACCTCCACGCCAACCTTCAGGATCTCCTCCCGCTCGCCCCGGTTGATCGCGAGAATGCGGTGGGGCGGGATCTTGGAGACCGGCTCGGTGTAGTCGTAATAGAGGCGGTAGACGGTATCCTCCTCCGTGCGGGCGGAGGAGGCGATCAGGCCTTCGCGGGCGATCAGCTGCTTTAAGCCTCTCCGCACGGCCGCGTCGTCCGCCATGATCTCCGCCAGGATGTCCGAAGCGCCGGCCAGAGCGGCCGCCGCATCCGGGACGACCTTCGCGGGATCGACATAAGCCGCCGCCAGGGCTTCCAGGGCCGCGCCTCCCGGCTCCTGGGCCAGCAGCGCCAGCGCCAGGGGCTCCAGGCCTCTTTCCCGCGCGATCATGGCCCGCGTCCGCTTCTTCTGCTTATACGGCCGGTAAAGATCCTCCAGGGCCGCCAGCGTCTCCGCGGCATCCAGGGCGGCCTTCAGTTCCGGCGTGAGCTTGCCCTGCTCCGCGATCGCGGCCGCGCAGTCTTCCTTCTTCTTCTCCAGATTGCGCAGGTACTGCAGGCGTTCTCCGAATTCACGGAGCACCTGGTCGTCGCAGGAGCCGTGCATTTCCTTGCGGTAGCGGGCGATGAAGGGGACGGTGTTCCCTTCGTCCAGCAGACGGATGATGTTGTCGGCGTGTTCCTGCTTCAGGGAAAACTCCGCGCTGAGTTTTTGAACGATATCCATGGATGACCTTTCTGTTTACAAAACGGGAGTCATACTGCCAACATTTCCGAAAAACAGCTCCCGGGGCCTCCCGTCATAATGCCGGCATCAGTCTAGCATCTCCCGCCGGAAAAAACAACGATTCTGAGGAAGGGACCCGTTAAGCAGCAGTCTTATTATTCTCTTCTGACCTGAAGTTCATGCTTTTGATGTGCGACAAGATAAAGCGGATCAGAATGTTCGCAGATCCCGTCCCTTTGTCAGAATTTCCGGATGCGGACGTACAGCCGGCCTTTTTTTGTTTCGGTGCCGATGCCGTCGTAGATGGCTTTGCCGAAGCCGCGGACGGAAAAGCGGTCGCCCTCTTTCAGGCGGCGGGAGCGGTCCGTGACGGGCAGACCGTTGACGAAGACCTTTTCCGCGGCGAAGAGTTGGTCGGCCTTGCCGCGGGCCAGGCGGCAGAAGGCGGCGACGACGGCGTCCAGGCGTTCCGAAGCCACGTTCAGAGCAAGTTCCTGCAGCCTGGGCTCAAGGGCCGGGACCGGACCGTCTTCCCGGCGGACCTGAACGGCCGTCCGCCGCACGGAGCTCAGGCTGCCGGCGATGTATCCGCCGATGGGCTCCAGACAGATCAGATACGCCGTCCCGTCCCGGATCACGATGTCGCCCAGCTGCGCCCGTTCGATCCCGAGGCTCATCAGCGCGCCGAGAAAGTCGCGGTGGGTCAGGTCCTCCGCGAATTTTTCATGGGCGGGTGCGATGGACAGGACCGCAAGAGGGGGCTCCGGCGGGTATCCGAAGATCTCTTCGTCCCCGCACACCAGGATGCGGCGTTCGGCTTCCGGGAAGCCGCCGTCAAAGGCAAAAGGCAGCGTGCCTTTCGGAAGGTTTTTCCGGAAGGCGTCCTGCTCCGCCGGTGTCAGAAAGGCGGAGTATTGATAGGTATTCAGTTTCTCCGCCCTGCGGTAAATATCCGTCAGATGGCGGAGGACGGCGGTCGGATCGTCCATGGTCATTATCCAAAAACGGGCCGATTCATCATCGGCCCGTCCTGTCAGTCACACGCTGAAATTATTTGAAGTTGAAAGCCTTCAGGCCCGGATATACGGCGGAGTCGCCCAGCTGCTCTTCAATGCGGATCAGCTGATTGTACTTGGCCACGCGTTCGGAACGGGAAGGAGCACCGGTCTTGATCTGGCAGGTGTTTAAGGCCACGGCCAGGTCGGCGATGGTGGTGTCCTCGGTCTCGCCGGAGCGGTGGGAGGTCACGGCGGTGTAGCCGGCCTTGTGAGCCATCTTGATGGCTTCCAGGGTCTCGGACACGGAACCGATCTGGTTCAGCTTGATCAGGATGGAGTTGGCGCAGCCCATCTTGATGCCCTTCGCCAGACGCTCGGTGTTGGTCACGAACAGGTCGTCGCCCACCAGCTGGACCTTCTTGCCCAGCTTCTTGGTCATCTTCTTCCAGCCTTCCCAGTCCTCTTCATCCAGACCGTCTTCGATGGAGTAGATGGGGTACTTGGCTACCAGGCCGGCCCAGTGCTCGATCAGTTCGTCGGTGGTGAAGTCGCGGCCGGACTTCGGCTGATGATAGAAGCCTTTGCCCTTTTCGCTCTTCCATTCGGAAGCGGCGGCGTCCATGGCCAGGACGAAGTCCTTGCCGGGCTTGTAGCCGGCGGTCTCGATGGCCTTGATGATCAGGTCCAGAGCATCCTCGTCGCCCTTTAAGCTGCTGGGGGCGTAGCCGCCCTCATCGCCGACGGCGGTCACGTCGCCCATGGCCTTCAGGAGCTTCTTTAAGGTGTGGAACACTTCCGCGCACTGGCGCAGGCCTTCCCGGAAGCAGCAGGCGCCTACGGGCATGATCATGAATTCCTGCGTATCCACGGAGGAGTCCGCGTGCGCGCCGCCGTTCAGGATGTTCATCATGGGAACGGGCAGGTTGTTGGCGCCCAGGCCGCCCAGGAAGCGGTACAGCGGGATGTCCAGGGAAATGGCGGCCGCGCGGGCGGCAGCGATGGAAACGGCCAGGATGGCGTTGGCGCCCAGTTTGGACTTGTCCTTGGTGCCGTCCAGGTCCAGCATCACCTTATCCACGGCGTAGATGTCGGAGGCGTCCATGCCGATCAGGGCGGGGGCGATGATCTCGTTGACGTTCTTCACGGCGGTCAGCACGCCCTTGCCCAGGTAGCGGCTCTTGTCGCCGTCACGCAGTTCGAGCGCTTCGAATTCGCCGGTGGAGGCGCCGCTGGGGGAGGCGCCGCGGCCTACGGTGCCGTCAGTCAGGATGACTTCGGCTTCCACGGTGGGGTTGCCGCGGGAGTCCACGATCTCGCGGGCGATGACTTTTTCGATTTCCAGATATTCGTGCATAATGTCACCTCATGGTTATTTATTTAGCGGGCGGCGGGAGCGCCGCCCCAATGACTGAGAATTATTTCCGGGTGAGCAGGCTGACGCCGGTCATCTCGGGGGGCTGGGGGATGCCCATCAGGTCCAGCAGGGTGGGGACGATGTCGCAGAGGCGGCCGCCTTCCTTCAGGCCCAGGCCTTCGCCCGCGTTCACCAGGATGAAGGGAACGGGGTTGGTGCTGTGGGCCGTCATGGGGGCGCCGGTCTTTAAGTCGATCATCTCGTCGGAGTTGCCGTGGTCCGCGCAGAGGAACATCTGGCCGTCCACTTCCTTTAAGGCTTCGACCGCCTTGCCGACGCACTCGTCCACGGCTTCGATGGCCTTGACCGCCGCGTCAAAGACGCCGGTGTGGCCCACCATGTCGGAGTTGGCGAAGTTGATGATGATCACGTCATACTTATCGCTGCGGATCGCCTTCACCAGTTCGTCCGCCACCTGGTACGCGCTCATCTCCGGCTGCAGGTCGTAGGTCGCCACTTTCGGGGACGGGACCAGGATGCGGTCCTCGCCGGGGTTGGGCTCCTCGACGCCGCCGTTGAAGAAGAACGTGACGTGGGCGTATTTTTCCGTCTCCGCCAGGCGCAGCTGCGTGAGGCCCAGGCTGCTCAGGTATTCGCCGAACGTGTTGGCCAGGGACTGCTTGTGGAACGCCACGATGCGGTGCGGGATGGTGTGGTCATAGTCCGTGAAGAAGACATAGGTCAGGTCCTTGGGCTGCACGCGTTCAAAGCCGTCGAAGGCTTCGTCCAGCAGCGCGCGGGACATCTCGCGGGCGCGGTCCGGGCGGAAGTTGAAGAAGATGATGCTGTCGCCGTCCATGATGCGGGGCGTCACGATGCCGTTCTTCGCGATGACGATGGGCTCCACGAATTCATCCGTGACGCCGGCGTCATAGGAAGCCTGGATGCCGGCCACGGGGTCCTCGCACACGGTGCCTTCGCCGTCGGTCAGGGCGCGGTAGGCCTTTTCCAGACGGTCCCAGCGCTTGTCGCGGTCCATCGCGTAGTAGCGGCCCATGACGGAGCCGATGTAGCCCACGCCGATCTCATCGATCTTCTGCTGCAGCTCCGCCAGGAATCCCTTGCCGGAGGTGGGCGGCGTGTCGCGGCCGTCCATGAAGCAGTGGACCACCACGTTGTCCAGGCCGCAGCGCTTCGCGAGCTCCAGCAGGGCATACAGGTGGGTGGTGTGGCTGTGCACGCCGCCGTCCGACAGCAGGCCCATCAGGTGCAGCGTGGTGCCGCGGGCCTTGGCCGTGTAGATGGCCGCGAGCAGGGCGGGATTCTCAAAGAAATCGCCGTCCTCGATGGCTTTGGTGATGCGGGTCAGGTCCTGATAGACGATCCGGCCGGCGCCCATGTTCATGTGGCCGACTTCGGAGTTGCCCATCTGGCCGTCCGGCAGGCCCACGAACAGGCCGCTGGCCTGGCCTTCCACGAACGGGCAGTTCTGCATCAGCGCGTCGATGTTGGGTTTGTGCGCCGCTCTCACGGCGTTGCCCCGGACTTCCTCGGTCAGGCCGAAGCCGTCCAGGATCATCAGTACGGTAGGTCTCTTCATTCGGGCTTCACCACCTTCACGAAATCCAGTTTCAGGCTGGCGCCGCCCACCAGGCCGCCGTCGATGTCCTTCTGTTCGAACAGTGCCTTGGCATTGTTCGGGGCTACGGAGCCGCCGTACAGGATGCGGGTGGCTTCCGCCGTGTTCTCATCGTACAGTTCCGCCAGCAAGGCGCGGATGGCGCCGCAGGCTTCCTGGGCCTGTTCCGTGGTGGCGACCACGCCGGTGCCGATGGCCCAGATGGGCTCGTAGGCGATGACCGTCTTCGGCACGTCGGCCGCGGGGATGCCTTCGTAGGCGCCGGTGATCTGGCCGCGGATCCAGCTTAAAGTGATGCCCGCCTGCCGCTGCTCCAGCGTTTCGCCGCAGCAGACGATCGGGGTCAGGCCGTGCTCCAGGGCCTTTTTGGTCTTCCGGTTCACGCCTTCATCGGTCTCGCCGAAGTACTGGCGGCGTTCGGAATGGCCCAGGATGACGTATTTCGCGCCGGCGTCGGTCAGCATGTCCGCGGAGATCTCGCCCGTGAAAGCGCCTTTTTCCTCAAAGTACATGTTTTCGGCGCCAATGCCGATGTTCGTGCCGGCCGCCGCTTCCACCGCCGCCGGGATGTCGATGGCGGGGACGCAGAACGCGACTTCGCAGGCGGCGTCCGCTACCAGGGGAGCGATCTCTTCAATAAACGCCTTCGTTTCCGAAGGGGTCTTGTTCATTTTCCAATTGCCTGTCACCAGGCCGGAACGAAAGGGGCGCGCATCGTCCACCGCCGCCACGCCGGGCAGCTCCTTTCCTTCCAGGAATTCCAGGGAGGCGCCGCCGCCCGTGGAGATATGGCTCATCTGAGCCGCAAAGCCGAGCTGGTTCACGGCCGCCGCGGAGTCGCCGCCGCCGATGATGGTCACGGCGCCGGTATCGGCCATGGCCTTCGCCACGGCGCGGGTGCCTTCCGCCAGCTGGGGATTTTCAAACACGCCCATGGGGCCGTTCCAGACCACGGTCTTCGCCGTCGCGATGGCTTCGCTGAACAGCTTGACGGTCTTCGGGCCGATGTCCATGCCCATGCGGTCCGCCGGGATGGCGGTGATGTCGACCACCTTGGTCTCCACCGGCGCGTCGATGGGTTCCGGGAACGCTTCGGTCGTCACGGCGTCCACGGGAAGCAGGAGCTTCTTGCCCAGCTTCTTCGCCTTTTCGATCATGTCGCGGCAGTAGTCGATCTTGGTCTCGTCCAGCAGGGACTTGCCGATCTCATAGCCCTGCGCCTTGATGAAGGTGTAGGCCATGCCGCCGCCGATGATCAGGGTATCGCACTTCTCCAGCAGGTTGGAGATGACGTTCAGCTTGTCGGCGATCTTGGCGCCGCCCAGGATGGCGACGAAAGGACGCTCGGGGTTGTCCACGGCGTTGCCCAGGAAGGCGATCTCCTTCTCCATCAGGTAGCCGACGGCGCAGTCGCCGCCTTTGGCGCGGATGAATTCGGTCACGCCGACCACGGAAGCGTGGGCGCGGTGCGCGGAACCGAACGCATCGCAGACGAAGGAATCCGCCAGATCGGCCAGTTCCTTGCTGAAGCCTTCGCCGTTCTTGGTCTCTTCGGAGCCCCGGAAACGGGTGTTCTGCAACAGGACCACGTCGCCGTCCTGCATGGCCGCGACGGCTTCGTCGGCCGCAGCGCCGGTCACGTTGTCATCGTCCACGAACTTCACGGGCTTGCCCAGCAGTTCGCTCAGGCGGACCGCCACGGCCGCCAGGGATTCGCCGGGGTTCGGGCCGTTTTTGACTTTGCCCAGGTGAGAACATAAAATGACCCTGCCGCCGTCTCTGGTGAGCTTCTGGATGGTGGGCAGGGCGGCCCGGATACGGGTGTCGTCAGTGATCTTGCCTTCTTTCAGCGGGACGTTGAAGTCGCAGCGGACCAGGATCCGCTTGCCCTTGATGTCCATCTGATCTACGGTCTTCTTGTTTAACATGGAGAACCTCCTCTACAATAATATCCTTTTTGAATTCTGCCGCGATCCGGAAAAACCCGGAAATAAAATAACCTCCAACACATGGAAAAATGTTGGTTTTTCGCTCCAGAACCGATGGGGAGGCGGGGATGTGCGCCCGCCGCATGGTATTATAGCATATTCTGCGGAAAAATCTACAATAAAAATGAGGGAATTGCGCGGGGTTCCGCAATTTTTTACAGATTTTCAGCCTTTTCGGCCAAGATTTTCGAAAACGATTTCGAGCGCCCGGACCATCCGGTCCAAAGGCAGGGACGGCGCGTCTTTTTCCGCCGCCTGTCCGGGCAGATACGGGACGTGGATAAAGCCGGCCAAGCGGACTTTTCCCTGTGCCTTAAGGCGCGCCGCTTCGTAAAACACGGCGTTGCAGACGTACAGGCCGGCGGTGTTGGAAATGGAGGCCGGGATCTCCGCTTCCTGCAGGGCGGCCAGCAGGGGCCGCAGCGGCAGGGAAGAGAAATACGCGGCGGGACCGTCCGCATAAAGCGGCTCGTCCACGGGCTGAAAGCCCGCGTTGTCCGGGATACGGGCGTCCATCAGGTTGACCGCGATGCGTTCCAGGCTGATGCCTTCCCGGCCGCCGGCCTGGCCCACGCTCAGGATGACGTCCGGCCGGTGCTCCCGGGCGGCGGCCCGGAGGCTCTCCCGGGCTCCGGCAAACGTCACGGGCAGGCGGAGCCGGACGATGTCCATGCCCTCCGGGACGTTCCGGACGAGCCGCACCGCTTCCCAGGAGGGATTGATGCTTTCGCCTCCGAAAGGTTCAAAACCGGTCAACAGGATCTTCATGGTCAAAACTCTTCTCTTTCCGCGGGTGTTTCCGCCGTTCCTATTCGAACATCTTCCGAGGCTTCTGCGGCTTCTTCTGCGGCGTTTCCTCCGCTTCCTCCCCTTCGTCCTCAAAGCGTTCGCGGGCTTCGAAGACCCGGCAGATCGTATTGTAATCGCCGAAGACGGTGAGCCGGTCCTCCGCCTTGAACACGGTATCCGCCGTGGGCGGGTCGGCTTTGCCGCCGCTCACCTCGACGAGCATGACCAGGATATTGTTGTCCTGCTTCAGGCCGGTTTGGGAAAGAGGGACGTCTTTCAGCGATTCCGGCACGATGTGCAGGTCGACCTGGGCGATCGAACCCTGCCCGATGTAATCGATCAGCATGACCCGGTTGGCGCGTTCGCCGCCGATGATGCGGTCCGCGACGCGCTTTAAGAGCCGGTCGCCCCAGGCGTGCACGGCCGGGACGCGCATGAAGACGAGGATGATGGACAGGGCGGCCAGCAGGATCAGGAGGGTGCCGAAATAGCCGCCCACCTGCGATATCTTCAGGGAAAAGAAGATGTTGACCAGCGCGGACACGATCGTGATGTTGAACACGTAGCCGAACAGCATCGTGATCCGGGCCATGCGCCGCCGCGGCCGGGACGAGATGAACATCTCGCTCTCCCGGGTGGTGAAGCCGCAGCCGGTCAGCAGCGAGATGACCTGAAAGCGGGACTTCTCCGCGGGCAGCCCGGTGAAGCGGAACAGGATCGAGAAAAACTCCGAGATGACCCAGTACAGCAGGATGATGAAAGCAAACAGAAAAGCGGCAACGTAAATATTCATGTCAGGTCCTGTAATCTCCGTTTAAGTGCACGTATTCCCCGGTCAGGTCGCAGCCGTAGGCGACGGCTTCTCCGGGGCCGCTGTGAAAATCCAGATGGACGAAGGCGTCTTCGTCGTCCCACTCGATGCGGCTCTCCACGAGGGAAAAATCCAGGCTGCTGTCCGCGGCTTCCCCGCCGGCGGCGGTCAGGATCAGCGTTTCGGGCAGGGTGCCGTAGCCGAAGGCGACCTTCACGCCGTTGGAGCGGCAGATGCCGCGCGCCATGCGGCGCGCCTCCTCCTTGTCCGGCAGGCCTTTCACCCGCACGGTGAGCGTCTTCTGCGCGCCTTCGCCGTCCGCGGCGATCTGGCGGGCGATGTCGGTCAGGATCTCCTCCAGCAGCAGCTGCATGGCCTCGCGGTCCTCCGGGGAGGCGGCCGCGACGCCGGACGCGCCGTTCGCCAGCATGATCAGGCTGTCGTTCGTGGAGGTGTCGCCGTCCACGGTCAGGGCGTGGAAGCTCTCGTCGCAGGCATTCTTCAGCATGATCTTCATATCGGCCGGGTCCATGGCCGCGTCCGTGGTGATGAAGCACAGCGTGGTGGCCATGTTGGGATGGATCATCCCGCTGCCCTTGGCCATGACGCCGACGCGAACCGTGCCGCCGGACAGGGGCAGTTCATAGGCGGCCTCCTTGCGGTGGCGGTCCGTGGTCATGATGGCCCAGGCGGCCTGCGATCCCTCCTCGCGCGACATTTTCGGGCGGATCAGTTCCACCGCGCGCTTCACTTTTTCCGTCGGGAAGGCTTCGCCGATCACGCCGGTGGAGCTCACCAGCAGGCTGTCCGGCTCCAGGCCGAACAGTTCCTCGGCATAGGCCTGGACGGCCTGCGCGGCTTTCATGCCCGCCTCGCCGGTGCCCGCGTTCGCGTTGCCGGAATTGATCACGATGCCGCGGATCCGGCCTTTTGCCGCCAGTTTCCGGCCCAGCGTCACCGGCGCCGCGCAGAAACGGTTGGTGGTGAACAGGGCCGCGCAGGCGGCGGGACGGTCGGACAGAAGCACGGCTACGTCCGGCTTGTAGCTTTTATGGCTTTTCACGCCCACATACACCGCGCCGGCGGTGAATCCCTCCGGGACGGTGATGCCTCCGTTATCCAGTTTGCGGGGAACGCTCATTCCTCCTCCTTCCCCAGCCGGCCGGGCTGCAGGGTCGTCGTGCGGCGGAAATTGGTGGGGGTCGCCACGTGGAAGCGGAAGAAATTCCGGTTGAAGGTCTTCACGTTGGCATAGCCCACCGCCGCGGCGATCTCGGTGACCGTCATGTCGGTCTCCAGCAGCATCTGGCCCGCGCGGCTGACGCGCACGTAATTCAGGTAATCCTCAAAATTCCGGGACGTCTGGATCAGCAGCAGCCGGTTCATCTCCGGCACGCTGATCCCGAACGCGGCCGCTGCGGCCTTGGGCGAAAGCTCCTCGCTGTAGTGGCGCACGACGTATTCGGACAGCCGGCAGCCCAGCAGTCCGTCATCCTTGCGCAGCAGCGTGTTGTTCGCCTGATAGGTCCGGCGATAATCGCTCACCGGCATCCCGGCGTATTCGGAAAAGACCTTGGAGATGTGCGAAGCGTCCCAGAAGCCGACGGCTTCCGAGATCTCCTCCAGCGTCATGTTGGTATACAGCAGATAGCCGGACACTTTGCTCATGCGCATCTCGTTGAGCAGGTCGTAAAAGCCCAGGCCGGTCATGTCCCGGATATGTTTGCGCAGGGTGCTCTCCGAGACGTAAAAGGTGCGGGCGAGACTCTCCAGCGTCAGCTTGTCCGCGGTATGGTTGTAGATGTAGCGCAGGACTTCCGACAGGTCCCGGCTGTCCGTCTGCTGCGGCCTCTTCTCCGCCGCGCGGAAGCGCACGGACTGGACCGCCAGCGACAGGAGCAGTGTCATGGCGCCGAGCGAGGCCAGCGGTTTGGGCTGCGCTTTCCGCAGGGAGGATTCCAGTCCCACTTCCCGCTTCAGGCGCTCGAAATAATCCTCCATCCAGCGCCGCTGCTCTTCGCTGCAGTAAAACATCGGGTCCCGGGCCACGGTATCGACGAAGTCCGGCACCTTCCCGTCCGATTCCGGAAACATGGTGAAGAATTCGTTGAACACCTGCAGGTTGAAGATGACGGTATAGAAACGCAGCGGTTCCGATACCGCCGTCACGTTGCTGACCTGCCACGGAAGCATCGTAAACAAAGCCCCAGGCCTGAGCTCGTAGCTCCTGCCCTGAAGTTCGATCACGCCCGTCCCGCCCAGCACGTACAGAAAGCGCGCCTCCTGATGAAGCAGGGGGAACGTGGGTCCGTCCAGCGTTTCCAGATCCAGCGAGATCAGCCGGCTCCGGTCGATCTTGGAGCGGTCGTAGCTTTGCAGAACCGTTTTATCCGGCATAAAAAAGCCTGTCCTTTTAGGTTTTCGGGCACAGGACCTCCCGTTGATTGCATTTTACAGGAAAACCCGGGAAATATCAATTGCCCGCGGGAAAATAACTCCGCCAGAATTGCCGCGAAATACAATTTTTTCCGTGCCAAATGTCCCACATTTTTTTTTATTTATGTTATAATCGGAATCGTAAAAAGGACGCGCCGCGTCACGAAAAATAAATACTTCAGGAGGAACCTACCATGCCCGTCAATTTAAAGGGACGCAACTTTCTGACGCTGAAAGATTTCACCCCCGATGAGATCCGTTACATGCTGAATCTGGCCGCGGACTTAAAGTCCAAGAAGCGCGCCGGCATCCGCACGCAGCTGCTGGCCGGCAAGAACATCGTGCTGCTTTTCGAAAAGACTTCCACCCGCACCCGCTGCGCGTTCGAAGTGGCCGCGTATGACGAAGGCGCCAACGTGACTTTCCTGGATTCCAAGTCTTCCCAGATGGGCAAGAAAGAGACCATGGCCGATACCGCCAAGGTGCTGGGCCGCTTCTATGACGGCATCGAATACCGCGGCTACGACCAGGCGGTCGTGGAAGGCCTTGCGAAGAACGCCGGCGTTCCCGTGTGGAACGGCCTGACCGACGTCGACCATCCCACCCAGGCGCTGGCCGACATCCTGACCCTGATGGAGAACACCAAGAAGCCGCTGAACAAGTGCAAACTGGTCTTCTGCGGCGATACCCGCAACAACGTCGCCTACTGCCTGATGTACATCTGCGCGAAGCTCGGCATCCACTACGTGGGCTGGGGCCCCGCGGAGCTCGCTCCCGCGAAGGACGTGGTCGCGTACTGCAAGAAGGTCGCGAAGGAGACCGGCGCCAAAGTGGAATACGGCGACGACATCAAGCTGCTCAAAGGTGCAGACGCCCTGTACACCGACATCTGGGCCTCCATGGGCGAAGAAGACAAGATCCCGGAGCGCGTGAAGCTGCTGACCCCGTTCCGCGTGACCAAGGACGTCATGAAAGCCACCGGCAACGCGGACTGCATCTTCCTGCACTGCCTACCTTCCTTCCATGACTTCGACACCACCATGGCCGCCGAGCAGATGAAGCTGGGCTATGACATCCGCGAAGTCACCGACGACGTTTTCCTGTCCCCGGCCTCCAAGGTCTTCGACGAAGCCGAGAACCGCATGCACACCATCAAGGCCGTGATCGTGGCCACGATCGGCAACGTGTGATAACGGCGCATAAGAGGAATGACCAGCATCATACATGAGGCACGGTCATTCCTCTTAAGGCGCGCCCCATATGAGCAGGAAGTGGGGAAGGGCCCCCGCGGATCGCAAAGGGGGGCAGCATTGCGGGAGCGCCGTGCGCAAAGCAATGCGCCATTACAAAGTTAATTAAAGGAGGAAAAACATATGGTCAGATATTCCGCTATCGGCGCCGTGGGCTACGTATGCGGCGAACTGCTCCGCATGATGGTCGCCCATCCGGAGACCGAACTGGTGGATCTGCTGGATTCCTACGGCGTAGGCCAGCCCGTTTACGAACACTTTCCCCATCTGAAGGGTTTTTATGATCAGAAGATCAAGGACCTGACCGAAGAGAACGTCCTTGCGGCCGCGAAGGCCAGCGACGTGGTCTTCATCCAGGTGCCGTCCGGCGACGTGGCCAAGTGGGCCGCCATCGTGCTGGGCGAAGGCAAGAAGATCATCGACATCGGCGCGGACATCCGCTTCCGCCATGCTCCCGTGTGGGAGAAATGGTACGGCGCGAAGCATCCGAACCCCGAACTTACCGAAAACGCCGTCTACTGCATCCCCGAAGTGATGCGCGAAGACGCAAAGGGCAAGCGCGTGATCGCGAACCCGGGCTGCTATCCCACCGCCTCCACGCTGGCCCTGTACCCGATGCTGAAGGCAGGCGTCGTGGTGGAGAACACCATCGTGATCGACGCCAAGAGCGGCTTCACGGGCGCCGGCCGCCGGCCTACCCAGAACAAGCTGATCACCGAGGCGGAGAACAACTTCAACGCGTACGCGCTGGGCGGCGGACACCGCCACACCCCGGAGATCGAGCAGAACATCGCCTACATCACCGGCAAGGACCTGCACAAGCCCGAGACCTGGCAGTTCATCAACTTCCAGCCTCACCTGCTGCCCACGGTCCGCGGCATCGAGATCACCGCGTACGCCACGCTGAACAGGGACTATACCAACGACGAGCTGTTCCATCTGTATGAGGATTTCTACAAAGACGAGCCGTTCGTGAAGGTGACGCCCGCCTCCAACCCCGTGCAGACCAAGTGGACCTACGGCACCAACTTCTGCATGATGACCCCCACGTACGACGCGCGCACGAAGCGGCTTATCGTATCCTCCGTGATCGACAACATCGGCAAGGGCGCCGCCGGCCAGGCCATCCAGAACCTGAACCTGATCAGCGGCCTGCCCGAGACCATGGGCCTGCTGTTCCCGGCGATGTATCCGTAATAAAGGAGCCACTATGAATTACAAAAAGATCGACGGCGGCGTGACCGCCCCCCTGGGCTTCGTGGCCGGCGCCGTGTATGCCGGCGTGAAGAACCCCGACAAGAAAAGCGAGAAGCCGGACGTGGCGGTGCTCTTCTCCGAGACGCCGTGCGCCGCGGCCGCCTGCTTCACGAAGAACAAATTCTGCGCGGCCCCCGTCATCCTGGGACGCGAAGTGCTCAAGAAGGGCAAGGCCCGCGGCATCGTGATCAATTCCGGCAACGCCAACGCCGCCACCGGCGAGCAGGGCCTGAAGGACGCGAAGGCCGTGGAGGAAGCGGCCGAGAAACTGCTGGGCCTGGGCGAGGACGAAGTGTTCGTCTGCTCCACCGGCGTCATCGGCAAGCGTCTGCCTTACGAGCGCATCATCAGGGGGCTGGAAGCCATCGTTCCGAACATGGGCCGCGACAAGGGCGGCGACGCCGCCTGGGCCATCATGACCACGGACACGGAGAAAAAGGAAGTCGCGTATGAACTGCCCATCTCCGGCGGCACGGTCCGCATCGGGGCCATGGCCAAGGGCAGCGGCATGATCCATCCCAACATGGCCACCATGCTGGCGTATGTGACCACGGATGCCAAGGCGGATCCGAAGGATCTGCAGGCCATGCTCTCCCGCGCGGTGGACCGCAGCTTCAACATGACCACCGTGGACGGCGACACCTCCACCAACGACTCCATCTTCCTGCTGGCGAACGGCGCCTCGGGCGTGGAGATCCGCACCGAGGAAGACAAGAAGGCGCTGGCCGACCTCGTGGAAGCCATCTGCATCGACATGGCGCGCCGCATCGCGTCCGACGGCGAAGGCGCCACCCACCTGATCGAGGTGGAAGCCTACGGCCTGCCCACCGAGCACGACGCCCGCCTGGTGGCGAAATCCATCGCCGGCTCCTCCCTGTTCAAGGCGGCCGTCTTCGGCCGCGACGCCAACTGGGGCCGCATCATGGCGGCGGCCGGCTACTCGGGCGCGGACGTGGATCCCACGCGCGCGGACTGCTTCCTGCAGTCGGCCGGCGGGAAGATCCAGGTCATGGAAGGCGGCTTCGGACTGGAATTCGACGAGGATCTGGCCAAGCAGATCCTGTCCGAGCACGACATCACCGTGATCGTGAAGTTCTACCAGGGCGACGGCGAGGCGAAGGCCTGGGGCTGCGACCTGACCTACGATTACGTGAAGATCAACGGAGATTACCGGACGTGAGCAATAAGATCATTGTCATCAAATACGGCGGCAACGCCATGGTAAACGAGGCGCTCAAGAACTCCGTGATGGAGGACGTCGTGGCCCTGCAGCACGCCGGCTGGCAGCCCGTGCTCTCCCACGGCGGCGGCCCCGGCATCAACAAGATGCTGGAGCAGCTGAACATCCCCGTGAAATTCATTGGCGGCCTGCGCTATACGGACGAAGCCACCATGAAGGTGGTGGAATCCGTCCTGATCGGCCAGGTGGGCACGGAGCTTACCGGCCTGCTGCAGAAAAAGGGCGGCAAGGCCTGCGCCATCTCCGGCGTGTCCGGCAACCTGTACCACTGCCGGCAGAAGTCCGAGGAGCTGGGCCTGGTGGGCGAGATCGACGAGATCGACACCGCGGCCGTGGACGCCCTGCTGGACGCCGGCCTGATCCCCGTGGTGGCCCCCGTGGGCACCGACGGCCAGGGTCATACGTTCAACATCAACGGCGACACCGCGGGCAGCATCCTGGCGGCGGCGCTGGAAGCGGACAAGCTCGTGCTGCTCACGGACATCGAAGGCCTGTGCAACAGCATCGAGGAGCGGGACGTCATCTCCTATCTGAATATTAAGGACGTGCCGGCCCTGAAGGAAAAAGGCGTGATCAGCGGCGGCATGCTGCCGAAGATCGACGGCTGCGTGCAGGCCATCGAAAACGGCGTCGGCAGCGTCCACATCATCGACGGCCGCGTGCCCCACAGCCTGCTGAGCCTGCTGGACGGCGAAACCATCGGCACCACCATCGGAACGGAACACGAGAGCATCGGCATCAAATAAGCGCCGGGGCCCCGCGGGCGGCCCGGCAGAACGAAAGGAAACCATATGATCACCAAATTCAAAACCAATCAGGAAGTCATCGAAAACGGCGACAAGTACTTATATCCCAACCACGTCCGCATGCCCATCGCCCTGGAAGGCGGCGACGGCGCGTGGGTCTTCGACAAGGACGGCAACAAGTACCTGGATTTCGTAGGCGGCATCGCCGTGAACGGTCTGGGCCACAATCACCCCCGCATCCAGGAATGCCTGGCGGAACGCGCCAAGACCATCCTGCACTGCTCCAACTATTTCTACAACGAGCCGGCCGTGCAGACCGCCAAGCTGATCGTGGAAAACAGCTGCTTCGACCGCGTGCTGTTCGCGAACTCCGGCGCCGAGGCCAATGAAGGCCAGATCAAGCTGGCCCGCAAATACGCCAAGGATCACGGCCATCCCGAGCGCTTCGTGGTCATCACCATGAAGAACTCCTTCCACGGCCGCACGCTGGCCACCTGCACCGCCACCGGCCAGTACGGCGTGCACCGCTATTTCGAGCCGCTGCCCGACGGCTTCCGCTACGCCACGTTCAACGATCTGGACAGCGTGAAGGCCCTGGTGGACGAATACACCTGCGCCATCCTGACCGAGCCGGTCCAGGGCGAAGGCGGCGTGCGTCCCGCCACCCCCGAATTCCTGAAGGGCCTGCGCGAGCTGTGCGACGAAAAGGGCATCCTGCTGATGTTCGACGAAGTGCAGGTCGGCTCCGGCCGCACCGGCAAGCTGTTTGCCCACCAGTACTACGGCGTGGAGCCGGACACCTGCTCCATGGCCAAGGCGCTGGGCTCCGGTGTTCCGATCGCGGCCCTGTGCGCCCGCGGCGACGCTGCCAGGACCCTGACCCCCGGCACCCACGGTTCCACCTTTGCCGGCGGCCCTCTGGCCTGCGCGCTCGCCATGACCACGCTGGACGTCATGCTGAATGAAGGCGTCCTGGAGAACTGCGCCGAAGTCGGCGAATATTTCCGTCAGCGCGCGCACGAAGTCATTGAAAAGAACCATCCCGACACCGTGGACGAGATCCGCGGCCTGGGCCTGATCAACGGCATCCAGCTGAAGAAGGAAAGCGGCCAGCCGGTCGTGGACCTGTGCTACAAGGACAACAACGTGCTGATCAACAACACCAACGGCAACGTCCTGCGCTTCATCCCCCCGCTCATCGTCACGAAAGAAGAAGTCGACATCGTGATCGCCGCGGTGGACGCCGCCATGACGAAGCTGGGCTGGTAATTCCGCCTTTCCCGGAACAGGGGCGGCCGGCATCCGCCCCTGCGGGATCCCATCGACCATCTGAAAGGGCGGCCGCCGGCCGCCCGCATGAAGGAGACAGAACACTTATGGAAACCATCGTTATCGCACTGGGCGGCAACGCCCTTACCATCGGCGGGAAGCTGGCGGACGCCGCGACCCAGCTGGTCATCATCGACAACACCTCTCTGGAGATCGCAGACATCATCGGCCAGGGCTACAAAGTGGTCATGACCCATGGCAACGGTCCGCAGGTGGGCGGCATCGTGATGCAGAACGAAAACAGCGCCGACCTCACGCCGGCCATGCCCTTCGACGTCTGCGGCGCCATGAGCCAGGGCATGCTGGGCTACCACATGGTCCAGGGCCTGCAGCGCGCCATGCGCATCAAAGGCGGCCAGGCCTCTCCTGTGGCGGTGATCACGCAGGTGCGCGTGGATCCGGACGACCCCAAATTCAAGAACCCGTCCAAGCCCATCGGCGCGTTCTACTCCGAGGAGGAAGCCCGCGTGCTGATGAAGGAGAACGGCTACACGATGAAGGAGGACGCCGGCCGCGGCTGGCGCCGGGTCGTGGCGTCTCCCCTGCCGGTCGAGATCATCGAGCTCAAGGCCATCCGGGACCTGATGGACGCCGGCCACACGGTCGTTGCCGTGGGCGGCGGCGGCGTGCCGGTCTACCGGGATGAAGACGGCGACCTCGTCGGCGTCGCGGCCGTGATCGACAAGGATCTGGCTTCCGAACGCCTGGCGCAGGACCTGGACGCGGACATCTTCATGATGCTCACCGCCGTCGAAAAATGCTACATCAACTTCAACAAGCCCGACCAGCAGGCGCTGGACACCATGACCACGGCCGAAGCCCGGGAATACATCGCCCAGGGCCAGTTCGCCGCCGGTTCCATGCTGCCCAAGGTGGAAGCCGCCGTCCGATTCGTGGAAGCCCGGCCCGGCCGGAAGGTGATCATCACCACCCCGGAAAAGGCAGGCGCGGCGCTGAGAGGCGAAGCGGGGACCATTATCCGCTGACGCAGGGCCGCATTCCGGGCGCCCCGTTTTCCCGCGGCGCCTCCCCGTACGCAGGGGCTGTGAAAAACACCTGCTTCTGTCATTCCGGGAAGCGACCGGACGAAAGAGCTTCTCATTTCATGAGATTTTTCGTCCTCGAAAGCATTGCTTTCTACGCCCGGAATGACAGACGGAACAGTTTTTTACAGCCCCTCTGTCTGAAACTGATCTGCCGGCGCTGCTGCGCCGCAGCCGGCCGGATCTCAAAAAAAACGCACCGCTGCTGCTTTTATGCCTGATGCAGCCGGTGCTTTTTTTATTTGCAAACAATACGGGCCCTGCCGATCAGCGGGCAAGATTTACATGCGGGCCGTACCTGAGGTTTTCACCGTCATCCGTCCCCTATCCCAACAGGCTGTGGAAGCCAAGGTCTATCATACCGTGCAGCAATGCGGGGCCGAATATATTGCCGTAGCGGCGATACAGCCAGGTATGAAGATAATGATAAAGGATAAGGCTCAGCATCCCTGAACGGAATACCGGCCAATACTCCTGCAAGCTCATCCCCCTCAAAGCCATCGGGAAGGGCAGATGCCAAAGAGCAAACAGGATCCCTGCCAGGAGAGTGACCAGCCATTCCCGTTTCAGAAGCGGGAAAAGCCTGGGCTGGATGAAGCCGCGCATGACTATTTCTTCAAACAGACCGACGATCACAAAGTAATAAAAAACATCATGGAGGATCTCCGGAAAAGGCAGCAGCGGTCCATGGGACTGCAGGCTGCGAATGATCACACCGGCGCTCAGAAACAGAACGCCCAAAGCACTGCCCGCAATAAGGCTCTGCTTTAAACGGTGCCGCGTTGCGCCGATGCGGGAAAGATGATGGCGGTGGAGGAAAAACATCACCAGAATGATCGCTCCGCAGACAGGCACGCCGTAATACCGGCCCTTTACGGCCTCGATCCGTCCGAGACCGTAAAAAAGCGCAAAAATGATTCCGTAAAGGATGATCGCTTTCACGGAATCCGACAGCGCATAATCATGAAGCTGCGCTTCGTATGCCTTATCCGCTTCCAGGAAAGATTGCCGCATCATCGGAACGTCACCCTGATTGACTCCTGCACCTTCTCCGACGCTTCTTTTATGTCCAGGTCACTGATTTCATTGAAAACCAGCTGCAAAGACTGGCTGCCCGTTTCCGTGCCCTTGTTCAGCACGTAGACCAGCGTGCCGTCGCGGCACTCGCCGGCCCGGAAGGCGGCGGAGCAAACGGTCTTTTCGTAACCCGTCATGACGGCATAGGGACTGGTCCGGCCGTCCGTCAGGAACTCGGCCCGCAGGTAGTGGTCGCCGGAGATGTCAAAAACGGGAAGGAAGATCCGTTCCACGGCGGCGTCGTTGGTGATGCGGAGGGAAATGACCGCGTAGATCTCGCTGTCTTTTGCCTCATAGCTGATGATGTCGGAAAGGACGATCCTGTCGGTAAAGGAGAAGCCATTAACTTCGATTTTCCAGTCGTCCAGGACGATCGGATCAAAGCCGCAAGCCAGGGTCACTTCGCTAGCCGTGGTCTTCGGTTCCTGCGTCTGAGATTCCTTCGCAGGCTCTTCCCGGCTGCCGCAGGCGGTGAGGCCGAGCAGCAGGCAGAAAACCGCCAAAAGCAGTATGATCAGTCCGGTAAGGTGTCTGCGAGTCATGGTCAGGGTCTCCTTGATCCATGTATTCTTTGGCGGCCCCGGAGCGCATACATGGCGCTGATGCAGGCGAAGGAAAGAGACGATGCGGAGCGGGTCGGCACGGAAAGGGTCCGGGTGGCCGGCCGCCAGTTCCGGCAGCCGAAAAAAGGAACGTTTTTCCGGGTGAAAGCAGAGACTTCTTTCAGTTTCGCGGCGTACTGCTCCCGTTCCTCCCGTGGAGCGGCATGATAGGCATCCCACAGCTTTCCCGCGGCCCGGACGCACTGCTGCAGGCAGGTGTCGGGCAGAAGCGGATCATCCGTCGCGCAGGCAAGAAAAAAATCATAGCGTTCTTTCACAGCCAGCCAGCAGTCGTAGCGGTTCCTTATGCTGAAAGTGTGAACGATGCTCCCTTCCCGTTCCCGGTAATGGTACAGGATGTCCCGGATCGTGGCAACAGCCGTGCAGCCGTAAAAAATCTTGTATACGACGGCGACGTCTTCGTAAACGCGGCCTTCCGGGAAGCGGATCGTTTCGAAGCATTCTTTCCGCCAGATCTTGCTCATCACGTGGTTGCTCAGCATGCCGAGAACCAGGGCTTTCGCGGCGGCCTGTCCGGAGTAGAGGCGGGCGGCGTACCGGTACTGCCTCGTTTTGTCCGGGTATTCCAGGTATTCCCCGCAAAGGACGACGTCCGCGCCGGTCGCTTCGGCAGCAGAGGCGAGGCGTTCGATCATGTCGTCTTCCAGCCAGTCGTCGCTGTCGACAAAGACGAGGAAGGTGCTGTCCGTTTCCATGGCCGCCCGGATCCCCAGGTTCCGCGCGGCGGAAAGGCCTCGGTTCTCCGTGTGGAACACGCGGACGCGGGCGTCCTTTTCGGCAAAGCGGTCGCAGATCTCACCGCATGCGTCCGGAGAGCCGTCATCCACCAGAATGACGTCCAGATCCCGCCAGGTCTGGCGAAGGATACTGTCCAGGCATTCTTCCAGATAAGGCTTCACCTGATAGACCGGTACGATAACGCTGATCAGCAAGATCGGGACACTCCTTTCCGATGAAAACGGAGCGGACCGGTTCGTCCGCCCCTTAAGATCGATTCCGGCCGGCCTTATTTACGCCCAGGGATCTGCGCTCTTCGGCGTGCGGATGCCTGCCAGAATGCCGGTGTGGTTCCAAAGGAACCATTCGTCCGTGGAGGGCTTGTGGCGCAGGGTCACGGGGCGTTCGGAGTCGGCGCCGCCGGACTTGAGATACAGGGTGATGTAGCCCTGGTCGAACTGGTCGCGGCTGTGGGCGGATTCCGTCACGCGGATGGTGTAGGGCCGGTTCGGCGTATAGTCGTTCTCCGGCACGGCGCCCTCAAAATAGGAGCGCGGGATATAGCCCTTGCCGTCCATGAAGCGGTCCTTAATGAAGGACTTGTCCACGTTGGACAGCGGCTGCGGCCCCTTCAGGGCGTCGATCATGGCGAAGCAGGCGTCCCGGTCTTCCGAGAAGCGGCAGAAGGCCGCCACGGCCATGGCGGCGACCGAGAAGGGATCGTGCAGGCTGACGCCCGGCAGGGTCAGCAGTTCGCTGACGGTCCTCGGCAGGGACGGGAAGGCGAACGAGGTCAGTCCGCCCGCGGCCGCGGGAGCCGCCGCGAACGCCGACGCCGGGATCGTGACCGCAAGGGCCTCTTCTTCCTTCGGCTCTTCGTAGCTCAGGCACGCGCAGCACCCGTCCAGGGCGGCGCGCATCTCGTCAAAGGCGGCTTTGATCTCCTTATATTCCGCCTGGTGCACCGCGGCGGGCCGGCCGTTCACGACGACGCTCTTTTCTTTCACGCTGCGGAAGGGCTCGAAAGCCATATCGTCGAAGAAGGGATTGTTCACCAGGAGGCGGGTCCTGAAGGTATACTCGTAAGTATACTGCGGCGGGTCATAGCTGACCATCTTGCCTTCCGCGTTCTTGGTCTTCTCCTCCGTCTGATTCACCTTGACGGCGGCTTCATAGCCGGTCAGGGCGGACAGATCCAGGACGTCCGGATTCTCGGCCGGCCAGTTGCCGGAGCGGGTCACCAGGAACTGGCCCTTGGCTTCGTCCACGATCAGTTTCGTCTGGTTTCCGTATACTTGGGAAGGCGTGAAGGCGGTCACCTTCGCCTTGTTGGCTTCGCGGTAAGCCAGCTGGTTTTTGATCTCCTCAACGGTGCTGTGGCGGCGGTCGGAGAACCAGGGGGAGAGCAGGCGCTGGCAGTCTTTGCACATGTTGCCGTCTTCCAGCTTCTTGTTGCCTAAAAGCCCGATCTTGCTGCCGCAGATGTCGCAGTATTTCTTGTCAAAAAGGCCCATGTTCTTCTCCTTTTCAAAAAAGGGCGGCCGATGGCCGCCCGGATACGGCGCAGGGGCGGCCGGCGGCCGCCCTTACGGTCGTGTGGGATCATTCGGGTTTGCGGGTGCCGCACTGGGAGCAGAAGTTGCCGGTGACGGTCTGGCCGCAGGTCGGGCAGATCCAGGTCTGGGGACCGGGTTTCTTCGCGCCGCAGAAGGAGCAGAAGTTGCCGGTCACGGTCTTGCCGCAGGTCGGGCAGACCCAGGCATCCGCCTGAGGAGCCGCCGCGGGAGCCGCCTGCTGCTGGGCCGCGCCCTGGGCATACAGGCCGGAGATCGTATTGCCGGCGGTGTTCATCGTCATGCCCACGCCCATCAGGCCGGCCATGGCGCCGTTCTCGTTGGCAGCCGCCGTATTGATGGCCTGGCCCACGGAAGCGGTCATGAAGCCCGCGCCCAGGTTCGGGTTGGACAGGGTCGCCGCGGTCTGCAGCTGCTTGATGCGTTCCTGATCCTCTTCGGGAAGCGTCACGGTGGAGAAGGCCACGCTGACCACTTCCAGGCCGCGGAGCTGTCCCCATTTCTCGGACAGGGCTTCGTTCATGGCCTTTTCGACGGTGGTGTTGTGCAGCAGGATCTCATTCGGACGCATTTCCATCGCGCTCAGCTTCGCCAGGGCGGGCTGCAGGGCGCTGATGAATTCGCTCTTTAACTGGGTGTCCAGTTCCTCGCGGCGGTATTCGCGCGGAACGTTGCCGCAGACCTTGGAGTAGAACAGCAGCGGGTCCGCGATTCGGTAGGAGAACACGCCGGCGCAGCGCAGGGACACGTCCAGGTCGATGCCGACCTTGCTGTCCACGATGCGGAACGGGATCGGGTTGGGCGTGCCGAACTTGTTGTCCAGCAGTTCCTTGGTGTTGAAGTAGTAGATCCGCTGATCATGGCCGGTCTCGCCGCCGAAGGCGAAACGCTTGCCGACCAGTTTGAAGGTCTCCTTGATGCTGTCCCACAGCTTGCCGGTGAAGATGCTGGGCTCGCTGGAGGCATCCCACACGAAGCGGCCGGGCTCGGCGCAGAATTCCACGACCTGGCCGTCGTCCACGATGATCATGGCCTGGCCGTCCGCCACCGCGATGCCGGAGCCGTTGGTGATGATGTTGTCGCTGCCCTTATTGTTGGAGCCGCCGAAGAAGGTGTTGGTGGTGCCCGTCTTCTTGACGCCCTTGGTCAGCAGGATGTCCTTGTCCATGGCTTCACAGTAGAAATACTCCTTCCACTGATCGGCCAGCGTGCTGTTTAAAGCGCCTAAACCTGCACTGATAAGTCCCATAGTCTTTTCTCCTTTTCTTTCTTATGGTGTCATGCCTGTATTTTTTTATTTCAGCCGCCCGCGGGCGGTCCGTTTTTTCAGAACGAGTGTCCGCCGCCGCCCCCGTGGCTGATGCCCGAGGAGCCGATGCTGATGCCGCCCCCGCCGCCGCTGCGGTGCTCCGTCTGCCGCGCCGTCTGGCTGATGGTGCTGTGCAGGAAGATCTCATGCTGCCGCCGGACCCGGAAGCTGTCCCGGATCATGTACGAGCCGGCGGATGAAGCCGCGTGCACGTTGTCCATGCCGCCCTCCATGCCCTTGGTCACCAGCCAGCCCGCGAGCAGGCCGATGCCCAGGCAGATGACGACCTTGAGGAACGAAGGCGGGTAGAAGCCCAGGCGGTGCTTGACCTCCACCAGTTTCACGAACGTGCGGGCTGCCGCCTCATATTCCGTGCGTGACAGGTCGTCGTAGATCTTGTCGTAGATGTAGCTCATCTTCGACTGGAAGCGGTTGATCTCCTTCCCGGTGGTGACCACGCAGAACTCCCGGTTGCTGGGTTCCATGTTCACGCACAGGATGATGCCGTCCTTCTCCACGCCGCCGGCGCATACGAAATCGTAATAGTCCTGCGTAAAGGCCTGGATGTCGTAATAGGTCTGGCCGTTCTTCAGTTCCGGCCGCTGCATGCTCGTCACGGTGAGGACCACGATGTTGGTCTGATATTTCTCATCCAGCCCCGCGATGTCCGCGCTGATCTCCGCCTCCGCGGAAGGGTTCAGCAGATCGGCCTCGTCGATGATGCTCTGACCGGCAAGCCCGTCCGCCAGAACGGGCCGGCTCCCCGCCAAGGGGATGAGCAGCGCGCCCAGCAGGAACAGGATCCCGAATAATGCGGAAAATCTCTTCTTCATCGTCCGGCCCTCCTACAGAATGAATGTGGCGACTGCCAGCGCCGCGGCGGCCACGGCCCCGCCGATGGTCAGCATGTACCGCAGGGAACGGCGGCTGTCCACGGGCAGCGCGCCCACCATCTTGCCGGTCTGTCCGTTGACGGCGTATTCATACTTCTCGCCCCGGAAGCTGGCCGTGATGAAGTACACGGGAAGCAGCACGTAGCTGACTTTGGTGTGATCCAGCGCGATGTTGCTGCGGCTGGGGGTCAGGGTCGCATAATAGCCGCGCACCGCCGAGGTGAACGCGGAGGCCACGCTGCTCTTGATGCGGCTGGTGGCGCGGGGCAGGCAGCTGTCCGCGTCCTGGTCGAAGCGGTCCGCCACGAAACCGCTCAGGTAGCCGTAGGCAAACTCCTGGATGTCGCCGAAATCGTAAGGCTCCAGCGAATCCATCAGCGAGTCGCCCATGCGTATGCTGCCGTCCACGGGGACGTGCTCGAACCCGACTTCGCCTTCGCATTCCACGTAGTAGTAGCTCGTCTCCACGTAATTGTAGCGGGCGTCGCTCCAGCTGCGCACGCGGGTGCCGTTGAAGCCCATGGAGCCGTCGGCGTGGCAGTCATACAGCCAGAAGGGCACGTACATGCCCTGGACCTTCTCGATCTTCTGGTCCGTGATGAAATTCCGGGGCAGGAGCTTATGGCCCTTGCAGTAGTTCGCCACGATCTCTTTCAATTGTTTCTTGTCCACGCGGAAGGGGATGATGCCGTTGGGCTTGATCATGCCGCTGACGTTCTCCTCCATCACGATGGCGTTGCCGCAGTAGGGACACAGGCTGGCGGCCGTGGTGGCGTCCGTCACGACTTCCGCGCCGCAGGACCTGCAGACGTACGAGACCGTCCCTTCCAGGGATTCGTTCGATACGTTTTCTTTGTAATCGCCCCAGTCGAATTCGGCGTCGGCGTTGACGTCCGCGTTCTGGACCGTTTCAAAATCGAACTCGCCGCCGCAGTATTCGCAGTTGAACCGGCTCTTTTCCGCGCTGTAGACCAGCGGGGAGCCGCAGTTGGGACATTTGAACGACACTAATTCACTCATGATGAAAACTCCGTTCGGCCGGCGCCGGCGGGATCCGCGATCCCTCCGGTGCGTTTTTGCCGCACAGGAATATCCCCTTCCGGGGGCCCGTCCGGCTTATACAAAAACAATATAACATAAATTGCGTCCTTTTCAAGTTTTTTAAGTGGAAAAAGCCGGGAAAATGTTGTAAAGTAAAGCCATGGACACTTTATTCGAAAAAAACGGATTTACCATGATCGCCGGCCCCTGCTCCGTGGAAAACGAGGAGCAGATCGTCGGGATCGCGAAGGCGGTGAAGGCTGCGGGCGCGGATCTGCTGCGGGGCGGCGCGTTCAAGCCGCGCACTTCGCCCTATGATTTTCAGGGACTCAAGGAGGAAGGCATCCGCCTGCTGCTCCTGGCCGGCCGGGAAAGCGGCCTGCCCGTGGTCACGGAGATCACCGGCGTGCGCGAGCTGGACCTGTTCGAGGACGTCGACGTCATCCAGATCGGCTCCCGCAACATGCAGAATTTCGAACTGCTCAAGGAAGTCGGGCGGACGAAAAAGCCCGTGCTCCTAAAGCGCGGCATGGCCGCCACTCTGCGGGAATTCCTGATGAGCGCCGAGTACATCCTTGCGGAAGGGAATCCGCACGTCATCCTCTGCGAACGCGGCATCCGCACGTTCGACGATTACACCCGCAACACTCTGGATCTGGCCGTGGTCCCGCTGCTGCGCGGCATGACGGATCTGCCCATCATCGCGGATCCCAGCCATGCCACGGGCATCGCCGCGCTGGTCCCGCCGATGGCGCTGGCCGCGGCGGCCGCGGGGGCGGACGGCCTGATGATCGAAGTGCACGACCATCCGGAGAAGGCGCTGACCGACGGGGAACAGGCCATCACACCGGATCAATACGCGGCCTTGGTGCAGAAAGTCCGGGCCGTGAGAAAGGCGGCTGGATTATGAAAAAAATACCGATCAGAGCCGGACAGCCCTATGAAGTCCTGATGGACCAGGGCCTGCTGGACCGCGCCGGAGACCTGATCCGCGAGCGCACGGCCGCGCGCTGGGCCGCGGTGATCTCCGACGAGACCGTGTTTTCCCTGTACGGCACCCGCCTGCTCGATTCTCTCCGCAATGAGGGATTCCAGGCCGAGCCGTTCATTTTCCCGCCCGGAGAGGGGTCCAAGAGCCTGGACACCTACTGCCGGCTCCTCTCCTTCCTGGCGGACAACCGCCTGCAGCGCACCGATCCCGTGATCGCGCTGGGCGGCGGCGTGACCGGCGATCTGGCCGGCTTTGCCGCGGCCACGTACCTGCGCGGCCTGCCCTTCGTCCAGATCCCCACCACGCTGCTGGCCGTGGTCGATTCGTCCGTGGGCGGCAAGACTTCGGTCGACCTGCCCGAGGGCAAGAACCTGGCCGGCGCGTTCCATCAGCCGATGCTGGTCCTCTGCGATCCCGTGCTGCTGAACACGCTGCCGCCCGAAGAGATCCGCAACGGGATGGGCGAACTGATCAAGACCGCCTTCCTGAGCGGGGAAGATTTTTTCCGCGCGCTGGAGACCAGCGCCGACCCGCTGCCCGGCGAAGACCTGCTGGCCCGCGCCATCGGGACCAAGGCCGCCCTGGTGGCCGAGGACGAGCGCGACCTGGGCGCCCGCCGCCTGCTGAACCTGGGGCACAGCTTCGGGCATGCGATCGAGGCGTTCAGCGGCTATACCGTCCCGCACGGCCAGGCCGTGGCTGAGGGGCTCCTGATGATCACCCGCGCCGCCGTCGGACGCGGCTTATGCGAACTGGCCGTCCTCTCCCGCCTGGCCGCGCTGATGGAGCGCTACGGGCTGGAGGCGGACCGTTCCTATACGGCGGCCGAACTGCTCCCGTTCCTGCGTCAGGACAAGAAGCTGCACGGCGGCCACCTGCCCCTGATCGTGCCGCGCGCCGTTGGCCGCTGCGACATCATTCCGGTCCCGCTGGCGGACCTGGCCTCCTGGCTGAAGTCCGGCGGCGCCCTGTAAGGAGAGCACCATGTCCCATACCATCCAGCCCGGTCCCCGGAGCGGCCTGTTCCGGGCGCCTTCCTCCAAATCCCACCTGCACCGCCTGCTGATCCTGGCGGCGCTGGGACGTGAGACCGTCCGCATCCGGAAGGTCGATGCTTCCGGCGACGTGACCGCCACCGCCCGCTGCCTGACCGCGCTGGGCGCTCCGGTCCGCGAGGAAGCGGATTCCTTTACGGTCACGCCGTTTCCGCGCGATGCGGCGGGCCGTCTCCTGCCCGATCCCGGCGGAGAGCTGCGCGTCCTGCCCTGCGCCGAAAGCGGGGCGACCCTGCGCTTCATGATGGCGCTGGCCGGCCTGCGGGGCTCGAACGCCTGTCTGCTGCGGGAGGGACGCCTGACCGCCCGGCCCATCGCGCCGTTCGACGCGGCCCTGCGAGCCCACGGGATGACCGTGGAGGAGCGCGGCGCCAACGTCTATGTATCCGGCACGCTCCGCTCCGGGATCTGGCAGCTGCCGGGAAACGTCTCCTCGCAGTTCACCTCCGCCCTGCTGCTGTCGCTGCCGTTTGCGGACGGCGACTCCGTGCTGCGCGTCCAGGCGCCGGTGGAGTCCTCTTCCTACGTCGACATGACGGAACAGGTGCTGGAACTGGCCGGCGCCGCGCCGGACAAGGCGCAGCTGGCCCATAAAAACGGCGGCGCCCTGGCCTGGGACGACCTGTTCTGGATCGCCGGCGGCCGGCAGGCGGCGCTGCCCCGCGAAACGGCAGCGGAGGGCGATTTTTCCGCGGCGGCCGTGTTCCTGTGCATCGGTGCCCTCTCCCCGCAGGGTCTGGCGGTCACCGGGCTCTCGCCCCGCTCCCGCCAGGGCGACATGGCGATCCTGGACATCCTCCAGAACATGGGGGCCGACATCGGCGCCTCGCCCGACGTCGTGGCCGTGCGGCACGCCCCGCTCAAAGCCGTCGACATCGATGCTTCGCAGGTGCCCGACCTGGTCCCTCCGCTGGCGGTGCTGGCGGCGACGGCCATGGGCGACACCCGGTTCCTCAACGCGGGACGCCTGCGCCTGAAAGAATCCGACCGGCTCGCCGGCACGCTGGACCTGCTCCACGACCTGGGCGTCCAGGCCCGGGTGCGGGACGACGTCCTGCAGGTGCACGGCGGCACCATCCGCGGCGGCTCGGTCCGCACGCTGGGCGACCACCGGCTGGCCATGGCGGCCGCGGCGGCAGCCTGCGCGGCCCGGGAACCGGTCACGATCGACAACGCGGACTGCGTGGCGAAGTCCTTCGCGGGATTCTGGAACGCCTTCGGACAGCTGCAGCGGTAACGCGCCGGACAGACGGCTGATGACGCGGCCTGTGCCGTGACAACGGAACATTCATGAATTCGTTTGCATACGGAACATTTTACCGTTTTACTTTATTCGGGGGCTCTCACGAGCCCCTTGTCGGCGTGACTATCGAAGGCATCCCAGCCGGCACGCCGCTGGACCGGGCCGCCCTGCAGGCGTTTCTGTCCCGGCGCGCGCCGGGGCAGGGCGAATTTTCCTCCGCCCGGCGCGAAGCCGACGTCCCGGAGTTCGAGACCGGGCTTTCGGACGATATCTTCACCGGCGGGCCGGTGCGGGCGGTCCTCCGCAACACCGACGCGCGGCCGGCGGATTATGAAGTGCTGCGTACCGTGCCCCGGCCCGGGCATGCGGACTGGCCGGCTTATGTGAAGACCGGCCGCATCCCCGCCGGCGGCGGCCATTATTCCGGCCGCATGACGGCGCCGTTCTGCGTGGCCGGCGGCATCGCGAAGCAGCTGCTGGCGCGGGAAGGGATCTGCGTAACAGCACGGATCCTGTCCGTCGGCGGCATCCCAGCGGAGGATGAGGAAGCGGTCGCCGCTCTGCTGCGGGACGCCAAAGCGGCGGGCGACTCTCTGGGCGGCGTGATCGAATGCACGGTCACCGGTCTGCCCACCGGCCTGGGCAGCCATCCCTTCGGCGGCCTGGAGAACCGGCTGTCGCAGACAGTCTTCGCGATCCCCGCGGTCAAAGGCCTGGAATTCGGCGGCGGCTTCGCCCTGTCCGCCCTGCGCGGCAGTGAAGCCAACGACGCCTACCGCGTCGAAGCCGGCCGCGTCACGATGGCTTCCAACCACTGCGGCGGCCTGCTGGGCGGCATGGCCTGCGGATCTCCGCTGGTCTTCCGCGCCGCCTTCAAACCCACGCCCAGCATCGCGAAAGAACAGGACAGCGTGGATCTGAGCACCATGGAAAACACCTCCCTCTCCGTCCCCGGCCGCCACGACACCTGCATCGTCCTGCGGGCCGTCCCGGTCGTGGAAGCTGCCGCGGCCGCCGCCCTGCTGGACGCCCTCTGGGAAGACCGCGCGGCCGCCGCCTCGGACCTCCCCGCCTTCCGCCGGCGCATCGACGCCGCGGACCGCGCCATGCTGGATGCCTTCCTGGACCGCATGCAGACCTCGGACCGCATCGGCGCCTACAAGCGCGCGAACGGCCTTCCCGTCCGGGATCCCGCCCGGGAAGAAGAACTGCTGCACCGTCTCTGTGCGCTGGCGCCGGAAGGATCGGCCGGAGACGTCCGGGCCTTGTATGAGACCATTCTGCGGCTGAGCCGCTCACACCAGTAAACCGCAGGAGCGCTCGCCGGCTGCCCGATACCGGCGGCTGCCCGCTGCCTTAAACCGCTGAATCCCATGGACACTTACGGCCTTCTCGGCAAAACCCTCTCCCACTCCTCCTCGCCCGCCATCCACCGGATGCTGGGGGATTATCCTTATACCCTCCGGGAGAAGCAGCCCGAAGAGCTGGAGGCCTTCCTGCGCCGCGGCGCCTTCCGCGGCCTGAACGTCACGATCCCCTACAAAAAAGCCGTTCTTCCTTACCTGGACGAACTTTCCCCCGCCGCCCGCTCCCTCGGCAGCGTCAACACCATCCTGCGCCGGCCGGACGGCTCGCTGTACGGTGACAACACGGATCTTGCGGGCTTCCGTCATCTCCTGGACGAAAGCCGCATCGACCCCGCCGGCCGCAAAGTCCTGGTCCTGGGCAGCGGCGGCGCCTCCGCCACCGTGCAGGCCGTCCTGCGCGAACGCGGTGCGCAGCCCGTCGTCATCTCCCGCTCCGGTCCGGACCATTACGGGAATCTGGACCGCCACCGGGACGCGGCACTGATCGTCAATACCACGCCGGTCGGCATGTACCCGGGCAATGGCGCAAGCCCCCTGTCCCTTGCGGGATTCCCTGCCCTGCAGGGTGTCATCGACCTGATCTACAACCCCGCGCGCACCGCCCTGCTGATGGAGGCGGAGCAGCTCGGGATCCCCGTCGTGAACGGCTTCCCCATGCTGACCGCGCAGGCTTATTACAGCAGCCGGCTGTGGGGCGCGACGGACCTGGGTCCGGACTGCATCGTCCCGCTCACGCGGAAGATCGCTCAGGCGCGGCAGGACCTCATCCTCATCGGCATGCCCGGCAGCGGCAAAAGCACCGCTGCCCGCCGCCTCGGCGAAATCCTGGACCGTCCGGCCTACGACAGCGACCGTGAATTCGAGCAGGCTGAAGGGATCTCCCCCGAACTGTTCATCCGCCGCTTTGGGGAGCCGGCCTTCCGCGAAAAAGAGACCGCCGTCCTGCGCCGTCTGGGCGCTCTCTCCGGCGCCGTCATCGCCACCGGCGGCGGCGCGGTGACCCGCCCGGAGAACTATCCCCTCCTGCATCAGAACGGCCTCCTGATCTGGCTCCGCCGCGATCCCGCCGCCCTTGACATCTCCGCCAAGCCCCTCTTCCACCGCCCGGACCTCGCCGCCCTGTACGAGGAACGGAAGGCGCTGTACGAAGCCTTTGCAGACGTAAGCGTGGAGGGGCCCTGCCCCCCCGAACAGATCCTTGCCGCTGCGGACACGGCCATCGGCCGCCCGCCCATCTGAGGTACCCTTATGCACATCCTTGTCATCAACGGCCCCAATATGAATCTCCTCGGCCTCCGCGAACCGGCCATCTACGGCCGCACCACCTACGCCGAGCTGCTGGACATGATCCGCGCCTGGGCGGAAGAACTCGGCCTCGCCGTCGACTTCTTCCAGTCCAACCACGAAGGCGCCCTCGTGGACGCCATTCAGGACGCTTACGGCAAATACGACGGCATCCTCATCAATCCCGCCGCCTACACCCACACCAGCATCGCCATTCCGGACGCCCTGAAGGCCGTGGGCCTCCCTGCCGTCGAAGTCCACCTTTCCGATGTCATGCACCGCGAGGATTTCCGGAGAATTTCTTATACCGCGCCGGCCTGCGAGATCACGTATTACGGCCTCGGCCCGGAAGGGTACCGGAAGGGATTGGAATATCTTAACCTGAAGTTCGCTCCCGCCTGATGAGGCCATTTGGGAACACTTCTCTTTCGGCCCCTGTCATTTGGGAACAGTTCTCTTTTGGCCCTATTTTCGGCAATAAAACAGTGCCATTCAGGAACCGTTCCCAAATGTCACTGTTTTTTGCGTTTCTTACCTCAGCCCGTCCAGATGCTCCAGGGCCTCCGGCAGGGTCATGGAAATGTAAGCCGAAAGATCCGCGTTCACTTCTTCGTTGGCGGGAGGACGCATCATGGCGGGCATCCCGTAGATGATGTATTCCTCTGCGGAATCAAAGAGGCTCTGTTTGAGGGAATAATAGGTTTCTCTGTCAATGTCCTGCTCTTCCGCCTGATATTTGTACGACTCCGTATGATCATCATTGACCGTCCAGCTGTACTCCAGGGCTATCTCCCAGTACAGGTTTCCGCCGTCCCGGACCAGGCGTCCGATCTCCTCGGATGCGTAGCCCAGGCCGTCGCCCATGGAAATGCGGTAGAAATAGAGGGTGGAATCCACGGCAAACAGCACGGTGTCCGAGCGGCCTCCGGCCATCGTCTGATCCCAGAACGTATTCATGATCGCATCGCCGTTCGGCTTGGTGATCTCCCGCGCCCCGGACCGATCCGCCGTGATCACGCGGAAAGACATGTAATCAAGGTACTCGGTATGTGTCAGACAGATCAGGAGCATCTCCGGGACATCGTCTCCGGTCAGATCGTAAAAGGCCACGTTCGGATACACCGCCGCAGCATCGCGATACAGAGGAAACTGCTGCGTCAGGTCCACGATATCCCCATGAGTGCGCAGATAGTCCGCGTAATTTCCCGCGACGGCGGCCAGGCCTGTCCGTGCCTCCGCGGTCGGCGCCTCCGTGGCGGGCGGCTCCGGAGCAGGTGCTTCCGCGACGGCGGTCAGATAGGACAGCGCTTCGGACGGAGTCACGGAGATGTAATCCGACTCCTCCGCATCCATTTCCGCGGCTGAAGACGTTTCGCCGTAATAGGGCATCCCGCAGATCACGAACGTATCCGCAGCGCCCAGCAGCGCTGCTTTTCTGTCGCGGTACGTCGCTTCATCGACGTCCTTTTCCTCCGCCTGGATCAGGATCTTCGTTCCGGACGGAGACAGCTCCTCGCTCCATTCCAGGGCGATCTCCCAATACAGGCTGCCGGTCTCCCCGTAGGAGGTCAGCCGGCCGATCTCCTCCGAACGGAAGCTGTAATCCCGCTCTCCTCCGCTGCTTTTGCGGTAAAAATACAGGGTGGGGCCGATGGCAAACAGCACCGTGTCCGTCATGTCGTGGACAAAGGTCTGGTCCCAGAACAGGTTCATGATCTTGTCGCCGTTGGGCTTGAGGATCTCCCGGGCGCCGCGGGAGTCGGCGGTGATGATGCGGAAGTTCATGACCTTATTGGGGTTTTCCGTATCGTAAGCGATCAGGAGCATCTCCGGGATATCATCGCCGGTCACGTCAAAGAAGGCGACATTGCGGTAGGATGCGCACACGTCATGACGGGAGGGATCGTAATGCCGGGTCATGTCAAGGATGTCCCAATGGGTCTGCAGGTAATCCGCATAATGACCGGCGACGGAGGAGATGCCCGATTTTGCTTCCGTGGTGGGAGCTTCCGTGGTGGGAGCTTCCGTGGTTGACGCTTCCGTGACGGGAGTTTCCGTGGTGGGGGCTTCCGTGGTTGACGCTTCCGTGACGGGAGTTTCCGTGGCAGGCGCTTCCGTGGTGGAGGCTTCCGTGGCGGGGGCTTCTGTAGCGGGGGCTTCCGTGGTGAGAGCTTCCGTGACGGGGGCTTCCGTGACGGGAGTTTCCATGGCAGGCGCTTCCGTAACAGGTGCTTCCGTCGTCACTGCAGTACCCGGCGTCATCACCGGCACCGTGATCTCATCGGCCTTCCCGCCGCACCCCGCCATGAACAGGGCCATCATCCAGCACATCAATATCAGGAATGATACTTTCTTCATACTTCTTCTCCGTTCGTCAGTCTGTATAAAACAGGGCCAAAAACGATCCGTTCCCAAATGGCACTGTGCAGAAAAAGGGGCGCCTTGCGGCGCCCCCGGGAATGCGGGAAGGATCAGGCCTGGGCCTGCAGGGCGGTGATGGCGACCACGCCGACGATGTCTTCGGCGCTGCAGCCGCGGGACAGGTCGTTGACGGGCTTGGCCAGGCCCTGGCAGACGGGGCCGTAGGCTTCGGCGTTGGCAAAACGCTGCACCAGCTTGTAGCCGATGTTGCCGGCGTCCAGGTCAGGGAAGACCAGCACGTTGGCCTTGCCGGCCACGGGGCTGTTCGGGGCCTTGGAAGCGCCAACCTTCGGGACGATGGCCGCATCCAGCTGCAGCTCGCCGTCGATCATGTACTGAGGATATTCGGCCTTGGCGATCTTCACGGCCTCGACGACCTTGGTGATGTCGTCGTGCTTGGCGGAGCCCATGGTGGAGTGGCTCAGAAGCGCCACGCGGGGCTCCTTGCCGACCATCTTCTCGAAGGTGGCCGCGCTGGAACCGGCGATGGTGGCCAGTTCTTCGGAAGTCGGGTTCTGCACCAGGCCGCAGTCCGCGAACACCAGCGTGCCGTTCTCGCCGTAAGGGCAGTTGGGCACGATCATCAGGAAGAACGAGGAAACGGTCTTCACGCCGGGCGCGGTCTTTAAGATCTGCAGGCAGGGGCGCAGGGTGTCCGCCGTGGTGTGGCAGGCGCCGGAGACCATGCCGTCCGCATCGCCCACTTTGACCATCATGACGCCGTAGTAGGTGTAATCTTTCTTCAGGATGCCCAGGGCCTGCTCGAAGGTCATGCCCTTGCTCTTGCGCAGCTCGGCGAATTTCTCCGCATACGCGTCGGTCCGGGGATCGGTGAACGGGTCCACGATCTCCACGCCGGAAAGATCATAGCCGGCGCCGTAGGTCTTGATGTCCTCGGCGGAAGCGATCAGCACCAAGTCGGCAAAGCCTTCCTTCTTGATCAGCTGGATGGCGTCATAGGTACGCTTGTCATTGGATTCCGGCAGAACGATCTTCTTCCTGTCGGCCGCTGCTTTGGCTTTGACTTCCTCGATAAAACTGCTCATTGGTTTATCCTCCTCATACGGCTCTCGGCCGTTCTCACTCCGGACTTTTGCGGATGCCGGAGACTTTCTTCTTTTTTACTGTATCAAATCCGCGCCCGAAAAACAAGACAAATCCGGAAGAAACTGCATCGATTTGCAGCCGCCGCGCCGCGTTTCCGCTCCCGGTCCTGGGCGCCGCGATTCTTGACACTTTTCCGCTTCGGTGATAGACTAGTAGACGTTTTCGGAGGCAAAAAATGCAGTTGATCAAAGCCCACAAACTGGTCTGCGCGGAAGTCCTGATGACGGTGGCCCTCATCGTCTTTATCGCGCTGTGCGTGCGCGGCCGCGTGCGGGACGACGTGCCCCTCTCCGACCTCAAAGGCCCGGTCCTGGAGCAGCTCGCGGGCGCCGAAAACATGAAAGAGGCCGGCGCGATGAAGCTCCGCTCCCTCTACGGTCTGGACGCGAACGATTACGCGGAAGTCCTCCTCTACATCCCCGTCTCCAACATGGACGCCCAGGAAATGCTGCTCGTGCGCTGCCGCACGGAGGAGCAGGCGGACGCCGTGGCGGCGGCGATGCGGAAGCGGATCGGGGACCAGACCGGCATTTTTGAATCCTACGGCGTCGAGCAGATGGCGCTGATCCGCAAAGCCGTCGTGGACGTGCAGGGCACCTACTGCCTTTACGTCTGCGACCTGAATAGTTATCAGGCGCAGAGCGCGTTCCGGCGCGCGCTGACCCGCTGAATAAAGGAACTTTCCCGTGGTCTTCAGCAGCATCACTTTTCTCTTATACTTCCTCCCGGTCACCCTGATCGCGTACTACGTGGCGCGGTCCGTCCGCGCGCGGAATATCGTCCTGCTGATCGCCAGCCTCTTTTTCTACGCCTGGGGCGAGCCGGTGTACGTGATCCTGATGATGATCAGCATCTGCGGCAACTATTTCTTCGTGCGCTTCATGGATGAGGCGCGGGAGGAAGGGCGGCCGGTCCGGCTGCACCTGGCGTTCGCGGTTTTCTGGAACCTGGCGATCCTTTTCTTCTTCAAATACGCGAACATGATGATCGGCCTGGTCAACCGGCTGGGCGGTTTTTCACTGGCCGAGCTGAAGCTGTCCCTGCCGATCGGCATTTCCTTCTATACGTTCCAGGCCCTCTCCTACGTCTTCGACGTCTTCCGCGGCCAGGCGCGCTGCCAGAAGAGCCTGCCCGCGTTCGCGCTGTACATTTCGATGTTCCCGCAGCTGATTGCGGGCCCGATCGTCAAATATATGGACATCGAGGAGCGTCTGGCAAAGCGCAGCATCACGCCGGCGGCGTTCGGCAAAGGCGCGGAATATTTCATTCTGGGCCTTGCGAAAAAAGTGCTGCTGGCCAACAACCTGGGGGCGCTTTTCACACAGATCTCCGGCACGGTGCCCGGGGAACGCAGCTTCCTGATGGTCTGGCTTGGGGCGCTCGCCTATACGTTCCAGATCTATTTCGACTTCAGCGGGTATTCGGACATGGCCATCGGCCTGGGCTACATGCTGGGCTTCCGCTTCCCGATGAACTTCAACTTCCCGTACATCGCGGGCTCGGTCACGGAGTTCTGGCGGCGCTGGCACATTTCGTTAAGTTCCTGGTTCCGCGATTACGTGTATATCCCGCTGGGCGGCAACCGCGTCGGGACGGCGCGGCATATCCGCAACATCCTGATCGTCTGGGCGCTGACCGGGCTCTGGCACGGCGCCAGCTGGAATTTCGTGCTGTGGGGCCTGTATTACGCGTTCTGGCTGATCCTGGAAAAATACGTGCTGGGCGGGTTCCTGGCGCGGCACCGGGCGGCCGGCCACGTGATGACCGGCTTCATCTTCATCATCGGCTGGGTGATCTTTGCCTTTACCGATTTTTCGCAGATGGGCGCGTACCTGGGCCAGATGTTCGGCATCGGCGCGGCCGGGCTGGCCGACGCGCGGACGCTGTATCTGCTGCTCACCTCGCTCGTCACGCTCCTGATCGCGGCGGCGGCCTCCACGCCGCTCGTGCGCGCCCTGTATTACAGAACGGCGGAGAAATGCCGCCCGCTGGCCCTGGCCCTGATGGCCGTCACGCTGGTCCTCTGCCTGGCGTACCTGGTCTACCAGAGCTACAATCCGTTCCTGTACTTCCGCTTTTAGAGGCCGCTCATGAAAGAGACACGAAGCAGAAAACGCGGCAATCATGCCTACTACCGGATCCTGGCCGGCCTCTTCGCCGTCCTGTTCCTGGTCTTTTTCGTATTGAACCTGGTCCTCCCGGACCGGACCCTTTCCGTGCGCGAGAAGCGCATGCTGACCGCCTTCCCCGCGCCGCAGCTTGACCGCGTGCTGGAGGGGAATTACTCGAACGATTTTGAGGATTACGCCTCGGACCAGATCCCCTTCCGCGAATTCTTCACGGACCTGAAGGTCTATGCAGATTCGCTGGCCGGACGGAACGAATCGCAGGGCGTGTACCGCGGACGGGACGGTTATCTGATCGAAAAGATGGAGACGCCGGATGATGTGGTCGTCGGCCGCACCGTAGACGCGATGCGCGGGTTCGCGGAGCTTTTCCCGCTGCCGCAGCAGATGATCCTGGTCCCCAACGCGGTCTCGGTCCTGAAGGACAAACTGCCGCTCTGGGCACCGACGGCGGATCAGAACGCGTTTGCGGAGCGCGTCGCGGAGGCCCTGGACGGATCCGGGATCGGGTTCAAGGATCTGCGGGATACGCTCCAGATCGCGGGGCTGGACGGCGTGCCGCTCTACTACCGCACGGACCATCACTGGACCACGGACGCGGCCCTGGCCTGCGCGCCGGCCGTCCTGGAGACGCTCGGCCGCTCCTTTACCGCGAAAGGCGCCCTCCTGCCCGTCACCGCACAGTTCAGCGGTTCCCTGTCCGCCAAGAGTGGGCTGGGCGTGCGGGAGCGGGACACGATCTCCGTGTGGCAGCCGGAAGACGAACCCGTGATCCTGGTCACGGACAGCGCGGGCAAGCGGGCCAGCCTCTACAGCTGGGACGGGCTGAACGGCAGCGATCCCTATACCGTCTTCCTGGGCGGCAACGAAGGCCTGGTCCGCATCGAGACGGACCGCATCGGCGCCGGCCGCCTGCTGGTCTTCAAGGACTCCTATTTCAACTGCTTCCTGCCCTTCCTGCTGGACAGTTTTGAAACAGTCGACATTGTAGACCCCCGCTATTACAGCGGCGACCTCCTGATGCTCATGCGTCAGAACGAGTACGATCAGATCCTGTATTTCTATAACATCAACACCTTCTCCGCCGACACCTCCCTGGCGCTGGTGCTCGGCGAAGCCGTAGAACAGGCAGGCAGAAAATGAACCGACGCCGTTTCCGCTCTCTTTTTCCCTATCTGCTGACCTCCGTCCTGCTGATCGCCCTGGCGGCCGGTTTCCTGCTGTCCCGCCGGCCCGTGACCGGCGCTGACGTCTCCGATCCGGCCGGGCGGGTCTATGTTTCCGAAGCCGGGGAGCGCAGCGCCGCCGAAGCGCAGTCGCAGATCCGGGCGGCCAGGAAGAGCGCTTCCTCTGCCGGACCCACGGCAGAGCCTTCCGGGACCGCGGCCCCTCCTCCTACAGAACCCGTTCCCACGGAAACGCTTCCGACCGCGCCGCCGGAAACCGTTCCGCCCGAGACCGGACCGGCCGAGACCGGACCGGCCGGCTCCGACAGCGAGCCCCGCACGGACGCGCCGCCGGAATCTCCCGCGGAGACCACGGCTGACCCCGAGCCCCCGACGGAGCCCGAGTCATCCGCAGCCCCGGCGCCCACCACGAGCCCCGGCCCCTCCCCGGAAACCATCCTAGCCTCGCTGCAGGAACAGATCCGGACCCTGAACATCGACCTCTTTACGCCCGACGAACTGGCTTCCATCCGCCGCCGTTTTGACGGCGCGGTCTTTACCGGAGATTCCATGGCCCAGGGGCTGGTGAGTTTTGAACTGTTTGACGAAAACCACGTCAAGTTCCAGCGGGGAGCCTCGGTAGGCGAATTCGACCCGCAGATCCAGGCCGCCATCGACACTCTGCCGGACTATTTCATCTTCTTCACCGGTTGCAACAACGTGAGCACGTACATCAACGATCCCACCGAGTATTACCGGCAGTTCGTCAGCCGCATCGAATGGGTCAAAAGAGCCCTGCCGGATACGGAGATCTATGTGATCTGCATGCTGCCGGCCTCCGACCGCTTCATCCAATACGAGAATTACCACGTCGCGCGGTCGCCGGAGTATGACGCTCAGCTGAAGCTGGTCTGTCAGGACACGGGCGTCCATTACGTGGACTGCCACTGGATGGTCCGGCAGGAGCTGTACCTGGAGGACGGCCTCCACTTCAACCTGGCGTTCTACACGGTCCTGATCAAATTCCTGGCAATTGAAATGGGGCTCTGATGAGCCCCGTTTTTCATCCCAGCGCCCCGGCAGGACCGGGGCTATTCTTTTTTCCGAAACACGTCAAGTCCGTCGACACGGCCTTCATACGCAAAGCCGAATTCCCGCGCGATCCGCCTGCTGGCTTCCTGCTCCGGGTCGCACTCGATGACCGCCGCCTTTCCGCAGGCGGCCGCCCGCCCGATCAGTTCCGCCGTCAGCGCCGAAGCGCAGCCCCGGCCCCAGCAGTCCGGCGACAGGACCCAGCCGATCTCCATGCCGTCCTCGTCATACTTGTGAAAGATCACATAGCCGATGAAGCGGCCTTCCTCTTCCGCCGCATAGATCCGCGGCGGATCGGCCAGCCCCGCCTTTCGGAGGAAGGCGGCGGTCTTCTGTCTCGAAAACGGCGGTTCCAGATATTTCATCACCGCCGGATCCGAGAGCAGGCCGGCCAGGGGATCCAGGTCGCTTTCCCGAAATTTACGTATCGTCAGATCCATACGTTCTCCCATAGTCAGCGATCCGTCCGGCAAATCGCTGTTTTTCCGGTCAGAATCCGTGGCCTCCGCCGTGGGAGCCGCCGCCCCCGCCGCCTCCGCCGCTGTGACCACCGCCACCACCGCCGCTGTGACCGCCTCCTCCGCCGCTGTGGTCGCCTCCTCCGCCGGAGGACTCGCTCCGCCGGTAGCGCCGGGTGCTGATCAGCCGCTGGGAAGCGTTCACCAGCCGCACGTCGCGCTTCGCGTTCTTATCCAGCTGGTAGACCACGTCCGGGCGCTTGATCTGCGTGCGGGCATTGGAGACCACAAAGACGATCAGAAGACCCGCGCAGACGGCGATCAGCAGGTTGCTCATGTGCTTCATGGGCTGCGGCACGGGCCGGCTGGACAGGACTTCGTTGATCTGGAAAAACGCCTTGGATGCGCAGTCGTAATACTTGCCGTCGCGGGCGTAGCGGAACACGTTGTCGGTGATGGTCTCGCACTTGGCCACGGAGAGCTTGTCCGAGCGGTCGGAGACGCGGATGTACAGCTGGCGGCCGTCGGAGTCCGAGGTATCGAAATCGAACAGGAACAGGACGCCGCCCTCGGGCTCCGTCGCGAAGAGCCGGTCATATTCGCGCAGGGAGAAGCGCTCCGCGGAAGTGTTTCCCGTATCGTCCGTCGTGACGAAAGCCGCCGGGAACCAGGCCGTGACGGGCAGCATGTCCGTCCGCAGCTTCGTTTCCTCCTCCTCGGTCAGGATGTCCGCCCCGTCCAGCACGAAGATCTTGTCCGGCCGGGTCTGCTGCGAGGCGTCCGCCGCCGCGTTTTTCCGCTCGATGTACAGGTCTTTGGCAAAAGGCAGCAGCAGGACAGCGGCTGCGGCGATCGCCAGCCAGGTCAAAGCACGGCCGCTTAAGGCCTTTCTTTTCTTTCTGTTCTTCCGCGTGCTCATTCCCGGCCTCCTCTCTTCATGGTGAAGACGGGGATCTCCCGCGAGGCCAGCTGATTCTGCTTGCGGATCAGGTCGACCGCGCCCCAGACGGACACGAGGATGTTCAGGATGCCCGCGCCGTAATACCAGTTGTCGCCCACAGTCCCGGAGCAGTACACGACCGCGCCGGCCGCCAGGGCGATCCAGATCTTCCACATCACGGAGAACGAGGTGAATTTGGGCACGTTAAAGCGCATCCGCACCTGCCCGCCCCGGATCTTCCGGGAGATGGCGGAGATCACGAACTGCGCAAGGAATACGATCACCGCCAGGCCCGTCAGCGCGTTCTCGCTGACCTCGCTGATCTTCGGGAACAGCTGCCGGATCAGCGCCAGAAGCAGCGGCATGCCCACGAAAAACGCCAGGCCGATCACGATCCACAGCGCGCAGCCGCCCCGCTTCCGCGGTTCCTTCACCGGACGGTCCTTCCGGAAGATGCTGCGCTTCAGGGACGACGCGAACGTCTCGAACCCGACGCGCCCGATGTCGTCCAGATGGTGCTCCCGCACGTACAGGTCGTTCGCCAGGCCGCCCAGGACCACGCCGAACGCGGCGGTGATGAGCATGGAGACGAGCAGGAACGCCGGCGGTTTGATGGTATAGGAGAAGTTCAGGAACACACTGATCAGCGCCGCCGCGATCAGGCCCGCCTTCACGAATTTGCCGCCGTCCAGCGGGATGTCCGCCGCCGTGCTGCCGGTGCGGCCGTTCACCGCGGCGTAGCAGATGCGGTCTTTGCCCACGCGGTGGGTCAGGAGCCACATCGGAAACAGCATTTTTTTGCGCCGAAGGATCACGTTTTCGTCATTCGCGATCCCACCCGGATGGAACGTCATGCCCCCATAGTGCAGGCCGGTCCTGCCGATGTCCTGCTGGATCAGGGTCATGGCCACCGGATCGTACTCCGCGCCTTCCACGTCGCTGCCGTCGGCGTAGAAGCCGGCGACGTAGCCGGGCCGGAAGGCTTCCGCCCGCTGCCAGTCAAAATCGTCCACGCTCTCGCTCATGGCGTCCGGGAAGGCCATGGCCGCGTCGAAGCGCGTGCCGCGGTAATCGGCTCGGACCGTGCCGCTCACTTCATACTCCGACACCTCCGTGTAGCGGCCGACGGTGCGGGACACGCTGCCCCGGAACTGTCCCGGCTGCTCCATGACCGCGGAATATTCGTAGAAGGGCACGTAAAGCCCCGTGATCTGCACGTCTCCCTCTTCCCGCATCCAGTCCGGCGCCAGCAGGACGGCGCCCGTTTTCTCGCGGTAGCGGGCCAGGGCGTCCTCCTTCTTCACGGCGAAGGGGAGGATGCCGTCGGGCTTCTGCTCCTCCCTCACCCGCCGGTCGAACACGACGGAAGAGCCGCAGTAGCTGCAGAATGTGGCAATGGTGTTGTCGTAGCTCAGCGTGACTGCGCCGCACTGGGGGCAGACCAGTTCCGTGGTCTGATAGCTGTTCTTCCGGTCCAGATACTCCTGGTAGGAAGCCAGCGTGATTAGGCTGTCGCAGTATTCGCATTTCACGTCCCGGGAGGAAATATCGTAATGAATGCTTCCGCCGCAGTGCGGACAGGTAAAGGCGATCATCTGTCGCTCCTTCTGATTTCTGTAAATATGCCGGATTTGATAAGGGCGGGCGCTGCCGCCCGCCCGGTGTCATGCTGCCTTACGCCAGATGGCCCTTGTCCCTGATGACCGCGATCACCTGGTCCACATATTTCTCGCAGATCTCCTCGGTGCCGGCCTCCACCATGACGCGGATGACCGGTTCGGTGCCGGATTCCCGCACCAGGATGCGGCCCGTGTCGCCCAGCGCCCCGGCGACGGCGGCCACGGCGGCCTGCACGTCCGGGTCGTTCTGCGCGGCGGGCTTGCTGATGACGCGCACGTTCTTTAAGACCTGCGGATAGAACTTCACCGGCGCCGCGAGCTCGCTCAGCGGCTTGCCCTTGGCCAGCAGGACTTCCATCATCTTGATGGAGGTCAGGATGCCGTCGCCGGTGGTGGCGTATTTGGTGAAGATGATGTGGCCGGACTGCTCGCCGCCGATGCGGTGGCCGTTCTGGACCATGTTTTCATATACGTATTTGTCGCCGACTTTGGTCTTCTCATATTCGATGCCCACTTCGTCCAGCGCCTTGTACAGACCGAAGTTGCTCATCACGGTGGTGACCACCTTGTTGTTGATGAGCTTGCCGCGCTCCTTCATGTACAGGCCGTAGATATACAGGATGTGGTCGCCGGTCACGACGTTGCCCTTTTCATCCACGCACAGGCAGCGGTCCGCATCGCCGTCGTAAGCGAAGCCGACGTCCAGGTGGTTCTCCACCACCAGCTGCTGCAGTTTTTCGATATGCGTGCTGCCGCAGCCCGTATTGATGTTGAAGCCGTCCGGCTCCTTGCTGATCACCATGGTCTTGGCGCCCAGCGCTTCGAACACGCTCTCCGCGATGGTCCACGCCGCGCCGTTGGCCACGTCCAGGCCTACGCGCTTGCCCTTGAAGCTGTACTTGGACATGGACATCAGATAGCCCATGTAGCGGTTGCGGCCTTCCACGTAGTCCACGGTGCGGCCGATCTCCTGACGGGTGGCCAGCGGGATCTCCAGCTTGCCGTCCAGGTAGTTCTCCACCTGCAGGATGGTCTCCTCGTCCATCTTCTCGCCGTTCGTGTTCATCAGCTTGATGCCGTTGTCGTAGAACGGGTTGTGGGAGGCGGAGATCATGATGCCGCAGTCGAAATCGTCCGCGCGGGTGATGTAGGAGACCGACGGCGTGGTGGTCACGTGCATGATGTACGCGTCCGCGCCGGAGGCCATCAGGCCCGTGCAGAGGGCGTATTCGAACATGTAACTGGAGCGGCGGGTGTCCTTGCCGATGACGACTTTCGCCTTCTTGTCCAGCCGGGCGCCGTAATACCAGCCCAGGAAGCGGCCGATCTTGATGGCGTGCTCATAATTCAGATTCAGGTTGGCTTCGCCGCGGAAGCCGTCGGTGCCGAAATATTTTCCCATGGTCTTACCTCTTCTTAACGATCTCGCCGCTGTCCTTCCAGATGCTGCCTTCCGGGATCACGCCCCGCACGCAGCTGGTCGGATAGACATTGCAGTTCCGGCCGATCACCGTGCCGGGGTTCAGGACGCTGTTGCAGCCCACTTCCACGTGGTCGCCCAGCATGGCGCCGAACTTCTTCAGACCCGTCTCGATCTGTTCCCCGCCGCCGTGCACCACGACCAGGGTCTTGTCCGACTTCACGTTGGACGTGATGGAGCCGGCCCCCATGTGGGAATAATAGCCCAGGATGGAGTCGCCCACGTAATTATAATGGGGCGTCTGCACGTGGTCGAACAGGATCACGTTCTTGAGCTCCACGGAATTGCCCACCACGCAGTCCGCGCCGACCAGCGCGCTGCCGCGGATGAAGGCGCAGTGCCGCACTTCGGTGTTCGGGCCGATGATGCAAGGCGCGCCCAGGTAGGCCGACGGGAAGACCTTCGCGGTCCTGTGCACCCAGACGTGCTCGGAGACTTCGCTGTATTCTTCCGGATCCAGCGCGGGGCCCAGGGCCAGGATCAGGTCCTTGATCCCCATTAATGCTTCCCAGGGATACGTGAACTGACGCAGGTAATCTGCCGCCAGCGTATGGTCCAGATCATATAAATCGATGATTTTGTACATATTATTTTACCTTATAACCGTTCTTTCCGCTCGATATCCAGGAAATACTTGTAGGTGTCCACGGTCAGTTCGCCGCAGGCTTCCTCATCGCAGGCGATGATGGCGCCGTTGTGCATCTGCAGGGCGCTGCAGGTCCATTTCTGGGACACACCGCCCTCCACGACCGCCGCCATGGCGCGGGCTTTGTTGTGGCCCGAGATCAGCACGAGCACCTCTTTGGAATCCGTGACCGTTCCGATGCCCACGGACAGCGCCTGGGCCGGGACCTTCTCGGGATCCCCGCCGAAGAAGCGGGAATTCACGATGCGGGTGTCCGTGGTCAGGTCGCGCAGACCGGTGCGGGAGGTCAGGGACGTATACGGCTCGTTGAACGCCAGATGGCCGTCCACGCCGATACCGCCCATGAACAGGTCGATGCCGCCGTAAGACGCGATCTTCGCCTCGTACGCCGCGCATTCGCCCTCCGGATCCTCCGTCATCCCGTTCAGGATGTTGATGTTCTCCGGCTTTATGTCCACCAGGTGATCAAAGAAGTTGTCGTGCATGAAGTACCAGTAGCTCTGGTCGTGCTCGTGAGGCAGGCCCAGGTACTCGTCCATGTTGAAGGTCACCACGTTGGCGAAAGACAGCTCTCCGGCTTTATTCTGGCGGATCAGCTCCCGGTACACGCCCAGGGGGGAGGAACCGGTGGGCAGGCCCAGCACGAAGGGACGGTCTTCCTTGTGAGCGCGGATCTTGTTCGCAATATAATCCGCCGCCCACTTGCTCATCTTGTCGTAATTATCCTGGATCACTACTCGCATGATCGAAAAAGCTCCTTATTTGTGATATCCGGCGCCGGAAGACCTTCTGTTACGGTTCTGATTCCGCTTTTTGCGATCTTCCTTTCGATCCGCCGGCGACCGCGGCAGCATCCGCCGAGTCTTTCGACAACTGCCGTTCCTCGTCACCCTTCCGGGCCTGGCGCTAACAGGATCCCCCTGCTCCTTTCCGGGCTCCCGCTTTATTTCTTGCCGTTCCCCGGCAAAATCACGAATTATTATAAACCGCACTCGTTCCGTTGTCAATTTTATGTTCGAACAAACTGCTCCTGCCGGCCTTCTGCCGATTTTATATAAATTTTATTTTTATATTGCCGCGCTCTGTGCTATACTGCATGCGAAGCAGTCCGCGAAAAGCAGACTGCGGGGAGAGAACGCATGCTTCGGTTGATCTTGGTACTGCTCTGGATCCTGGTGGTGTTCGTCATCATCGGAGTTCCGTATCTGCTGGTCCTGCTGATCGTGGGACTGTTTTCTCCTGCGCTCAGATCCCGCCTTACCCAGCGCTTCATCGTGCTGGTCTGCGGAGGCATCACGTTTCTGTCCGGTGAAAAGATCGAGGTCAGCGGGGCCGAGAACATCCCGGAGGACCGGCCGGTCCTGTTCATCAGCAACCACCGGAGTTTTTACGATATATTCACCGCTTACCGGTTTTTTAAGACCGATACCGGCTGTCTGGCCAAGATCGAATGGCGCAAGATCCCGGTCCTGAGCTGGTATATGATGCTTCTGCACTGCATTTTCCTGGACCGGAAGAACTCCCGGGCGGGCCTCAAGTGCATCATCAAGTGTGCGGAGGAACTGCGGAACGGCCGCAGCATCTGGATCTGTCCCGAAGGCACCCGCAGTCATTCGGAGCAGCTTCTGCCCTTCCACGAAGGCAGCTTCCGGGCGGCCTTCCAGAGCGGCGCCCCCATTCTGCCCTTTACGCTGACGCACACCGACGACGTTTTTGAAAAGCATATTCCCTGGGTGAAAGCCGCCCGGGTGCGCATCCATTTCGAACCGCCCATCGAGGTGAAGGACCTGAACCGCACCGAACAGAAAGAAGTCATCGCGCAGGTGCAGGAACTGATCCAGGCCCGGTATGACGAAATGGCATAAAACAGGACCGGACAGGCATCTTTTCGGGACGGAAACTGGCTCCGCCCCTATATTTTGTGCTTGCAATTTCTCCCTGAATCATATATAGTGTCTTTGTCCTTAATATAACCCATAGTTGCCGATATAGGTTTGGAGGAAATGGCCCAAACGTCTCTACCGCACGCCGAAGATGCGACTATTGGTAATTTTTTATTTGAGGATGGAGGAGGAACTTATGGAGAAGCTTTTCAAGCTGAAACAGAACGGCACCACCGTTCGCACCGAGATCGTCGCCGGTCTGACCACCTTCATGACCATGGCGTACATCATCGCCCTGAACCCCAGCCTGCTGACCAATTTTGACGTCGGCTCGCCTCTGTGGAACGCGGTCTTCGTGGCCACCTGCCTGGCGTCCTTCATCGGTACCGCCTGCCTGGCTTTCGCGGCCAACAAACCTTTTGCCATGGCTCCGGGCATGGGCTTGAACAGCTTCTTTGCCTCCGTGGCCGCCAGCATGGCCGGGATCGCGGGCGTCAGCTACCTGGAAGGCTTCCAGGCGGCGCTGGTCATCATCCTGGTGGAAGGCATCATCTTCCTGCTGCTGTCCGTCCTGAACGTGCGTGAGAAGATCGTGCACGCCATCCCGCTGGGCATCCGTATCGGTGTGGCCCCCGCCATCGGCCTGATGCTGATGAACATCGGCCTGGGCTCCAACGCGGGCGTGTACAATGCGGAAGGAACGCCCTTCTATGTGATGAAGGACTTCTTCGGCGCCCTGACCGCCGGCTCCATCAAGGATCAGCTGGGCGATGCCTGGCCCACCATGGTGCTTACCGTCGTCACGATGTTCATCGGCCTGTTCGTGATCATCGCGCTGGCCCACAAGAAGGTCAAAGGTTCCGTGCTGATCGGCATGCTGGTCGCGTCCGCCGTCAACTGGGCCGGCCAGGCCATCTTCCTGAAGACCAACCCCTTCGACCTGAAGGGCGCCAGCTGGATCCCTCCCGTGGGCGACATGGTGCAGAACACCTTCTTCAAGTTCAATTTCAGCGTGCTGGCTGACATCGGCTGGATCACGGTCATCACGATCATCATCACCTTCTGCATCATCGACATGTTCGATACCATCGGCACCCTGATCGGCACCGCGACGCGCGCCGGCATGGTGGACGAGAACGGCAACATGCCTCAGATGAAGCAGGCCCTGATCTCCGACGCCGTGGGTACCGTCGTGGGTTCCGCCACCGGCACTTCCACCGTCACCACCTTCATCGAATCCGCCTCCGGCGTGGAGGAAGGCGGGCGCACGGGTCTGACTGCCCTGACCACCGCCGTCCTGTTCCTGCTGGCCCTGTTCCTGTCTCCCATCGCCGCGATCATTCCGCCGGCCGCCACTTCCGCCGCCCTGATCTACGTCGGCATCCTGATGCTGGCGGGCCTGTCCAAGATCGACTTTACCGACGTGACCCAGACCGTGCCGGTCGCCCTGATGCTGCTGACCATGCCGGTCTCCGGCTCCATCGGTCACGGCATCGGCCTCGGCCTGATCTCCTACACCGTGATCATGGTGTTCACCGGCAAGGGCAAGAAGGTCCCGGTGCTGACTTACATCCTGAGCATCATCTTCCTGGTGAAGTTCTTCCTGGCCGTCAAGATCTGACCGGCAGATCTCCGGCAAGGACAAAGGGGCGGCTGCGGCCGTCCCTTTTTTATTCCGCACGGCGCCCTGAAGGAAGCGTCCCCTTGTCACAGGCGGCAATGCGTGTCATGTTATAAAGGAAGTTTGCGGAGCCGATAGGAAAAAGGAGGAAGGGAGGATGCGGCGGTCAGTCTGCTGATCATTCTGATCCTGCTGATCGCGGACCGCAGCTACATCAAGATCGGGACGGTGCTCTGCATGGTGTGCGGCGGGCCGATCATCGATCTCTTCACAAGTCTGCTCGCGCCGCTGTTTGCGCGGACCCGGTCTCTGCCCGTCCGGATCCCGGTCCTGATCCTCGGCTGCGTCATTCTGGCGTACGGGATGACGATCGTGATCAAGTCGGATGCGGGGACGGGGCCCAACGACCTGGTGGCCATCGTCATCAGCGACAGGCTGCACCGGAGATTCAGCATCGTGCGGATCATCGTCGACGTCTGCTTCGTGGCCGCGGGCTGGCTGCTCGGCGGCACGTTCGGGGCCGGCACCGTCATCTGCGCCGCCCTGGTCGGCCCGGTCGCCGGGCCTGTTCCTGCCCCGCAATGAAAAGATCATCAACGGGATCCTGCGGCGCGCGCTGCGGGAATAAAACTGCCGGCCGGGCACGGAAATAAAACAGGCGGGTCCCTCACGGGACCCGCTTTTCTCATGTCTTTATCCTTCGCGTCCTACAGCACCCGGATCAGTTCATACCGTCTGGTCCCGAGCCCGATCTCCTCCGCGTGGACCAGCCCGGCCTCCCATTCGGCGTCGGGATGATTCAGGTGGAAATACTCGTGGTTGGGATCCGTGTCCCAGAGCGCCTTCCGGTGCCGGTCCAGACGGCTCCCCTCGTTCACGGGCATTTTGTTGCACAGATCCACGCAGGCCTGGTCCAGCGCGACCGGGTCGAAGGAGGCCAGCATGCCGACGTCCGGGATGATGGGGACGTCGTTCTCCGCATGGCAGTCGCAGAACGGCGACACGTCGCAGATTAGCGAGATGTGGAATGCCGGCCGGCCCTTGACCACCGCATACGCGTACTCGGAGATCTTGCGGGACAGGATGGCGGTCGAATTCACCACGCTGGGCTCGATCGCATCCTTCGGACAGACCGCCAGGCAGCGGCCGCAGCCGACGCATTTATCATGATCGATGCGGGCCTTGCCGTTTTCGATCACCGGGCCTTCGTGCGCGCAGATCCGGGCGCACGAGCCGCAGCCGATGCAGAGTTCCTGCGTGACGACGGGTTTGCCTTCCCAGTGCTGCTCCATCTTCCCGGCCCGGGATCCGCTCCCCATGCCGAGATTCTTCAGCGCACCGCCGAAACCGGCCTCCTCGTGCCCCTTGAAGTGGTTCAGCGAAATGATGATGTCCGCGTCCATGATGGCCTGGCCGATCTTTGCTTCTTTGACCAGCGGCAGGCCGATGGGCACCAGCGCCTCGTCCGTGCCCTTGAGTCCGTCCGCGATGATCACGTGGCAGCCCGTCTGCAGCGGCGAAAACCCGTTCAGATACGCCGTATCCATATGGTCGAGCGCGTTCTTGCGGCTGCCGACGTACAAGGTGTTGCAGTCCGTCAGGAACACCTTCCCGCCGCGCGCGCGGACGTAGTCCGCGACCACCTTCGCGTACTGCGGGCGCAGGTGCGCCAGGTTCCCGAGCTCGCCGAAATGGATCTTGACGGCGGTGTACCTGTCGGTGAAATCGATCTGTTCAAAGCCGGCGCGCTTCATCAGGCGGTGCAGTTTCTGCGGGAGCGTCTCGGCGGGCGTGGCGTGAAAATCGGTGAAATATACTTTGGATGGATCCATGGTGCTTACCTCCCGGGGATATTGTACCCGAGGGGAGACGGGCCTGTCAAATGTTTTGGCAACACAGGTGTTTTCATAAGCGGACCGGCGGCAGCCGGCGGCCTGCCCCCCGCGCATTTCCGCCATCAAAAAAAGGGCGGCTTCCCGCCGCCCCCGCGTCACGATGTCCGCCGCCGCGTTCAGCCGGCCTCGACCGGGTCTTTCTTCCCGTACGGCATCTTCGTGTTGTCCCGGCGCTCCATCCTGTCGTAATGCGCGGCCAGGTTGGGCTCGACGACGGTGTACAGGAGCTTGCCGTCCAGATCGAAGAAGAACACGATGAACAGGATCACGTAAGCGATGCCGGTGATCTTCAGAAGCGTCCAGAGGATGCGGAAAATGGTCTTCAGTGCTTTCATGTCGGTAATCCTTTCCGGGGTTCTTTACCAGGAATCGCCGTCTTCGAAATCCAGCAGCGACGGATCCAGCGGTTCTTCGTGCATGACCGTGGTCATGTAGTCGTTGATGATCTGGCGGATCTCGCGGCGCGAGACCGTGCGCTTGTCGGGCAGCGCGTGCGGCACCCAGATGGCGTGGATGTTCCGCCTGCGGAACTCGTCCTCGAACATGCCGTGGATGCCCTGCATGCCCTTGCACTGCAGCTGGTCGTACATGACCACCATGTCGCAGTGGAAGCGCTCCATGAATTCCCAGAGCCGGAAGATGTGCTCGTGGCCGCCGACGGCCATGGCCCGCATCGGCGCCTTCTCGTTGAACCAGGCCAGGTCCTCGATCGCGTGCTCGTACGTGTCGGTGCGCAGCATCTGGTCAAACATCAGGGAGTCCATGTTGATGACGCAGTTGAGGCCCCAGCAGTTGTACGCCCAGGTGCACCAGTTGGAGTAATACAGCGGCGCGCAGCTCCAGGCGATCACGCGGTGGCGGGTCTTCGGGAAGGTGTTGATCTTCTTCTCCACCGTGTCCTCCAGGATCTTCCGCACGCGCTTGTCGATCTCGTGCCAGATCGGCCGGTCGCCGTCCTGCGAATAATAGATGCGGTACAGCGCCTGCGCGACGCCGTTGATCGGATAGTACGGCGTGTTCGCGGCCACGTCCCATTTTTCGTGTTCGAACTCGGTCAGTTTGTTGAAGCTCTCCGCATATTTGACGTACTGATCCCAGCTGAACGGGATGCCCATCTCCCGCTCCACGAACTTCCAGCATTCCTCGATCTCGCGCTGGCAGTGCTCCTGCACCAGCGGATCGTCAAAGCGCATGGGCTGCGGCATGGCGAAAAGCGGACGGTCCAGGAACCAGTCCTGCAGGACGGAGGTCGCCACGGAGCCGTCGCAGGCCTCGTTGGAGGTGATCATGATCGGTGCGAAATCCGGATAATCATCCAGCACGAAGATCCCGTATTCCGCCTGGCACATCGGGCAGGGGTCGGCGGGCAGGCCGATGGACTGCGCGGCGTCGATGTAGTTCAGCACGGTATGGTTGTTGACGTGGCAGGTGACGAAGTAGGGGATCATTTCCAGCGGCACATCGTCCAGATAGTCGCGCCACGGGTAGAAAATGCAGCCGGACACGGTCTCGTTGTGGGCGATCTGCTTCTTCCAGCGCTCGTTCGTCTTGCCGCCGTGCAGTTTCTTGTCCGCCGCGAACATCGCCTGGAACTGGCGGATGCTCTCGCTGACCATGCCGCGGTAATGCCAGGCAGAGCCCCTGAGAGCCGGTCCGCGCAGGCCCTCCATGCCGCGGTCGAACCAGTGCATGACGGTCAGATAAGTCTGGCCCATCCAGCGGTAGCGCAGCGTGCCTTTGATGAAATCCGGCAGGTTGCCGTACTCCATGATGTCCGTGACCATGTGCGCGTAGTTGTACAGCCAGATCATGTGGAAATAGTAAAACGTATCCTTCACGCCGCGCCATTCGCGGTGCTTATACAGGCCCGTTCCGGGGATGTACAGGTCGCCCAGGCGGCGCTCCCCGTGCGGCTTGCCGTTCCAGAGATCGGAGACCGCCTTCTTCAGGCTGGTGCTGACCACGGCGTCCGCGGTCCGCTTCACCTTCTCTTTGATCGCCCCGCTCTTGACTCTGCCGCCGAACTTTTTCAGCTTTGCCTTGGGCCCCATGGCTTCCCAGAGCGCCTTCGGCTTCAGGGGGATCTCTTTTCCTTCGAATGTTTTGAGGATCATGCTTCGCCTCCTGCTTCGGGATCCCGCTGCTGCGCGATCTTTTTGATCTCAATGCTTTCGATGAAGGCCTGGAAGCGCGTCCGCAGCTGGCCTACCGCATTGTTGACGTATTCTTTTTCGATGGAGCAGACCGGGATGCCGTAATCGCGCGGCAGGATGATCGTATCGATGGTCCGCTCGTAGCTCCAGTATTCGCAGAACTTCATCTGCGCGATGATGAGGCCGTCCGCCTTGTATTCCTTCACGGTATCCGCCAGTTTCCGCTTGCGCTCGCGCATGATGTGCTGCTCCATGAAGCGGGGGCACTCGCTGGTCTCCAGGTAATGGCGCGTGATGGCGTCCAGCGGCGTCTCGCCGTCCCGGATCACGATCTCCTCGCGGCCCGGCAGCGAGCCGTAGCAGTGACGGTCCGCGACCACCAGGGCGCCGCAGTCCTCGATCAGCTTCGTGAAGTCCGGATCGTCGTTTTCGGATCCGGCCAGCACCACGCGGCAGCGCCAGCGCGGCTTTTCGTCCGGCTCGCGGGTCTTCAGGTCTTCCGCGATGTCGCGCAGTTTATCGATGATCAGATACTTCGGGCAGGTCAGCGAAACGAGCTGGATCAGCTGGAACTCCCAGCCGGTGATGACCGGGTTTTCCCGCTTCCGGTAGGCGCCGATCTCGTTGATCAGGCGGCAGACCTCGTTGTGCTGCTCGATGGCCTTCCGCATCGCGTCATCCGAGATGTCGATGCCGAAATGCTCCTCCAACGGTTTTAAGACGTGGCCGATCAGCTGCTTTTTGAAATGCTCCAGGGAGTTCGGCGTCTTCTTGAACGGCACGTCCGTGAATTCGCAGAAGAAGTCCGGATTCTGAATGATGTCCATCATCTGCAGATGCTCCTGGAAGCGGCAGGTGACCGTGCAGGTCTCCGTAGCCATTTCCGCGTCCAGGAAATTGAATCCGCCCTCCAGGGCGCGCTCCAGCAGGCAGCGGCCGTACATGCAGGTCCGGTTGGACATGTAATAGGTGGCCATGTCCGGAGAGGTGCTCCGCGGCGCGCGCAGGCGCACGGAGAAACAGCCGGGCAGATCCAGCAGGACCTCCGGCATATAGTAGCAGGTATAGCCCAGAGCGCGCAGCCCCTCGGCCTTGGCCTGCCGCACCAGGTCGTTGTTCGCTTCCTGGAGCAGTTCTTCAAACTCGATGATGTGTTTCAGATCCCGCACACGAGTCCTCCTTTTTTGGGGTATGACAGATAAAATCACGGACAAAGACGGCGTTTCCGCCTGTTTCGGCTTTCAGTTTAACATAAGCCGCCGGAAAGATAAAGAGGGCGGACGCTGTTTTTGCACTTTTTTGCAAATCCCCCTCCCGGGGATGCAAATAGTTCTTGTGGGAACCCTTCCGAGATGATATAGTATGAATGAAATATTGTGCGTGCTCTCAGCATGGAGGAAAAAATGGCCCATTCCTGTGTGATCGCCCTGACCGGCAAAGGCGGCGTCGGCAAGACGTCGCTGTCCGCCGCGATCCTGCGCATCCTGACAGAAGAAAAACCGGAGGCGAAGATCCTCGCGATCGACGCCGATCCGGCGGTCGGTCTTTCCGTCGCCCTCGGCGTGGAAGTCCGGGAAACGCTGGACGATATCCGTCTGCGCGTCGCCAGAGACGTGACCGAAGGCTTAAGCGAAACACAGGACATCCTGGCCGAAGCGCGGTTCCGCCTCTTCGAAGCCATGCAGGAACAGCGCGGCTTCGCGTTCCTGGCCATCGGCCGGCCGGAAGCCGCAGGCTGCTACTGCGCCATCAACACCTATCTGCGCCAGGTCATCAGCCTGCTGACGGACGAATTCGACTACGTGGTCATCGACGGCGAAGCCGGCATCGAGCAGATCAACCGGCGCGTCATGGAAAAAGTGACCCATCTGCTCTGCGTCTCGGACCAGAGCCGCAAAGGCATCCAGATCATCGCCACCATCAACGAGGTCGCGAACACCCTTGTCGCGGCGGACCAGGTCGGCGCGGTCTTAAACCGCGTCCTGCTGCCGGAGCGCGTCACGGAGAGCGAGATCGGCGGCGTCCCTCTCCTGGCCGTCATCCCTCCGGATCCCGCCCACGCCGAAAACGACATCGAAGGCCGCAGCGTCTTCGACCTGCCGCCGGACTCCGTCCTGCTTTCCGGCGCCCGCACCATTTTGCAGAGGATGAATATCTTGTAAACCAAGCGACGTGTCCGGACAATACTTTTCGAGCCCATTGCATTCGCACGGGCGAGAAAAGTTTTCGTCCAGCACGGAGCGGGGTATTTTACAGAGTCGCGCCGGCACCGGCGGACGCTGCGTCCGCCCTTTTATAGGACGGCCGGATACAGATCCTTCGGCTCACTGCGTTCGCTCTGGATGACACATACTGAGCGACGTGTCCGGACAATACTTTTTGAGCCCATTGCGGAGGCACGGGCGAGAAAAGTTTTCGTCCAGCACGGAGCGGAGTCACCACATAGATCGTGAAACATTATAGAGAGGAGGTCCTATGAAAGATCTCAAATACCTGATCGAGTTTGAAAACCTGCTGGAGGACGCAGACAACGCCCTCGTCCGGCAGGCGCAGGAGGAAGGAGGGCTGGCGGTCGGCTATACCTGCTATCACATGCCGGAAGTGCTGTGCAACGTGGGGAACTGCTTTTCCGTGCGCATCCGCGCGCCGCGGACGGCGTCCATCGACATCGCCACCTACTACATGTCCAACTACACCTGCGAGTATGCCCGGTCTCTGCTCGAACGGGCGATCGAAGGCGGATACCAGTTCCTGGACGCCCTGGCAGGCGTCGACGCCTGCTCCGCCATGAACCGCTGCTACGAGCACATGGAGATCCTGAACTGCAACACGAAGCCGAACTTCTTCGTGAGCCACTGCGACATCCCGTACAAGGTCGAGCCCTATACGGTGGAGCAGATGCGCACGCAGATGCGGCTCCACCTCCTGGATGAGCTCACGGCCCGCTACGGGGTGGACACCTCGGACGACGCCCTGCTTGCCGCCGTGAAGGAACACAATGAAGTCTGCCGCATCCTGACGGAGATCGGCGAGCTCCGCGCCCTGCCGAATCCGCCCGTGACCGGCTACGAATTTCACGTGTTGAACCTGGTGAGCTACTGCTGCCCGAAGCGTCTGATCCTGCCGAAGCTGCGCGAGACGCTGGAGGAGATCAAGGCCCGCGAACCGGATGAAAAGCCCCGGTTCCGCGCCAAAGTCGCGGTGGTCGGCTCCGAGATCGACGACCTGGACTTCACCCGCCTTTTGGAAGAGGCCGGCGCCTTGGTCGTGGCGGACCGCTACTGCTACGGCTCCACGCCTGGCCGCGAAGAGATCGTGATCGACGAGAACGAGGACATCCTCACCCAGATCGTCCGCCACTACATGCTGACCTCCGAATGCGCCCGCTACATGAGCGAGGAAAAGGTCGCGCAGCGCAAGATCACCGCGGACCGCATCGCGCGCGAGAACGGGGCGGAAGGCATCATTTACGAACAAATGAAATTCTGCGATTTCTGGGGCTTCGAGCGCCCGCTGGCGAGCCACATCCTGCACGATGAATACGGCTGGCCGGTGCTGTCCATCGACCGTCCATACAACGTGCGTAATTCTGGCCAGCTGCGGACCCGCTTCCAGGCGTTCGTGGAAGCGCTGGAGATCAAGAGGATCCATGCGCAGGAGGAAAACAAATGAGCAAGATCAAATACCCGGATCCGAAATTCTTCCACGCGAAGGATCACATGAACTGGAAGCTTCAGAAAGAGAATCTGAAGGAATTCGCCGGCATCGTGGGCGGCATGCTGAAAGAGACCGACTGGAAAGCCGTCGGCCAGGCCATCGCCGGCGACGCCAAAGCCTTCGGCAAACGCGCCAGAATGGAAGCCGGCCTCTTCGCCGGCATGACGAACAAGGAGCGCCTGGACTGGCTCATCCACGGCGAAAAGCAGCTCGGCAAACTGTACCGCAGCGGCAAGATGGCGACCGTCCGCCGCGAATGGCGGGGTCTCAAGGACACCGGTGCGGACTTTTACGAATGGATGCGTATGTGGGGCATGCTCCTGGCCACCTTCTCCAAGGACCTGGTCCCGTCCCTAAACGGCGCATTACATTATCGTTGGATGATCTCCTACTTCTGCTGCCATTCCTTCATGGATAAAAACACCCTGGGCCTGCGCGGCAAAGCCCTGAAGATGCATCACGAGCTGATCTACGCGATCTTCCGCTACGTGGCGGAAAACCTCGTGCTCCTGATGAAGGGCGACGAAAAGGGCGGCAACTCCGCGGAGCTCTCCAAAAAGATCGTGCTGCTGGACGAAATGACCATGGCTCAGATCATGGCGGGCTTCCCGGACCTGATCGGGATCCCGTACCAGCTGATGCCGGTCTTCCTGCTTTCGGAGATCGACCAGCTGGCCTGCATGCCGTACATCGACGCGGTCGAGTCCTACGGCCTGCCGTCCGACACCTGCCCGGTGCCCACCTCCGAATGCGGCGCCTGCGTCATCGACGCCCTGCCGCACCTGGGCGCCTGCTTCATCTCCAGCTCCATGCCCTGCGACGGCTCCGTCATGGCCTCGTCCTACACCAGCCGCCGCTTTAAGGACCTGCCCACCTATCACCTGTGCTTCCCGGTCCGCTATGAGGACGAATCCTCCATGCAGGCGGCCGTGGCCGACATCAAGGGCTGCATCCGGTTCATCGAAGAACAGACCGGCGCTAAATGGAGCTGGGACGCCTACTTCGCCGCCATGAAGCGCTTCAACCTGGAGACCCAGTATGAGCTGCAGAAGTGGGAAGTCAACCAGACGCCGACGCCGCAGCTGATCGGCCCGTGCTACGAGCTGTTCCGCAAGTGGAACTACGAAATGGACGGCGGCCTGGATCCCCGCATCCTGAAGACCTTCAACAAGGTCGACCGGCTGATGATGAAGGCCTATGAAAACGGCGAAGAGCCGTGGCGCGGCAAGATGCGCCACCGGGCCATCGTCTGGAGCGTTCCGGCGCACTATTACGCCAACTTCTCCAACTGGCTGGCCAACTGCTGGGGCATCAACGTCCTGGTCGAAATGGAGAGCCTGAACTTCACCAAGCCGCTGGAGACCGAAGACCCCGAGGAAGCCCTGAAAGACATGGCGCGCCTGTACGAGCGCATGGTCATGCGGCGCCACACCAACGGCGGCTACGACCACGTGCTGACCGAGCTGTGGCGGCAGGTGGAGATCTGGAAGCCCGACATCGTCATCATGTACCAGCACGTCTCCTGCAAGAACATGTCCACCCTGAACGGCCTCTTCGACGACCAGGCCCGCGAACACGGCGTGCGCCTCATCTGGATCGAGCACGACCTGATGGATCCCCGCACCGTCTCCCGCAAGGACATGCGCGGCAAGGTCAACGAATACATGCGGACCGTCATGCGCGAGGAGCCCCTGGATCCGTCGCTGGTGGATTTTGAGGACGACGCGAGCTGGTAAGACCGCCCCGCCGAACAGCCGGACAGGCCGGCGGGCCATACAGTACAACAAAAAACAGAACAAGATAAAAGGAGAAAATACAACATGAAATACTTCGGCGGCTGCGACGTAGGCTCCACCTACACCAAGGCAGTGATCATCGACGAAACCGGCAAGATCGTGGCGGATACCACCTTAAAGAGCAAGATCAACGCGGAGGAATCCGCCAAGCTCGCCATGGCGGAAGTCCTGCAGCAGGTCGGACTGGAAAAGTCCGAGGATCTGGCCTACCTGATCGGCACCGGCTACGGCCGCAACAAAGTCCCGTTCGCGGATGAGAACATTTCCGAGATCTCCTGCCACGCGATGGGCGTGCACGTGACCAACCCGGACGTGAAAGCCATCATCGACATCGGCGGCCAGGACATCAAGGGCATCTCCATCGATACCGACGGCACCGTGAAAAACTTCGCCATGAACGATAAATGCGCGGCCGGCACCGGACGCTTTTACGAGGCCATGGCCCGCTCCTTCGAGATGAGCCTGCCCGAGTTCTCCAAGCTGTCCCTGAGCGCGAAGAACGTGATCCCGATCACGGCCCAGTGCACCGTGTTCGCGGAATCCGAAGTCATCACGCTGGTCGGCGAAGGCAAGCCGATGAACGAGATCGCGGCCGGCATCCAGATGGCCGTGGCCAAGCGCTGCTTCGTCATGTCCAAGAAGGCCGGCGCCACCGATTCCATCACCCTGACCGGCGGCTGCGCCAAGAACGACGGCCTGAAGGCGGCCATCGAGCACGTCCTGAAGCTGAAGGTCGTGGACCTGTCCGTAGACCCGCAGCTGATGGGCGCCCTGGGCGCGGCGGAATACGCCCGCCAGAAGGGTCTGGCCAGGAAATGACTTTCCTGCAGCCGGCCGCGGACGGCGGCCGGACCGGAAAACACTAGAAAGGAAAGTGGGACATGAAAAAAATGCTCAGGATCCTGCTGACGCTTCTGAAGATCTTCGGCTTCGCGGGCCTCATCCTCTTCATCGTCTATTTCTGGAACCTGGACCAGAAGCTGATGGAATGGGCGTACCGCCGCGTCAACACGATCTTCGACCGGAAGAAAGCAGACGTGAAATTCTAGACCATGAAACTGTACGACGCACTCATCCAAGAGACCCTCGCGGCGGCGGAAGGCGCAAAGCGCTGGCCCGCCTCCTCTCTCCTGCCCTGGCCGGTCACGGAAAGCAGCGAACTGGTCATGCAGCGCCAGGCCGCCTTCGAACTGGGCGGCTCCGGCCTTCCCTCGGCGAATTACACGCTGGTGACGACGGATCCCGCGCTGGCGGGCGACGAAGTCCTGCTCCTGGGCCCGGACCTGCCGGAACTCAAGGCAGACGCGCCGTTCGCCCGGATCGTGATCCTGGAAACGGAGGAGATCTCCGAGGACGACGCCGGCCACGACATGATCCGCCAGATGGAATTCGTGCGCTACCACGTCTTCCCGAAGGGCTACATGGTGCGCGTCTCCGCCACCAGCTTCGAGGAACAGGTGCGGGTGAGCCGCGACGCCGCGAAGCAGGGCATCCGCTTCGGGCGCATCGGCCAGGCCTACATCGACCGCTACAAAACGGTCCCCGGCGTGAAGTCCGTGAAGGTCCTGTTTCTGACGGACCGCGCCGCGGTGGAGCGCTTAAAACCCATCGCGAAAAAGGCGGACGACATTACAAAGACCCTCTCCCATATCCTGGACGGACTGCCCACGGACTGCGGCCACTGTCAGCTGAAGCCGGTCTGCGACGAAGTCGAGGGCATGCGGGAAATGCATCTGGGGAAAAAGAAATGAAGTATTACCATCACGACCATCACGGGCACCATGGCGAAGGCCTTCCCGTCGACCTGTCCGAAGCGGAAAAGGCGCGGATGCTGCTGAAGTACACGCTGGACCATAACCGTGCCCACGAAGAAGAGATCGCAGCGCTGGCATCGCGTTTCGAGGCGAACGGCCAGCCGGCGGCGGCAAAAAAGGTGCGCATCGCGCGGGCCCGCATGGTGGAGACCAATATCGCGCTGGAGGAAGCGCTGGCGCTGGCGGAAACGGCGGAGCCGGAGGCCCCGGCCCCGGAGGAGGCCTGACCATGTGCCTTTCCAACATTTACCGGGCATCGGACAATCAGCTTTTAATGGACAATACCGCGCGGATCGAAGTGCAGGATGGGACCGTCATCCTGCGCGATCTGTTCGGCCGCGTCCTGAAGATCCCGGGGCAGATCGCCTCGGTGGACCTGGAAAACAACGTAGTAGTATTGCAGACGGAAGACTGCGAGAAATAAGGAGGACCTATGAAAGAAGCGTATGCTCCGCTCTTTACGCCCTGGCGGGTCGGCAAACTGGAGATCAAGAACCGCATCGTCCTGGCGCCTATGGGCGGGACCTGTATCTTCGGCTGGATGGAGCCGAACCACTTTGACCGGGAGGCCGCGAAGCTGCTGAAAAACGTGGCGGACAACAACTGCGGCCTGGTGATCCCCGGCATCGCCCCGATCCGGGACGTGCTGGGCCGGATGTGGCTGTACCAGAACAAGATGAAATTCAAGAAGCTGAAAGAGTTCATGGACGAGCTCCACAAGACCGGCGCCAAAATGTTCATCCAGATGACCGCCGGCTTCGGCCGTTCCATGGCGCTTTCGGATTCTCTGGCCATGCTGGCCTCCAACAAGGTGGTGGGCCGCCTGGCCAGCCCGGTGCTGGATGCGGAATACCTGACCGCCGCGCCTTCGGTCCTCCCGAACCGCTGGCATGACAAAGTCACCTGCCGTCCCATCACGCAGAAAGAGATCCGGCAGATCGTCTACGCCTTCGGCGAGACCGCGCGCCTCTGCAAGGAAGCCGGCGTGGACGGCGTGGAAGTCCATGCGGTGCATGAAGGCTACCTGCTGGACCAGTTCACCCTGAAATACACGAACCAGCGCACGGACGAATACGGCGGCTCCCGCGAGAACCGCTACCGCTTCGCCGTGGAGATCGTGGAAGAGATCAAGAAGAAATGCGGCGAGGACTACCCCGTCTCCCTGCGTTATTCCGTCCTGTCCAAGACCAAAGCCTTCCGCGAAGGCGCCATGCCCGGCGAGGATTACGTGGAGATCGGCCGCGACATGGAGGAAAGCGAATGGGCCGTCAAATACCTGCAGGATGCGGGCTACGACATGCTCAACTGCGATAACGGGACCTACGACGCCTGGTACTGGTCGCACCCGCCGCAGTACATGCCGGTGAACTGCAACCTGGAGGATGTGGAGCACATCAAGCAGTTCGTCGATATCCCCGTGGTCTGCGCGGGCCGCATGCAGCCGGCTGACGGCGCGAAAGCCATCGCCGAAGGCCGCATCGACGCCATGGCGGTGGGCCGCCAGTTCCTGGCCGACCCCGAATGGGTCACCAAGCTCCTCAACGATCAGGAAGAGGAGATCCGCCCCTGCATCTGCTGCCATTCCGCCTGCTTCAACCTTTCGAAGCACGAGGGCACCGGCAACGACCAGGACTTCGGCGACACGCTCGGCATGTGCCGCTGCGCCATCAACCCGCCTTCCATGCAGTCCAGAAAGTACAGGATCGAAAAGACCAAGAACCCGAAGCGTGTGGCCATCATCGGAGGCGGCATCGGCGGCATGGAGGCGGCGCGCGTCCTGAAGCTGCGCGGCCACTTCCCGACCATCTATGAAAAGAGCGGCGAGCTGGGCGGCATCTTCATCGCGGCCGCGGCGCCGTCGTTCAAGGAGAACGACAAGAAGCTCATCGAATGGTTCAAGCTGCAGATGAAGGATCTGAAGATCCCCGTGAAGCTGAACACGGAGGTGAAGGACATCAGCACGCTGCTGGCGGACGAAGTCATCATCGCGACCGGTTCCGTGGCCAAGAAGATCCCGATCCCCGGGGCGGAGCGCGCCATCGACGCGACCGAATATCTGCTGCGCGAAAAGGAAGCCGGCGACAACGTCGTCATCATCGGCGGCGGCCTGACCGGCTGCGAGATCACGCTGGACCTGTTCCGCAAGGGCAAGCACCCGGCCATCGTGGAAATGATGAACGACCTGATGGCGGTGCCGAACCTCTGCCTGGCCAACTCCAGCTATCTGCGCGACTGCTTCAGGACCAACAAGATCCCCGTGTTCCTGGAAGCCAGGACCAAGGAGATCGGCCCGGACTACGTCCTGGTGGAAGGCAAGGACAAGCGCCTCACCAAGCTCCCCGCCGACACGGTCATCATGTCCGTGGGCTACAAGCCCGCGCCGGTCGCCGAAGCCGGCAAGACCGTTCATCTGCTGGGCGACTGCAAGAAGGTCGGCAATCTGCGCAGCGTCATCTGGGGCGCCTGGGACATCGCGATGAAGATCTGAGCAGGGATCACTTCGCCTCACAGAGCAGATCTGCGCGGACGATTCTTTTCCCGCCCGCCGTCGGCACTGAAAAACCAAAAGCCGGCAGATTCGGAATTTTACTCCGGATCTGCCGGCTTCTTCGGTATTTTTGCGGTTTTTTCCGACTTGAATGACAGTAAATAGCATTTTTTGCACTTTTATGCTATGCTTCAGGCAAAAGAGATTTCGACGATACGCGAAAGACCGGGGAGAAATATAAATGATCTGGCCAAACCGTCTTAACCTTCTCAAAACGATGCTTACGAATGAGTTCGGCGGGCTGATTGTCTGCGCGATCGGGGCCGCTGCCGCCGTGCTGCTGCACCGAAAGGATAAGAAATGCCGTCTGTGGCCGGCACTGCCCGCCATCGTCCTCTGGCTCGTCTGTGAGCTCACCTCTGTCAATTTGCGCAGCTACATAGGCGAATTCCTCGTTTACTGGATCGCAAACTTTTCGATCGGTTATGCAGCCGCCTGGCTGGTGACGGATCTTGTGTATTTCCTGCAGGAAAGAAAACGGAAAAGGGAAAGAAAACAAGCATGGATGCGGGAAAGACCGGAAAACTGATCCGGGAGCTTCGGACGGAAAAAGGACTGACGCAGCAGGAACTGGCGTCCCTTCTTAACGTATCTCCGACAGCGGTCTCCAAGTGGGAAAACGGACGGAGCCTGCCCGATATCTCCATGCTGGAACCGTTGGTCAACGTGTTTCAGGTGACGTTTGCCGAGATCATTCTCGGCGAGCGGACCGAAAGCAAGGCAAACCCGGAGAGGCAAGCAGGAGAGACGGAGGAAATCACAGAGATGAGAAGGCGCGAAGAAAAAGCAGAAAGTGCCATCAAGTCGGTGATCGATGAGCAGCTCAGCAGGAACACTGCGCAAACTCACAAGACCGTCCGGGTTATTGCCCTTGTCATGATCCTTCTGGCCCTGGGGCTCTTTGTGATCAGTCTGACCGGGACCGGCCACCAATACCGTTCGTCGCGGGATCTTTCCGGTCTGGAAAATATATTCTCCCTCCCGATCGACGGGGCATTTTTATTGGACGGAAAACAGTACCTGCCGCACAGCGTGCTCGACAAGACAAGTTTCGAGAAATTTCTGCAGGAGAACCATATCTCGTCTCCCGATGCCGTCGGAAAGGTAGTTGCCTTCCGGTTCACACCAAACGGCGACATCTGTTATTATTACTGCACGGTGGATGCCCTGTCCGGCGACTGGCTGCTGATGTATGCGGATGACGGGACCGGAATTCCGAACGCGAATAACGTACTGTATTTTTTTGGAACGAAAGAAAGTATAGAAAAGGCGATGACAGGGGACTAAGGAATGACAGGGGACGGTTCTCTGTCATCACTGCTCCTCACCTCCCCAGCACAGGATAACTCAATAAGGACAGGAAAACCCCTTCACTATCTCAACACTTATATGCTATATTGTGTTTATAAATCCATCTCCGGAGGCCGTGCAGAATGGGACAGTTTTTTGAAAGGATCCTTATACAGGACAAAGGCTTTACCAGCGCCAAGACCGTACTGACTGGCATCCCGAAAGCCGCACGTGCTTTGGGATATGAAGAATGTGAGCAGGGGAAGGGCGTCCCCCTCCGCATCTCGATGCTTCCGGACAGCGAATGGTTCGACGTCGAATCTCCTCTGCTGGAATCCGCATCGGAAACCGCGGCGCCCTTTCTGGATGCTTTGGTTGAAATCTCTACGGTGCCTGTCCTGACATTCCGCTGTGAAGACAGTGATTTTGTCATCTGCCGCCTGCAGGACAAGACCAAAGAGATTGATACGGTTGCCTATCTCGGCATGGCCTGCGAATCATGGGGAGAGCCGGACTATGAGGCATGGGCTGCCGCCTGCAAGAAAAAATGGAAGTGCAAAGCCGCACAGTTTCAAACCGTATTTGAAGACGATTACGTCTTTGCCGAGGAGGGGCTGACACCGCTGTCCAATCTTCTGCACTTCTCTCCGCCCGTCCTGTCAGACTCCGACCCGCAGCCTGTCCTCAAAACGTTTTGGTTCCTGCCCGCTGACGAAGCCGGCGTTCCCGCGCGTCCGCGTACGCTTCTGGAGACGGCTGCCGACTATATGGAGGAAGAATATGCGCAGTCATTGACGGAACGTGGTTTCTGCCGTTTTGGTAATTCTCCTCTGCGCTGGCATAAAGTTATCGGAGAAAAAGGGAATGAGATCCTCCTGAGTTTTATCATTACGACCTATCACGGTTATGAATATGCGCTGTTTTACGGTTCGCAGTCACTGTATTGTCCGGTTGTTTTTTCGGATAAATACTATCCTTATCATGATGAGGAGTTCTATTGGAAGAATGCCCGGTTTGAGTTTTACTGGAAGATGGGATGGAGCCCGGTTGACATCAAAGGGACTCCGGAAAACGGCAACGTCGATATTATGCTGTCGTTCAGTAAACCGGAAATGATCGGGCCGTTCATTGAACAGCTCATTCTGCCCGAACTTGACGAAATCGCCGATCTTGAATCCTGCCATGAAGCATTTCTTCACTCGACGCTAGTCACTCGGGCCCCTTCCATTCTTCCAAGAGTAACGCGATTCGGAATCGAATCCATTCTTTTGGAGGATGAGAAAGCTGTACGGAAATACTATGAAATATGGAAAAAAGATTTTAACGAGTCTTCTGATAAGCCATGGTATCATAAGCAGTTTGCCCTTGAGGAGGCGCTGATCAACGAATATGAAGCAGGCGGGATTCCGGCCTGCAAAGAATACCTTGAGAAGAAGGTTTATCAAAAAAACATAAAGAAGCTCCAGAAGGCAGGTGTGATTTGATCCTTTCGGTCAAATGATCCTTCGAAAAAGCATTTTCACCGAAGAGCACATTTTAGAGGAGAAATCCGGATGAAGCAGTATATCATCGATGCCTTTACCGCCGTCCCGGGCGCCGGCAATCCGGCGGCCGTATGCGTGATGGACGTCTGGCCGCCCGCAGAGAAAATGCAGGCGCTGGCAAAGAAAAACAACCTTTCAGAGACTGCATTTCTGGTGAAGGAGGGGCCGGGCTGGCGCCTGCGCTGGTTCACGCCGGAAAACGAGGAGGTGCTCTGCGGCCACGCGACGCTGGCCTCGTCGTTCGTGATCCTGAATTACGTGGAGCCGGGCAGCGATTCCGTCCTGTTCCACAGCCGCAGCGGAGACCTCACCGTCACCCGGCGCGGCGCTCTGTATGAAATGGATTTCCCGACCTATGAACTCACGGAGATCCCCGTGACGGAAGAAATGACGCAGGCTTTCGGGATCCGTCCGCAGAAGGCGATCCTGGGCCTGGATCTGACCTGCGTGTTTGAAACAGAAGAACAGGTGCGCGCTATGGTGCCTGACCAGGCCCTGCTGGAGGCCCTGCCGGGCCGTGGCCAGAACGTGACCGCCCCCGGCCGCTTCGCGGACTGCGTCTCCCGCAGCTTTTTCCCGAAGGACGCGATCCCGGAGGATCCCGTCTGCGGCTCCGCCCACTGCCAGATCGCCGCCTACTGGAGCGGCATCCTGGGCAAACCCCGCCTCACGGCTTACCAGGCTTCCGCCCGCGGCGGCACGCTCTACTGCGAACTCCTGCCAAACGGGCGCATCCTGATCAGCGGAGAAGCGGTACCGGAGAAAGTCGAGGAGATCGGCTGGGAGACTGACTGAGATTCCGCAGAAATCTGACAAAGGAACCGTCCCCCTTGTCAGGTTTATGACAGGGGGATGGTTCCTTTGTCAGATTTTTGATCAAGGCCTGATGAAGCAGGCCGCCGATGATGCGGCCCGGGCAAATGCAGGGGCGGCTCAGGCCGCCCCTGCATTTTATTCTTCGATGTCCGCTGCCGTGCCCAAGGCGCTGAACTGTTCTTTGGTCGCGCCGCAGACGTAGCAGTAAAATTTGTCGGGAAGGTCTTCCCATTTGGTGCCGGGGGCGATGCCGCGTTCGGGGAGGCCTTTGGCTTCGTCGTATTCCCAGTCGCAGATCTCGCAGACGTAGATCATCGGTGTATCTCCTTTTTCCGGTCGGATGACTTCAGGGGCGGACGCGGACGGCCGCCCCTGCGGATCTTATTTGTACTCCCTGATCAGTTCTTCAAAGTGCGGCAGCGCTTTTTCGATCATTTCCGGCGCCACGCAGGTGCTGATGCGGAAGTAGTCCGGGCAGCCGAAATCTTTGCCGGGGACGATCAGGAGGTTGCGCTCTTTCGCTTTGTCCGAGAAGACTTTGGCGTCCCCGCCCGGAGCCTTCACGAACAGGTAGAAAGCGCCTTCAGGCTTCACGCATTCATACCCGTAGGAAGTCAGGGCGTTGTACAGGCGCATGCGGTTGTGATCATAGGCTTTCATATCCGGGCGGACGCCGGCGCACAGGCCGACGACGCGCTGCTGCAGCGACGGGGCGCAGACGTGGCCGATGGCGCGGGCCGCGCCGACGATGGCGTCCATGACCGCCAGTTCATCCGTGCAGGTATCCGCCACCAGGGCGTAGCCGATGCGTTCGCCGGGCACGGACAGCGCCTTGGAGAACGAATAGCAGACGATGGTGTCGTCGTAGACGGACGGCACGAACGGCACTTCCGCATTATCGTACACCAGCTCGCGGTACGGTTCGTCGGAGATGATGTAGATCGGATGGCCGTACTCCTCTTCTTTCCGCTTCAGCAGGGCAGCCAGCGCCTGCAGCGTTTCTTTCGTATAGATCACGCCGGTGGGGTTATTGGGGGAGTTGATGATGACCGCCTGCGTGTGGGCGTTCAGGGCGGCTTCCATGCCGGCCAGATTGATCTGGAAATCCGGATAGTGCGGCGGCACGATTACCAGTTTCGGGCCGTTCATCTCCACGTAGATCCGGTATTCCGGGAAGAACGGGGCCTGCACCGCGATCTCCGCACCGTCTACCGCCAGCGCCTTGACGACCGACACGATGGACGGCGCCGCGCCGCAGGTGAAGAAAATGTTGAAGCTGGTCAGATTGGTGCCGTACCGCTTGTTCAGATCCGCCGTCACCATCTCGCGCAGCGCGGGATTGCCTGCCGCGGAGGTATAGCCGTGCACGGAAATGCTGTCCAGATCCCGTACGGCGGAAATGATGGCCTCATCCACCTCCGGCGGCGCCGGAATGGACGGATTGCCCAACGAGAAATCGTACACGTTCTCCCGCCCTACTTTGGCGGCCTGCTGATTGCCGTACTCAAACAGTTCCCGGATGCAGGAGCGGCTCCGGCCGATCGCTGCCATGGATTCATTGATCATTTTTTTGTCCTCTCAATCCATTATTCATTTGTTCCAAGTCATAATACTTTAATACCGCCCTCCGCCCCAGGCCCGGGTTCTCGATTCTTCCGGGTCATAAGTTTCAGGATGACAGAGGGACGGTTCCTTTGTCACCTTTTGTATCTTTCCGGCAGGCTATGCGGGTTATGCGGGCTATGCGGGTTTGGCGGGCCGATTACAAATCGGCCCCTACGAACCCCCTAATGTAGGGGCCGATTTGTAATCGGCCCGTAAACAGCAGCCCCTAGATTTATTTGGGGGGATTCCCCCTCGGGACCTGCGTTCTTACCGCCAGATTTTCTGGTCTTTGGCGGCGGTTTCGAGGTCTTCGCGGAAGTCAGGGTGGGCGATGGAAATGAGGCGTTCCGCGCGTTCCCAGGTGGAGGCGCCGGCCAGGTTGACCGCGCCGAATTCGGTGACGACCCAGAAGGCCTGGGTGCGGGGCGTGGTAATGATGTCGCCGCCGAAATGCGGCAGGATGCGGGAATGCCGCACGCCCTTTTTGTCCACGAAGGACGAGGTCATGCAGATGAAGGCCTTGCCGCCGGGGGCCGCCTGCGCGCCGGTCACATAGTCCAGCTGTCCGCCGGTGCCGCTGATATGCCTGAGGCCCGCGCTCTCGGAAGAGATCTGCCCGTACAGGTCCACCGCGATGCAGTTGTTCACGGAGATCATGTCCGCGTTCTGCGAGATCACGGCCGGATCGTTCACGTAGGACAGCGGCGCCGCGGCCACGGAGGGATTATCCTGCACCCAATCGTACAGGTCCTTCGAGCCGAACACGATGCCGGTCAGGCCCTTGCCGGGGTAGATCGATTTCTTCTTGTTGGTCAGCTTGCCCGCCTCATACAGGCGCAGATAGGCGTCGCCGCAGAGCTCGGTGTGCATGCCCAGATCCTTGATGTCCGAATCCGCCAGCATGGCGCCCACCACGTTGGGCATACCGCCGATCCCCAGCTGCAGGGTCGAGCCGTCCTTGATGTGCGGGATCAGGTGGGCGGCGATGGCCTTGTCCTCCTCCGTGGCGGGGGCCACCGGGAATTCCGGCAGCGGAGCGTGCTCGCCCTCCACCACCATATCCACGTCGGAGATATGGATGCATTCGCCGAACAGGCCCTGGATGCGCGGCATGTGCTCATTGACCTCCAGGATCACCACGTCTGCCTTCTTCAGAATGGCCGCGGCCACGCCCGTCCCGCAGGACAGGTTGAAGAAGCCGTGGCGGTCCATGGGCGGCACCGCCATCATGGCGACGTTCACGGTCAGGAAATTGTCATAATACCAGCTGTTGTTGCGGAACAGCATGGGAATGTAGTTGCACAGGCCCTTGTCCGCCAGGCTGCGCTCATAGCCGGAGCAATGCCAGGTGTTGTAAATGAAATGCTTCCGGCTGGGGTCGCACTCCGCCACCTTAATGGGGCCGAAGGTCAGATTTCCGCGGAATTTCACATCCCACAGTTCGCCCCGGCGGGCGGCCAGCGCCGCGTCCAGCAGGGGCGGGAAGCAGACGTTGGTGATGTAATCCACCCAATCCCCGGACTTGACGACCTTCACCGCCTCTTCCGGCGTACGGAGTTTTTCTTGATATTGGCTGTAAACGTTCATACTTCTCCTGTTCATTTCAGGGGATACGGTCAAAGCGGTAATAACCGTCGCCGTAGTTTTGAGCGGTGTTCATGTAGACCGCGTCTCTGTTCTGATCGCTGATATAAACCTCAGTTCCGACCTCAGTCGCTCCGAAGAAGCACAACTCCTCATCCGGATACCGGTCATACACTACCGTCCTGATATCTCCGTAATGGGCAAAGCCCTCGGGCAGGGTCTTTTTCCTCAAATGCCCTTCGCATCTGTACAAGCTGCCTCTCACAAAAACATAGTCTCTGAAAGCCAATTCCTGAGGTACGAAGATCCTGTATTCATCCGACCCGTCCGGTGGGATCAGCACCGCACTTCCCTGTTTTGTTTTATAGTACAGCGGTGCGTCCGGGCCGCCGAAAGCCCCGCTGTAGTTCCAGGGGATCCCCAGGACTTCCTGCGCCTTGCCAAGCAGCTGATAGTTGTCCGGGATCTCGGTGAAATTATAGCCGGTATACACGAACGTCTTCCCCTCGTATTCAAAGCGGGGAATGGTATGTCCGGTTGAACATCCGCAGAGATAAAGCAGGACGAGAAAAAAAACTATTGTAATCTTAATTTTATTCATAATAATACCCTTAGTATATCTTTATACAATATCCTCCAAAGAAGGACAAACATGACGGCCTAAACTTAATAAAACGATTTGGTGAATTGTCCCATCCATTACAAATCCTAAGATACTGTGCTCCATTAGATAGTTTCGTATAGCCTAATACAAATGCGTAATGGCCGATAACATTCCCGCTGGAATCATCCCCTCTGACCAAAATGATGATTCCATGATTATTGTCCAGATTTGTTTTATAAACGTCCCATGTGTTTAAAACAAACACTGCGGGTGTTATTGGATAATTTACAAAGCTCCCATATTGACTAAGTGATCCAATCCCGGTAAAAAACATTGAATTGGTCGGAGTATAGCCGCTAAGCTGTGAGATTTTTGTATAAGTTTGTCTAAGATCATTATTTAGCAATAATACACTTTTGCCTCTTTTTTCCACATAATACTTAATTAGATTCGTCAGAGCAGTCGGTCCACAATTATTCTCATTGAAAGCGCCAGCATTTAGCGAAGGATTACTATATGCCGGATACTCAGTCATCTTCTTTGGTTCAAATGAGAATGCTCCAGGAAGTACTCTATATTCTATTGCTGTCCCAGAAATACTATTTACAAAAGCATCATTCCATAATCCGGACCTCAAGATCGTTTTTTTATCAGCATTGTACTCCAAAAATTTAACAATCGGATACTGTTTTTTGTCTAACATATCCTCAGCAAAAGTGTTGGTTTTCAAATCAGTTGTATTACTGTCTGCTTGAATGACAGATGAATTAGAAAAGAATAATTTTTCTTTTTCTGTCTTTATTTCTAAATAATAATTGATCATGGAATCTGTGATCAGTTTTTTCGGGATCGTTACATTGTCTTCAGATGAAATGAATCTCTTGCCTTGTGATTCCAAGCACTCATATAATCCCATCCCATCAAGAGAATACATCACTACTGGTTGATCATCATCCTCAATGAAACTTAATACTAAATACCCTGCATTTTTCCCAAAAACAGAGAACGATACTGAAAACCCTGTTACAGTGTCTTGAAAATCAACAACCGGAGTTACAGAACAAACTTCAGCCTGTCCCTTATAGAAACAATCATTCCAACCATCTGTAACAATCTGAAAAAACTCTAATTCCTCCGTTCTTTCCGCATCAGATTGACATTCAGCCATAGTGGGGAATACCTGCATCATAACAATCAACACGAGTAATACCATTAATTGTAAGACTCTTTTCATACTCAAAACTCCTTCTAAGTCCCTTATGCATATTGTTTGTAATGATAAAATGATATCAGGGTCAAAAGTCTTTCCACACTTCATGCTTGCATGTAAGTGGGGAAATGACTTTATGCCCCGCCCCACACGGAGCACGAAGTGGTGCGCATGCGCCACGAAAGTGCGAAATGTGGGAGGAGCGTGGGAGCACTCAGTGCGAAACGCTCCGGATATCAGCTTTTGACCCCAACATTATAAAATGAGTACAATATATTTAGAAACATGTAAATCGCACTGCAATTCTCTATAATTCGCCATATCCACATACCGGCGATTCTAAACTATTGAATTTGAGCCTTCCTCATTAAGGGGCTTCAAACTGATTTGTGACAATTGCAGCAATGGACTTACAATACGGCCTCATATCCCGCTCTGTACGCGGCCAGGTTCAGCTCGCGGAATTTAGGCGGCACGGTGTCTGCGATGACGCTCTCCCAGTCGATGTCGTCCATCTTCAGGGCCTTCACCATGCTGCCGAACAGCACGATGTTCATGCACTTCGCGCTGCCCAGGCCGTGCGAGATCTTCTCCGCATTCAGCACGTGGCAGGTAAAATGCTCCTGCATGGCTTCCAGCGTGCCTTCCGGATATTTGGCCAGGCCGGCCGCCACGGTGGCGCCTTCGATCTCGTAATCGTTGATCACGGCCACGCCGTCGGGCTTCAGATAGTCCGCGTAGCGGACGGCTTCCATCTTTTCGAAGGCCACGATGATGTCCGCGGCGCCCGGGCCGATCAGCGGGGAGTATACTTTATCGCCCCAGCGGACCTGCGTGGAGACGCTGCCGCCGCGCTGGCTCATGCCGTGGACTTCGGACATTTTGACGTCATAGCCGGCCCGCATCAGGCCGTTCACCAGGATCCGGGCCGTCAGGATGGCGCCCTGGCCGCCAACGCCCACTAATAACGCGCTTTTCACTTCTCTCATCTCAGGCCTCCTTTTCGATCGCCTTCATCGGGCAGACCTGGGCGCAGACCGTGCAGCCCACGCACTGGTTGGGATCGATCTTCGCTTTTCTGTCATTCACGCTGATGGCGGGGCAGCCCACCGACAGGCACTTTCTGCAGCCGATACAGACGTCGGTATTCACCTTGCACAGGCCGGTATCATGTTTGATCCGCTTGATCAGCAGGCACGGCCGGCGCGTGATGATGGCCGCGGGCACTTCCGAATGCAGCGCGTCCTGCACGGCCTGTTCCATCGCCTTTAAGTCCTGCGGATCCACGATGATCACGTTCTCAAAGCCGCAGCCCTTCAGGACTTCTTCGACCTTCAGACTGGCCGCGATCTCACCCTGCAGCGTGTAGCCGGAGCCGGGGTTATCCTGGTGGCCCGTCATGCCGGTGATGTGGTTGTCCAGCACCACGGGGATGACGTTGCCCTGGTTGTACATGATCTCCACGGCGCCCGTGATGCCGCTGTGGAAGAAGGTGGAATCGCCCAGCACGCCGAAGACCTTCTTGTCCGTCCGGCCGGTCACCTGGAACGCTTTGGCCAGGCCCATGGCCACGGAGAAGCCACCGCCCATGCAGACCACGCTGTCCAGCGCGCTTAAGGGCGGAGCCGCGCCCAGGGTGTAGCAGCCGATGTCGCCGGCCACCACGAAGTCCTTGTGGCGTCCCATCGTGTAGAAGAAGCCGCGGTGCGGGCATCCCGGGCACAGCACGGGCGGGCGGGACACGGCGGCCACGCCCACGTCGGTCACGGCGGGCTTTTCGCCGAAGATCTGCTCGCGCAGGCGCTCCGGGTTCATTTCATACAGCAGACCGGTCAGCTCCTTGCCGATGCAGGGGATGCCGGCCGCCTTGATCTGGTCCTCCATGAAGGGGTCCAGTTCTTCGATCACATAAAGCTTTTCGACCTTGGCCGCAAATTCGCGGATCAGATCCATGGGCAGCGGGTTCGTGATGCCCAGTTTCAGGAAGGAGGTGTCCTCCGGGAAGACTTCCTTCGCGTACTGATACGCGATGGACGCAGAGATGACGCCGACTTTCGTGTCCTTCATCTCCATGCGGTTTAAGGGGCTGGTGCAGGCCCAGGCTTCCAGCGCCTTCAGGTTCTCTTCCACCTTGGGGTGGTTCTGGTAGGCGTTGGCGGGGGTGCAGACGAATTTGCGCACGTTGCGCTTGTATTCCGGCACTTCCCGCTCCTTGCGCTCACCCAGTTCCACGAGGGATTTGGAATGCGCCACGCGGGTGGTGGTGCGGAACAGGACGGGGGTGTCGAATTTTTCGGAGATCTCGTAGGCCGCGATCAGGAAATCCTTGCATTCCTGGGAGTCCGAGGGCTCCACCATGGCCATCTTGGCCGATTTCGCGTAATGGCGGTTGTCCTGCTCGTTCTGGGAGGAATGCATGCTGGGATCGTCCGCGCTGACGATCACGAAGCCGCCGGTGACGCCGTTGTAGGCCGCCGTAAAGATCGGGTCCGCCGCGACGTTGACGCCCACGTGCTTCATGGCCGTGAGGCTGCGCACGCCGCCGATGGAAGCGCCGTAAGCCACTTCGGTGGCTACTTTCTCATTGGGCGCCCATTCGCTGTACAGCACATCCTTGTACAGCGGCAGGTTTTCGAATATCTCCGTACTGGGGGTCCCGGGGTACGCCGAAGCCACCTTCACCCCGGCTTCGTAAGCGCCCCGGGCGATGGCTTCGTTTCCGGATAAAAGTACCTTTGCCATAGTTTATCCGCCTTTCCTGATGATTCGTTTTTTGTTTCCGCAAAACCTTCGGCACACGCCTGCAGGATGACACCGCGGGGTGTCATTGTTTTTTCACGATATTTGCTGTTATTATCATACTCCACCTCTTGTCAAAGGGAAAGTCTTATTTTATAATATGGGTATAAGAAAAACTTAACTGAAACATAAGTTATTAAAAAGGATTCACGCCATGACGGTCTCGCAGGTCCTCTATGTTCTGGAAGCCGCCGGCTGCGGCAGCATCTCCACCGCGGCGGAGCGGCTGTTCATTTCCCAGTCCGCCCTCTCCCAGCAGATCCACCGGCTGGAAAAGGAGCTCGGCTATGATATTTTCGTGCGCAGCAATCAGGGGCTGCGCCTGACGCCGGAAGGGGAGCGCTTTTGCGGGGAGGCGCAGGACGTCGCTGACGCCTGGGACCGCTTCACCAGACAGGTGCAGAGCACGCAGCGGACCGGCCGCCACCTGCGGATCGGCGTGGGCTCACGCGTCTTTTCCAACGGCCTGTTCCCGAAGATCATCAGCTATTTTGAGGAACGCCCGGAGCTGGAGATCTCCTTCATCACCGAAGCCAGCCGCGATTTCCTGCTGCCCCTGAAGCAGAAGAGCCTGGACCTGGCGCTGGACGTCCTGCCCGCCGAAGACTACGTCTCGGATCACAGCGAGTATTTCTCCCTCCCGCTCATCCGGGAGGTTCAGTGCATCCTGATGGCGCCGGAGAATCCGCTGGCGTGCAAAAAATCGCTGCGCTTCCAGGATCTGGAAGGCAGCACCATGATCTCCGGCCTGGAGCAGAGCTCCGAAGCCCGTCTTCTTCGGGAAATGGTCCGCAAATACGATATCCATCTGCGCCGCGTCTACCGCTCCGACGGCATCGACACCGTCATGCAGCTGGTCCGGAGCGGCCGGGGGCTGATCCTGGGGCCCCGCTCCTTTGCGGAATACTACGGCGTCTCCGCCGTCCCCCTCACCCCCCGCACCGAAGCCTCCCTCCAGTTCATCTGCCTGAAAGAACGCGCCGGCCGCCGGGAGATCCGGGAATTCCGGGATTATCTCCTGTCATTGAACCGCGGACAATAAAACAGGACCGGCGGGGATGCGCTTCCCGGCGGCCCTGTTCTGCCTCATATTATTGTTTTATTGAGCCGGTTTCTTTGCCTCGGACGCGGAGGTGATCTTCTTCTTTCCGGATGTGGTGCCCGTCTTTTTGGCGGAGCCGGTCTTTTTGCCTGACTCGATCTTTTTAGCGGAGTCCTTTTTGGCGGGATCCGTTTTTTTCTTGCCGGATCCGGTTTTCTTTCCGGACTCGGTTTTCTTCCCGGACTCCGTCTTTTTCCCGGAAGCCGGTTTTTTGGCGGAAGACGCCGGTTTCTTTTTCTTCTTGCCGGAAGCCGCGGACGATGCGGCCGCCGTTTCCTCCTGCCCGTTCGACGTATCGGTCGAGACCAGGCCGGAGATCAGGGAGCCCAGACCGCCGAGCAGACCGCCGCTCTGCTGCTGGCCGCCCGGCTGCGCCTGCGCCGAACTGCCGGACGAGGATCCGGAACCGCCGAGCAGCTGGCCGAGCAGGCCGCCCAGCAGGCTGCCTCCCTGCGGATCCGACGCATGGCTCTGCGCCGGCTGCGTCCCGGAAGAACCGCTTCCCATCAGCGAATTCAGGAGAAGCGGCGCCGCCAGACTCAGGATGTTATTTGAGCTGTTCTGGTTCACGCCGCTGCTTTCCGCCACGGTCTGCTGACCGCCGCTGCCCAGCAGGGACAGCAGCAGGTTCCCCGCGCCGGCATTGCCGTTCGTATTCCCGCCGTTTGCGCTCGCCAGCGCGCTCAGGAGCGATCCTGAGGCATTATTCGCGTGTTCTTGCGTTCCGCCCGTCAAAGCGCTCAGAATCGATCCTGCCGCGTTATTTCCGTTATTCTGCGCACCGCCGCCCGCCAGGAGCCCCAGCGCCGAGCTCAGCACGCTCCGGGTCTCCTCCGGAGACGTCCCGGTCTGTGCCGCGATGGCTTCCAGATCCTTTTCACTGATCCCCGGGATCTGCTCCGCCGCCTCAAAATCATCCATCGATATCACGACTTCATTCTTTTTCTTTGCCATCTGTTTTTCCGATCCTTCCGCCCGGTCTGCGCCGCGGCATTCTTTCCCTTCGATTATGCGCCGCCGGGACTTTTTTTGTCAAGCCGAAAAACGGATCCTCATCAGGCCGGCACACAAAAAGGGACGGCACAGGCCGTCCCTTCCTGAAAATGAGCCGTTTTATACCAGCTCCAGCTGCACCACCATGGCGGCGTCGCCGCGGCGGGGACCGATCTTGGTGATGCGGGTGTAGCCGCCGTTGCGGTTGACGTACTTGGGAGCGATCTCTTCAAAGAGCTTCTTGGGAAGATCCACATCCGTCATCTTCTTGCCCTTGGCATCGGGCTGCTTGGCGCCGTAGAGCACCTTCAGCATCTGCCGGCGGGCATGCAGACGGCTGGGCTGATCCTTCTTGATGGTCTTCTGGATCTCTTCAAACTCCGTCACTTTCTTGCCGTCTACCAGGGTCTTCACCCGGTTGCCGTCCTTGTCCTTCTTCGGGACTTTGGCGGTCACGGTAACGGTATCAAAATTATCTTTTTCTCTGACAGCCATGGCGATCAGGTGCTCCGCGATGCGGCGGGTTTCCAGAGCACGGGCTTCCGTGGTCTCGATCTTGCCATTCAGCAGCAGCGCGGTCACCTGGCTCCGTAAGAGGGCCTTCCGCTGGCTGGCTGTTCTGCCGAGTTTTCTGTACTGTGCCATTTTATTTCCTCCGAACTATTCCTGGGATCTGGCTCATTCGCCGGAGCTGAGCTCCAGGCCCAGAGCCTTTAACTTCTCCTGTACTTCTTCCAGGGATTTCTTGCCCAGATTCCGTACCTTCATCATGTCTTCGATCGTGTGATTGCAAAGCTCCGCCACGGTATTGATATTGGCCCGCTTCAGGCAGTTGAAGGAGCGAACGGATAATTCCAGTTCGTCGATGTTCATTTCCAGAACTTTCTCCTTCTCGGTGCCGCCCCGCTCAATGATCACTTCCTCGGTCTTGGCGGCCTCGGACAGGTTGATGAACAGGCTCAGGTGCTTGCTCAGCACGTTGGCGGCCAGGCTCACCGCATCGTCGGGGGCCAGTGTTCCGTTGGTGAACACGTCCAGGGTCAGCTTGTCATAGTCCGTGATCTTGCCGACACGGGTGTTTTCCACCGTCAGGTTCACGCGCTCCACCGGGGTGTAGATCGCATCCACGGCGATGGCGCCGCGGGGCATGTCCTCGGTCTTGCTGCGGTCCGCGCTCACATAGCCGCGGCCGGCGGTGATGGTGATCTCCGCGGCGAAATGGGTATCCTTGCCGCCGCTTAACGTCGCGATCACCTGATCCGGGTTCATGATCTCCAGATCCGGATCCAGTTTGATGTCCGCGCCCGTCACCACTCCTTCGCCGGTCACGTCGATGTAGCCCATCTTGGGTTCATCGAAGTCCAGGTCGGAACGGATCGCCAGGCTCTTTAAGTTCAGAATGATCTCGGTGACGTCTTCCTTGACGCCGGGGATGGTGCTGAACTCGTGGACGACGCCGTCGAATTTCACCTGACTGACAGCCACGCCGGGAAGGGACGAGAGCATGATCCTGCGAAGCGAATTGCCCAGCGTCGTTCCGTAGCCCCGTTCCAGGGGTTCCACCACGAACCGTCCGTAAGTCTTGTCTGCGGAAATCTCAGCTATTTCGATATTGGGCTTCTCAAAATCTAACACGTTTTCACTCCTTCCGGAAAGGATGAGCTGTTCTAATTATTTAGAATACAACTCAACGATAAGCATTTCGTCTACCGGGATGTCGATCATCTCGCGGGTAGGAAGCTGCGTCACGGTGACCTTCAGGTTTTCCAGATCGCTTTCCAGCCAGGGAGCGACCGAGCGGCCGGCGGTGACTTCCACGATATCCTTGAAGCGCTGGGAGGACTTGGCGTTTTCTTTGATCTCCACCACGTCGCCGGCCTTCACATGATAGGAAGGAATGTTCACGCACTTGCCGTTGACCAGCACGTTCCGATGGTCCACGATCTGACGGGTCTCCATACGGGTGCGGCCGAGGCCGGCGCGGAACAGCACGTTGTCCAGACGGGTCTCCAGAAGGACCAGCAGGTTCTCACCCACCATGCCCTTCATCTGGGCGGCCTTTTCGTAATAGTTGCGGAAGGGTTTCTCCAGCATTCCGTAAATGAATTTGGCTTTCTGCTTCTCGCGGAGCTGAAGGCCGTATTCGCTCGTTTTCTTGCCGGCTCTGCGGGACTGACGGTGAGACTTCTTGTCAATGCCGAGATAGACCGGGTTTAAATCCAAAGACCTGCATCTTTTTAAAACAGGAACACGATTAACTGCCACTTTACCTTACCTCCATCATACTCTTCTGCGCTTCGGCGGACGGCATCCGTTATGCGGCACGGGGGTCACGTCCTGGATGCTGATCACTTCCAGGCCGGAGGCCTGAAGGGCACGAATTGCTGCTTCACGACCCGAGCCGGGTCCTTTTACAAAAACGTCGACGGTTTTGAGGCCATGGATCAGTGCGGCTTTGGTAGCAGTCTCCGCTGCCATCTGAGCTGCATAAGGAGTAGATTTCCTTGAACCTCTGAAGCCCAGGCCGCCGGCCGATGCCCACGATAACGCGTTACCCTGCGTATCCGTTAAGGTAACGATGGTGTTATTGAAGGACGCCTGGATATGAGCCTGGCCACGTTCAACGTTTTTCTTGACTTTTCTTTTTGTCACTTTCTTAGCTGACGCTTGTTTAGCCATTGAAAACTAACCTTCCCTTATGGGTTCCTTTCTAAAATTATAATGTGCGAGCGCGATTACTTCTTCTTGTTCGCAACGGTCTTCTTCGGTCCCTTACGAGTACGCGCGTTGTTCTTGGTGTTCTGTCCGCGGACCGGCAGGCCTTTTCTGTGGCGGATGCCGCGATAGCAGCCGATCTCCTGGAGACGCTTGATGTTGAAAGCGATCTCACGGCGCAGGTCGCCTTCCACCATCTGGGTGGATTCCACGACTTTGCTGATGCGGGCCACTTCTTCGTCCGTCAGGTCCTTCACCCGGGTGTCGGGATCGACGCCGGCGTCCTTCAGGATGCGGTTGGAACTGGTGCGGCCGATCCCATAGATATAGGTCAGACCGATCTCCACGCGTTTTTCTCTCGGTAAGTCAACACCTGAAATACGAGCCATGTGCTATTTACCTCCTACTAGATTAACCCTGACGCTGCTTGTGCTTGGGGTTTTCGCAAATGATACGGATGCTGCCTTTGCGCTTAATGACTTTGCATTTCTCGCAAATCGGCTTCACAGAAGATCTCACTTTCATGGTAATTCTCCTTCATGGGGTACAGGCGCTTTTCAGACAGCGCATCTGCAAGTTTATCACAGCCGGCCGGCTTGTGCAAGCACTTTTTTTATTTATCGCGCCAGCTGATACGGCCCTTGCTTAAGTCATAGGGAGACAGTTCCACCGTCACCTTATCACCGGGCAGGATACGGATGTAGTTCATGCGAAGCTTGCCGCTGATGTGGGCCAGTACTTCGTGCCCGTTCTCCAGTTCCACGCGGAACATGGCGTTGGGCAGCTTTTCCAGTACCTTCCCTTCCATCGCGATGACGTCGGTCTTTGACATAGGGTTCTGTTCTCCTTGTTAGTGTTTTCCGCCCGGCAGACTCAGGATCTCCGGCTCGCCGTCCGTGATCAGGATGGTGTTCTCGTAGTGGGCGGAGGGGCTGTGGTCCTTCGTGGTGACGGTCCAGCCGTTGTCCTCGTTGAAGTCCACTTCCCAGGTGCCCAGGGCGATCATGGGCTCCACCGCCAGGGTCATGCCCTTCCGGAGCCGGATGCCCCGGGAGCGCTGCCGGAAGTTCGGGATCATGGGATCCTCGTGCAGGTTCCGGCCGATGCCGTGGCCCGTCAGATCCTGGACGATGCCGTAGCCGTAGGGTTCCACATAGTCCGCGATGGCGTTGGAGATGTCGTACAGGTGATTTCCTTCCTTCGCCATGGCGATGCCGCGGAAGAAGGATTCCTTCGTGACGTCCACCAGCTGCTGCAGCTTCGGGTCCGCGTTGCCCAGGATGATGCTCCGGGCTGCGTCGGAATGATAGCCCTGATAGATCAGGCCGCCGTCGATGCTGAGCAGGTCGCCGTCGCGGATGACCCGCTTCTTCGAAGGGATCCCGTGGACCACTTCATCGTTCAGAGAAACGCAGAAGGAGGCGGGGAAGCCTTCGTAATGCAGGAAGTTGGGGATGCAGCCCTTGGATCGGATCAGTTTTTCTCCCAGTTTATCGACCTGGGCGGTGGTCCATCCCACCCGCACGCTGTCCAGCAGTTCGTCCAGCACTTCGCTTAAGTACCGGCCGGCGATGCGCATGCATTCGATCTCCCGTTCCGATTTGATGGTAACTGCCATTTCACTCTCCCAGGATCGCGACCAGCGCGGCACGGACTTCGTCGATGGAAGCACCGGAATCCACCTGAGCTTCCTTCCCCAGTTCCCGGTAGTAATCCAGGATGGGGGCCGTCTGTTCGTGATAGACATCCAGGCGCTTGAGCACGGTCTCCGGCGCATCGTCCGGACGCTGCACCACGGCGCCGCCGCAGTAATCGCAGACGCCTTCCACGCGGGGCGGCAGGCTCTTTAAGTTGTAGCTCGCGCCGCAGCGCTCGCAGACCCGGCGGCCTTCCATGCGGTGCAGGATGACGTCCTGTTCGATCTCCAGATGGATCACGAAGTCGATCTCCTGTCCCAGCGCCGCCAGCGCTTCGGTCAGGGCGCGTGCCTGATTCAGGTTGCGGGGGAAGCCGTCTAGGATGTATCCGTTCCGGCAGTCCTCTTCCTGCAGGCGGCTCAGGACCATGTTCGTGGTCAGTTCATCCGGCACCAGCAGGCCCTGGTCCATGTACTGCTTCGCCTCCAGGCCCAGCGGCGTCTTCTCGCGCAGATTCGCCCGGAAGATATCTCCCGTGGCGATCTGCGGAATGTCGTATTTTTCCGACAGGAAGCGGGCGTGGGTGCCTTTGCCGGCACCCGGTGCGCCCATAAGTATGATCTTCATACCTTCTCCTTAGTTATTCAGGAAGCCCTTGTAGCTGCGGACCGTCATCATGGATTCGATCTGCTTCAGCGTTTCCAGAATGACGCCTACGATAATGATCAGGGAAGTTCCGAAGAAGCAGAGCGAGCTGCCTACTCCGAACAGGCCGGTCAGGATGATCGGGATCACCGCCACGATGGCCAGCCCCACGACGCCGATGAACACCAGATAGTTCAGGATCTTGTTCATGTAGTCGCTGGTGGGCTTGCCGGGACGGATGCCCGGGACGAAACCGCCGTTCTTCTTCATGTTGTTCGCCACCTCCGTCGGGTTGAACGTGATGGAGGTATAGAAGTAGGCGAAGACCACGAGAAGGATCAGGTACAGGACCAGGCCCAGCGTGTAGATGGGCTCCTTGGGGTTGCACCAGTAGTTCTGGGTCAGCCCCTTGATGATGTGACCGCCCACGCCTTTCGGATTGGCCACGTCCACACCGGCAAAGCCGGCGATCAGGGACGGGATGCTCAGCAGGGAGCTGGCGAAGATCACGGGGATAACGCCGGCGGTGTTCACCTTGATGGGGATGTTGGAGCTCTGTCCGCCCACCATCCGGCGGCCCTGCAGCTTCTTGGCGTACTGCACCGGGATGCGGCGCTCGCCGTCCTGCAGGTAAACGACGAAGACCACCAGGGCCAGGATCAAGGCCAGGATCAGCACGGCGCTGATGATGGCGATCGTGACGCTCTTGCCTCTCACGAAGGTCTCGTACAGGGTCCGGAAGTCGTTAGGCAGCCCGGACAGGATGTTCACCAGCAGCAGGATGGAGATGCCGTTGCCGATGCCCCGTTCCGTGATCCGCTCGCCGATCCACATCAGGGCGGCGGAGCCGGCGGTCATGATCAGACCGACCAGGATCACGTTGTACCAGGTATAATTGGTCAGGTAGTTGGAGCCGAAGCCGATCGCCATGGAAACGGCCTGGATGAAGGCCAGCGCTACGGTCAGGTAGCGGGTGATCTTGGTGATCACCTTCTTGCCCTCTTCTCCCTCCTTGGACAGCTCTTCCAGACGCGGGATCGCGATGGTGAGCAGCTGCACGATAATGGAGGAAGTGATGTACGGGGAGATGTTCAGCGCGAAGATGGACATCGTGGAGAAGGAACTGCCCGTGATCACATTAAAGAAGTTGAAGGCCGAGTTGCTCATGGACTCGAACCACTGACGCACCCACGCCACGTTGATGCCGGGGGTGACGATCTGGCAGCCGAGCCGCACGATCAGGATCATCAGCAGCGTAAAGATGATGCGGGTGCGGATGTCCTTGACTTTAAAGGCGTTCAGGATGTTTTTAAACATATCCACCTCCCGGCTTACTCTTCGACCGTTCCGCCGGCAGCCTCAACTTTACTCTTGGCACCCTCGCTGATCAGCAGACCTTTCAGGGTGAATTTCTTGGTCACGTCGCCGTTGCCCAGGACCTTGACGCCGTCGCGGGGATGCTTGACCAGACCGGATTCCAGAATGGCTTCCACGGTGATCACGGCGCCGTCTTCAAAGCGGGAGTTCAGGGCAGCCAGGTCGACCGTCACATACTTCCGGGAGTTGATGTTGGTGAAACCGCGCTTGGGCAGGCGGCGAAACAGAGGCATCTGGCCGCCTTCGAAGCCGGGACGGGGCGCCCCGGAGCGGGCTTTCTGGCCCTTGTGGCCCTTGCCGGCGGTCTTGCCGTTGCCGGAAGCGTGACCGCGGCCGCGGCGGAAATCGTTGTGCGTGGAGCCTTCAGCGGGCTGTAAGTTGGATAAATTCATCATTCTTCCACCTCCTCTACCTGCACCAGGTGACGTACGTGCCAGATCATGCCGCGGACGGCTTCATTGTCCGGGAGCAGGTTGCTGTGATGCAGCTTTTTCAGGCCCAGCGCCTCGACCGTCTGTTTGTGCTTCGGAATGGCACCGATGGGGGACTTGACCAGGGTAACTTTCAATTGCTTAGCCATGACACCCTCCTGTTAACCTAAGATTTCTTCCACGGATTTGCCGCGCAGACGGGCGATCTCTTCCGGGGTGTACATGCTGGTCAGGCCGTTGATGGCAGCCAGCACGACGTTGTGCTTGTTGTTGGAGCCCAGGGACTTGGTACGGATGTTGCGGATGCCCGCTTTTTCCATCACCGCACGGGCCGGGCCGCCGGCGATAACGCCGGTGCCTTCCGGAGCGCGCTTCAGCATGACCGTGGCGCTGCCGAACTTGCCGGTGAAATCGTGAGGCACGGAACCGTTCTCATCCATGGGGATCTCCACCAGACGGCGGGTCGCGGCTTCCTTGGCCTTGCGGATGGCTTCGGGAACTTCCTTGGCCTTACCGGTGCCGGCGCCCACGTGGCCGTTGCCGTCGCCTACGACGACGAGCGCGGCGAAGCGGGAGTTGCGGCCGCCCTTGACCGTCTTGGAGACCCGGCGCAGTTCTACTAAAGTATCAGTTAATTCCAGCGAAGTGGGATCAATATTGGTTCTCTTCATGTCTGCGCCTCCCTTAGAACTTCAGGCCAGCTTCTCTGGCCGCTTCGGCCAGGGCTTTGACCTTGCCGTGATACAGATAACCGCCGCGGTCGAAGACCACTTCGGTGATGCCGGCTTCCAGAGCCCGCTTGCCGATCAGGGTGCCTACGTAGGAGGCGGCTTCCGTGGTGTTGGTGAACTCCAGCTCTTCCTTGGCAGCCTTTTCCGTGGTGGAAGCGGCTACGAGGGTCTTCTGGGCGTCATCGTCGATGATCTGGGCATACATGTGCTTGTCGCTGCGGAATACGGCCAGACGGGGTCTTTCGGCCGTGCCGGCGAAGCGGTTGCGCAGTCTCTGGTGCTTTTTCACACGCACTTCTTTACGGGAATTCTTGCTAACCATGTCTTGCCTCCTTACTTCTTGCCGGCCTTACCCACCTTGCGGCGGATGTGCTCTTCAGCATACTTGATACCCTTGCCCTTGTACGGTTCCGGACCGCGCTTCTCGCGGATCTGGGCGGCGTACTGGCCGACCTTTTCCTTGTCGATGCCCTTGACCACGATCTTGTTGGCGGTCTCACAGACGGATTCGACGCCTTCGGGATCGACCATCACGACGGGGTGCGAATACCCCAGGGTCAGGGTCAGGTTGCGGCCTTCCTTGGCGGCGCGGTAACCGACGCCGTTGATCTCCAGGACTTTCTGATAGCCTTCGGAGACGCCCACTACCATGTTGTGCAGCAGGGAACGGGTCAGGCCGTGCAGGGCCTTGTTTCTCTTTAAGTCATTGGGACGGCTGACGGTAAGCACCGCGCCTTCCATTTTGATCTCCATCTCGGCCGGCAGGACCCGTTCCAGGGTCCCCTTGGGGCCTTTGACCGTCACCTTGTTATTTTCTGCGATCTCGACGGTGACACCCGCGGGGATCGCGATAGGCATTTTTCCTACTCGTGACATTTCGCCTTACTCCTTATGTTATTATTTACCAGATATAGGCCAGCACTTCGCCGCCCACGTTCTTCTGACGGGCTTCCTTGTCCGTCAGGATGCCTTCGTTCGTGGAAACGATGGCGATACCTAAGCCGCCCAGCACCTTCGGCATGTCCTCGGCGCCGGCGTACACGCGCAGGCCGGGCTTGGAGATGCGGGTCAGGCCGTGGATGACCTTCTCGTTTTTATCTCTGCCGTACTTCAGCGTGACGTGGATGGTCTTGCGGATTTCGTCGCCGTCGATGGTGTAGCCCTTGATATAGCCTTCCTTCAGCAGGATCTCCGCGATGGCGGCCTTGATCCGGGAGGAGGGAATATCAACGGTATCGTGCTTCGCCGTGTTGGCGTTGCGGATTCTGGTCAGCATATCGGCAATGGGATCGCTCATAACAGCCATGATAGTTTCCTCCTTTCTTTACCAGCTGGCTTTGCGGACGCCCGGGATCTCTCCCTTATAGGCAAGTTCGCGGAAGCAGATACGGCAGATGCCGTACTTGCGCAGAACAGCGTGGGGACGGCCGCAGAGGCGGCAGCGGGTGTAGGCCCGGGTGGAGAACTTGGGAGTGCGCTGCTGCTTCACCTTCATTGATGTTTTTGCCATGATGTGTTTCCTCCTTAGTTCCGGCTGAACGGCATGCTGAACTGGGCTAAAAGCTCGCGGGCTTCTTCGTCCGTCTTCGCCGTGGTGACGATGATGATGTCCATCCCGCGGGTCTTGTCGATCTTGTCGTACTCGATCTCGGGGAAGATCAGCTGCTCCCGGATGCCGAGGGCGTAGTTGCCGCGGCCGTCGAAGGAGTTGGGGTTCACACCGCGGAAGTCACGCACGCGGGGCAGGGCCAGGTTGACCAGACGGTCCAGGAATTCGTACATGCGGTCGCCGCGCAGGGTCACCTTGCAGCCGATCTTCATGCCTTCACGGATCTTGAAGTTCGCGATGGACTTCTTCGCGGTGGTCATGATGGGCTTCTGACCGGTGATGATCTCCATGTCATGCATGGCGCTCTCCAGCAGCTTGGCGTTTTCCTTGGCTTCGCCGACACCCATGTTCACCACGATCTTGTCCAGCTTCGGGACCTGCATCACGTTGGTGTAGCCGAACTTTTTGGTCAAAGCGGGAACGACTTCGTTCTGATAAAACTCTTTTAATCTGCTGCTCACTTTGATCCTCCTTAGTCAATGACCTTGGGGCCGTCCGCCGTTTTCGCGACGCGTACCTTCTGTACCTTGCCGTCCTTGCCTTCCTTCGTGGTGAAGCCCACGCGGACAGGCTTGCCGTCTACCAGCAGCATGACGTTGGAGATGTCGATGGTGCCTTCCATCTTCACGATGCCGCCGTTCGGATTCTGCGCGCTCTGCTTGTTGTGCTTGGTGATCATGTTGATCCCCTGCACTACCAGGCGGCCTTCCTTATGGTCGATTCTCAGGACCTTACCTTCACGGCCTTTATCCTTGCCGGCGATGACACGCACGGTGTCACCGACTTTGATTTTAGACATAGACATGATGGGTCCTCCTTACAGTACTTCGGGAGCCAGGGACACGATCTTCATGAACTGTCTGTCACGAAGCTCTCTGGCTACCGGCCCAAAGATACGGGTACCTCTGGGGGTCTTGTCTTCACGGATGATGACCGCGGCGTTCTCATCGAACTTGATGTAGGAACCGTCTTTGCGGCGGGCGCCGTGCTTGGTGCGGACCACGACGGCCTTCACCACTTCGCCCTTCTTGACCATACCGCCGGGCGCTGCGTCCTTGACGGTGGCAATGATCACGTCGCCGATGTTGGCATAGCGGCGAACGGAACCGCCCACCACGCGGATGCACAGGATCTCTTTCGCGCCGGTGTTGTCAGCAACTTTCAGTCTGCTTTCCTGTTGAATCATTTGCTTTCTCCTCCCGGCATTATTTCGCCTTTTCGACGATCTCGACCAGGCGCCATCTCTTGTCCTTGGACAGAGGGCGGGTCTCCATGACCTTCACGGTATCGCCGATGCCGCACTGGTTCTGCTCGTCGTGGGCTTTCAGTTTATAGGTTCTCTTGACGATCTTGCCGTACAGGGGATGTCTTACGTGGTCCTCGATGGCTACGACGATGGTCTTGTCCATCTTGTCGCTGATGACTTTCCCGACACGGGTCTTTCTTAAGTTTCTTTCCACGTTTTCGTCCTCCTTACTCGGCCTTGGCACGGATCAGGGTCTGGATCCGGGCGATGTTGCGGCGCACCTCCTGGATGCGGGCCGTATTCTGCAGCTGGTTGGTGGCGTTCTGGAAGCGGAGGTTGAAGAGCTCCTTCTTCGCGGAAACCAGTTCCTCTTCCAGCTGGGCCGGGTTCATATTGCTTAACTGCTTCATATATTCTGTGGTCTTCACTTCGCTTCACCGCCTTCCAGTTCCGCCTTGGAAACGACTTTGCACTTGACCGGCAGCTTGTGCATGGCCAGACGCAGGGCTTCGCGGGCAGTTTCTTCGGCAACGCCGGCGATCTCGAACAGGACACGGCCGGGCTTGACGACTGCTACCCAGTATTCTACGGTGCCCTTGCCGGAGCCCATACGGGTCTCGGCGGGCTTCGTGGTCACGGGCTTGTCCGGAAAGATCTTGATCCAGACTTTACCGCCACGCTTGATGTAACGGGTCATGGCGACACGGGCGGCCTCGATCTGGTTGGACTTGATCCAGGCAGGCTCCATGGCGACCAGACCGTATTCGCCGTAGTTGATCTGCGTGCCGCGGGTAGGCTTGCCGGCCATGGAACCGCGGAACTGCTTACGACGCTTTACTCTCTTCGGCATTAACATGATCAGTTCTCGCTCCCTTCCTTATTTTTTCTGGCGGGAAGCACTTCACCCTTGTAGATCCAGACTTTGACGCCCAGTTTACCATAGGTGGTATTGGCTTCTGCAAAACCATAGTCGATATCGGCCCGGAGGGTCTGCAGCGGGATGGTGCCCTCGCTGTAGAATTCGGTGCGGGCGATATCAGCGCCGCCCAGACGGCCGCCCACGGAGGCTTTGATGCCCAGCGCGCCGCTCTTTAACGCACGGCTCATGTTGGACTTCACCGCCCGGCGGTAGCCGACACGGTTCTCCAGCTGATGGGCGATGTTTTCCGCGACCAGCTGCGCTTCCTTGTCGGGGCGCTTGATCTCTTTCACGTCGATCAGCAGCTTCTTGGACGTCATCTTCTGCACGTCCGCTTTCAGCTTTTCGATGTCCGCGCCGCCCTTGCCGATCACCATGCCGGGCTTGGCGGTGTGAACGGTCACCTTCACGCGGTCGGAAGCCCGCTCGATGATGATGTGGGAGATGCCGGAATCGTACAGTCTCTTCTTCAGATAGTTGCGGATCTTGTTGTCTTCGACCAGGTTGTCGGCAAAGTCCTTGCCGTCCGCGTACCACACGGAATCCCAGTTTTTGATCACGCCGACTCTTAAACCATGAGGATTAACTTTCTGTCCCATTTTCCTGCCTCCTTACTGCTTCTCATCCAGCACGATGGTGATGTGGCTCATGCGCTTTTCGATTCGATAGGCGCGGCCCTGGGCTCTGGGATGGATCCGCTTCATGGTCGGTCCCTTGTTGGCGTAGCACTCCGCTACATAGAGCTTATCCGCATCTAAACCGTTGTTGTTTTCCGCATTGGCGATGGCGCTCTTTAAGAGCTTCGTGATGATCTCCGAACCGTAGCGGGGATTGTAGGTCACGATCGCCAGTGCCGTGTTCGCATCCTTGCCGCGGATGGCGTCCAGAACGAAGCAGGCCTTCGTTACGGAGATCCGGGCGTAGGAGAGCTTAGCCGAAGGCCGGGTGTCCTTCTGTGCATTTCTTTCTCTTTTGATCTGAGAGCGATGTCCTTTTGCCATGAATGATACCTCCTTCCTTCCGCTTATCTGGTCCTGGTGCTCTTTTCGTCCTTGCCATGGCCCCGGTAGGTGCGGGTGGCGACGAATTCACCGAGTTTGTGGCCGACCATGTCTTCGGTGACGTACACCGGGACGTGCTTGCGGCCGTCATGAACGGCGATCGTGTGGCCCACGAAGCTGGGGAAAATGGTGGAACGGCGGGACCAGGTCTTAATGACCGTCTTCTGACCGCTGGCGTTTAACTCATCGATCTTCTTTAACAGATAATCATCGGCGAAAGGGCCTTTTTTCAATGAACGAGACATTTCTTACCTCCTTATTTCACCGACTTGCCGTCGCGGCGTCTGACGATCAGCTTATTGGACTGCTTCTTGCCGGCGCGGGTCTTGTAACCCAGGGCGGGCTTGCCCCAAGGGGTGCTCGGGCCGCTGCGGCCGATCGGGGCGCGGCCTTCACCACCGCCGTGAGGGTGGTCATTGGGGTTCATGACGGAACCGCGGACCGTGGGACGGATGCCCATGTGGCGCTTCCGGCCGGCCTTGCCGAGGTTCACCAGGTTGTGCTCGCCGTTTCCGACGATGCCCACGGTGGCGCGGCAGGCGATGGGGACCATGCGCATTTCACCGGAGGGAAGACGCAGGGTGGCGTACTTGCCTTCCTTGGCCATCAGCTGAGCGCTGCCGCCGGCGGCGCGGACCATCTGGCCGCCCTTGCCGGGGATCATCTCGATGTTGTGCACCTGGGTGCCGACCGGGATGTTGGACAGAGGCAGGCAGTTGCCCAGCTTGGCTTCCGCCTGAGGGCCGCTCATGACTTCCATGCCGTCGGTCAGACCTTCGGGAGCCAGGATGTAGGCCTTTTCGCCGTCCGCGTAGCAGATCAGGGCGATGTTGGCGGTGCGGTTGGGATCGTACTCAACGCCGATCACCTTCGCGGGGATGCCGTCTTTGCCGTTGCGCTTGAAATCGATGATCCGGTATTTTCTTCTGCTGCCGCCGCCCTGGTGCCGGACAGTGATCTTGCCCTGGTTGTTGCGGCCGGCATTCTTCTTTAAGGACTCCGTCAGGGATTTTTCCGGCGTCTTCTTGGTGACGGCCGCGAAATCGAGACCGGTCATCTGCCGTCTGGACGGGGTATAGGGATTATACTTTTTAATGCCCATTACAGTGTATTCTCCTTATTTTCTTTTCACGGCGAGGAAGCCGTATAGGGGAGGCGCCTTACAGCCCCTCGAAGATCTCGATGTCCGCGCTGTCCGCGGTCAGAGATACGATCGCCTTCTTGGTCTTGGCGGTGCGGCCGGTGGTCATGCCCCGGCGGCGCAGCTTGCCGCCGCAGTTCATGGTGTTCACAGAGGCGACCTTGGTGCCGGCAAACAGTCTTTCGACCGCATCCTTCACCTGCGTCTTGGTGGCTTCGGGATGAACGTAGAAGGTGTATTTCTTAACGCCCATCAGGTCCATGCTTTTTTCCGTGATGACGGGACGAAGGATCACGTCATAGTATTTCAGATCCGCCATTATGCGTACACCTCCTCGATTGCGCGGACCGCGGATTCGGTGATCATCAGGCTGTCGTACTTCAGAATGTCGTAGACGTTGATGGTGTTCACCTGAGCGGTCTTGACGTCCGGAATGTTCCGGGCAGACAGGATCACGTTCTGATCCAGCTCATCCAGCACTACCAGTGCCTTGTCCAGCTTGAAGGCGTCCAGAACGGCCTGGAACTTGCGGGTCTTGATCTCGTCCAGGGACAGATCGTCGACCACGAAGAACTTGCCGTCGGCTACCCGGCTGGTGAGGGCGCTCTTTAACGCCGCTCTCTTTTCCTTCTTGTTCAGCTTGAAGCTGTAATCCCGGGGAGTGGGAGCGAAGACGACGCCGCCGCCCTTCCACTGAGGGGCCCGGATGGAACCCTGACGGGCGTGGCCGGTGCCTTTCTGTCTCCAGGGCTTCTTGCCGCCGCCGCTCACGTCGCCGCGGGTCTTGGCCTGCTGGGTGCCCTGACGGTCGTTGGCCAGCTGCTGCACAACGGCCATGTGGACCAGGTGCTCATTGATGTCGACGCCGAAGATCTCGTCCTTTAATTCGATCTCTCCGACAGCGCTGCCTTCCATGTTATATACAGGTACTTTTGCCATCGTGGGTTTCTCCTTTCCTTCGACCTTTAAGCCTTGACGCTCTCTTTAAGGGTCACGAGGGACTTCTTGGGTCCGGGGACGGAGCCCTTGACTAAGATCAGGTTGTCTTCCGCATCCACGCGGATCACTTCCAGGTTCTGGATGGTGATGCGCTTGTGGCCCATCTGACCGGCCATCTTCTTGCCCTTGAATACCCGGCTGGGATCGGAGCAGGCGCCGTTGGAACCGGCATGGCGGTGATACTTGGAGCCGTGGGCCATGGGGCCGCGGTGCAGGCCGTGGCGGTGAATGGCGCCCTGGAAGCCTTTGCCCTTGGAAATAGCGGTCGCATCCACTTTGTCGCCGGCCGCGAACAGGTCAGCCTTGATCTCCTGGCCCAGTTCGAATTCGCCGTCCAGCTTCAGTTCCCGGACGAAGCGCTTGCAGGCAGCGCCGGCCTTGGCGAAGTGTCCCTTGCGGGGCTTGTTCACGCGGGATTCCTTGATGTCCCCGAAGCCGACCTGAACGGCGGCATAGCCGTCCGTGTCAACGGTCTTGATCTGCGTGACCACGCAGGGGCCGGCCAGGAGTACGGTCACCGGCGTTAAAACGCCGTTTTCGTCGAAGATCTGCGTCATCCCGACTTTGGTTCCTAAAATTGCTTTCTTCATGTTTCCTCCTACAGCGGAGCGCCGGAGCGCTCATACTAAGATGATTTTTTATCCTTATGAAGGATGATTGCCCGTGATTGTTGTCCGCTTCTGTCACCGGGGCGGACGCCCTGTTCCGGTTCCGCTTCTTTATATTGCGGAAGATTCTGGTGTCTTACGCGTTCTTCATCCGGATCTGGATATCCACACCGGCGGGAACTTCCAGAGCAGACAGCGCGGTCACGATCTTCTGATTCGGGCTGATGATGTCGATCAGACGCTTGTGGGTCCGCTGCTCGAACTGCTCGCGAGAATCCTTGTATTTATGGACGGCGCGGATGATGGTCACCACTTCCTTCTTGGTGGGAAGAGGGACGGGACCGCTGACCTGGCAGCCGTTCTTCTTGACTACGTCCACGATCTGGGCCGCGCTGGCGTCCACGGAGTTGTGATCGTAAGCCTTCAGGATGATTCTCATGATGCGTTCTTTTGCCATAAAAATAGTCGCCTCCTTATTCGAACTTTGTTGGGAAGTCCGACAAGCGGTGACTGTACACGCTTCCGTGTGTGTCCTGATCGGTCTCACACGTTATCTCTGCTTCAAGCAGATATCTGGTACAGTGACTTGTCGTCAGTTTCCAAAACTTGACATTCGCTCCACGGAAAACCTGCCACGGGCGGGCAGCAACCTCACGCTTCACCGCTATCAATGTCACAGCAAGGGATACTGTACCACATCACCGCGCCAAAAACAAGATTAATTTTGAATGTTTTTTAAAGGAGTTTTGTTAAGAAAATTAAGCATCGGAAAAGGGGTTCAAGATATAGCGGAGAGCGTCTCCGCCCGCCCTAAATATAGTGTAGGAGCCATGAAAGGCGGTCTTTGCCGCCGTCCGAAAAAATCGGGGACGATCCTTTCCGGCGCCGTCGGGAGCCGTTCGGGACCGTCCCCGGCAAAGACCCGCAGATCCGCCTAGGACTCTTCTTCCGCCGGCCTGCCCTCCCGCTTCACCGCGAACCAGAACCAGGCAAGCAGCGCGCCGGAGACCAGGATCCCGCCGATGATGTCCGTGAACCAGTGGACGCCGGACAGGAAGCGGGCCAGGACCGTCAGGAAGGCGGCGGCGATGGCGGCGGCGGCCAGGATCTTCTGCAGGCGGCCGCGCTTCATGTAAGTCATGATCAGGGGCACGGCGCTGCCGAAGAACGCGAGAGCCATCATCGTATGCGTGGAGGGATAGGAAGGCTCCGCGGCGCCGTCTTTCAGGACCGGCCGGTAGTTGAGGGCGATGACGTCGAAAAGTTTCCAGAGGACGACCACCGCGACGTACAGCGACGCGAGCACGAAAAACACCCGGTCCACTTCTTTCAGGCTCTTCCGCTGAAACCACTGCCACAGGCCCAGGCCGGCAAAGAACGCCGCCGTCGCGATGGCGCAGAAGCCCAGCAGCTTGCTGACGGTATACCAGAAAGAACTGGTCCCCACCGCCGTGTGCACCGCAGTATTGATCCGCGCAAAGCCCAGCGGGGTATTGGTCGCGCCGGCATTCTGCACGCCCACCAGTTTGATCAGCAGGGTAAACAGCAGAGCGGCCGCCGTCCAGCAGACCGCAGGTAAAAATCTCTTATTCTTCAGCATTTCATTTCTCCCCGATCAGATAGATCATATCGCCAAAATAGTAGATATCCAGTTCCACTTCCACCAGTTTGCGGGAGCGCGAGCCTTTCCGGCGGCGGAACATGACGCCGCGGAAACTCACGCGGTTGTAGCCGTGCAGTTCGCTGACGACGGTGATGCCGTTTCCGAAGCGCACCGGCAGGAAATCGGACAGGCTCAGGCGCTTGCCCTTGAGTTTCTCTTTCTCCGTGGGTCTCAGCCAGGTCACCGTGCAGAAATCCGGATCCACGTTGCGGATCTCGATGACGGCCGGTCCCGTTTTTTCATACGGCTCGCGGTTGACCGTGATCCCGTCCTTGAAACGGAGCTCCACGGTCTCGCCCTTTATGCGCATCTCCGTGATGACCGCGTCGTGTAGCCCGAAGGGAGGGCTCTGGAACTGCTGTTTGTTCAGAATGATCTCTTCCATAAACATTACCGCCTTGCTGTCGATCCGTCTTATTTCTGCTGCAGGGTCGAACTGGCCCCCGTATGCGTGGCCAGCGTGGGCATTCCTTTGTAATAGACCGCGGACGAGCCGGTGATGCTGCCGCCCAGCACGCCCGTCACCCAGCATTCCAGGGTGGAGCCGCCGCTGAGGGTCAGGGTGGCTTTTCCGACTTCAAACTCCGAGGCGTCCGCCAGGGAAGCGCCGGAGAGCACCACGAAGATCTCGCCGCCGCGGCTGGCCGGAACGTCCGCCGCGTTTTCTCCGACCGTCAGGCGGGAAGCGCCGCTCATATGCCAGTCCGCCAGGCCGCTGACCTGGCAGACCGGCGCGGTCAGGGACGACGCGCCGCTCAGATCCAGTTTCCATTTATCGCATTCCAGCACGCCGGCCGTCAGGGACGACGCGCCGCTCAAGTCCATCACGATCTCCCCGGCTGACAGCCGGTCCGTCTTCAGCGCGGAAGCCCCGGACAGACGGATGTCCAGTTCCGTCCCGCTTTTATCGCGGGCAAGGGCGCCGTCTTCCGCTTCCGCATCGCAGGCGCCGGACAGGGCAAGGGCTTCCAGTTCCATATCATAGATCCGAATGATGACGGGCGAAGATACGACGTAAAGCTTGGCGGCGTCAGCCGAGACCTTCAGACGTTTTCCGGAAAACTCCACCCGGATCTCTTCCAGCAGGTCCGACGGGCCTTCCAGTTCCACGCGGCTGCCCTTGCCGTCCCGGCCGAGCAGGACCTGCGGGCCCATCGTGGAGAGGCCCTGCTTCAGGACTACGTTTTTGATCTCCAGCGAGGCTGCTTCGCCTTCAACCTTTTTCACGGTCACGGCCCCGTTCACCGCCGTCTCCTTCCGGACCGCGCTGCAGGCGGCCAGCGCCAGCAATGCGGCCAGCATTATAATACAGAAAAACCGTTTCAAAAAGCACCTCCCACAGAGGAGCAACACTCTGTTTTTTTCATCATACCTGAAAAATTCCCGAAAGTAAACAAAAAACCGCAGCTGTCCCTCAAGCGCCTTGTTTCAGGGCGCACTTGTTTTTTCGCGGGCTTTTTTGTAATATGGTAGGGAACATTCTGGTGAAACGGAGGCTGACATGACGGAAAAGCTGTATTATCAGGATCCTTACCTGTTTGAATTCGATGCGAAGGTGCTGGCCTGTGAGCCGGAGAAGGGCGGCTGGGCCGTCGTGCTGGACCGCACGGCGTTTTATCCGGAGGGAGGCGGTCAGCCCGCGGATCTGGGATGGCTCAACGACGTTCCCGTGACGTTCGTGAAGGAGGCGGGCGAGGAGATCCGCCACTTCTGTACCGCTCCGCTGGAGCCGGGCACGCGGGTCCGCGGCCGCCTGGATACGGAGCGGCGGCTGGACCTGATGCAGCAGCATTCCGGGGAGCACATCGCCAGCGGGCTGATCTGCTCTGCGTTTCACTGCGACAACGTAGGCTTCCACATTTCCGATCCGTTCGTGATCATCGACTATAACGTCCCCATCGCGTGGGAGGATCTCCTGAAAGTAGAGGACGCCGCGAACCGGGCGGTGCGCGCCGACCGGCCCGTGGCCGTGCACTATCCTTCCGCGGAGGAACTGCAGCGGATGGAGTTCCGCACGAAAAAGGAGCTGAAGGACCTCTCCGGCGCCATCCGGCTGGTGGAATACCCGGGCACGGACATCTGTGCCTGCTGCGGGACGCACGTGCGGTATACGGGCGAGGTCGGGCTCATCAAATTCGTGAGCTGCCAGGCCCACCGGGGCGGCGTGCGCATCGAGATGCTGTCCGGGGAGCGGGCGCTGCGCTATGTGAACGCCATCCAGGCCCAGAACCACCAGGTCTCCGTGGCCCTCTCCGCCAAGGAGTCCGAGACCGCCGCTGCGGTGCTGCGGCTAAAGAAGGAGGCGCAGGGGCTCCGCGAACGGCTGGCCGTCCTGGAGACCCGGGCCATTGAAGAAAAAGCGGCCGCCCTGGCCGGCAAAGGCTCCGTGCTGCTGGTCGAAGAAAACATGAGCGTGGATTCCGCCCGCCGCCTCGCGGACGCCGTGATGCAGACCTGCGGCGGCCTCTGCGCCGTCCTCTCCGACTGCGGGGAGGACGGGATCCGTTACTGTCTGGGGCAGGAAGGCGGCGATCTGCGGGCACTGGCGAAGGAACTGAACGAGACATTCTCCGGGCGCGGCGGCGGGAAGCCGTATTTCGTGCAGGGGACGCTGCACGGGGACATCAGGGAGGTCGAGCGGTTTATTCGAGAGAAGGCGGGGATATAAAATGCGTAGGGGCGGCCATTGGCCGCCCTCGTGTTTTGTACAAGATCGGGCGGCCAGGGCCGCCCTTGTGATTTGCGCGATATCGGGCGGCCCTGGCCGCCCCTGCGGATCGAGATGACAGAGGTACGTCCCCTGTCATCTGTCATTGATAAGCGGTTACCCGCTTATTCCCAGTTTTTTGAACAGTTCCTTCAGCAGGGCCGTCATTTGTTCTTCCGTCAGATCGTTTGTCGTGATCGTCAAAACCGGCTGAGGCGGGCGTATTTCATAGACCGACTTCACTACGGAACCGTCGCTGTACACAGTTTGTCCGATGTAGCATTTGACTCCGGAAATATAGGACGCTTCATACTGCGTCTCTGTTTCGAGGCGCTTGCTTTCATAGTCGTAGGAATACTCGTCTTTGGGCCAGAGAACATTGGCGTCACGTCTGAAACCTATCTCCACGGTCCGATGGCTGTTTTTTGCCGTGCTCCTGAATGTCAGGCCGTTTAAATCGAAGATATATTCTCCGTTTCGGTATATCCCGGAGGAAGGCAGAAGCCCGATCGTCGTTTCACAAGTAAACGGTTCTCCCGTGACAGATTCCAGGACGGAGGCGATCGCTTCCCGGTTTATAGTCAGACCATAATACTCCGCCAGTTCCTCCCACGACATTGCTTCAAACAGAGGATCGTCCTCCGTGACCTGCGCGACCATGGGCATGGAATACACATCGCCTTCCGGGAACAGGTTGATGACGATCCGGTCCGCGGGCTGCTCCGTCGTCTGAGCGGTTTCAACGATCTGGTACTGCAGGACCCCGTCGTTTCCCGTCACGCCGTATACGGTCTCGCGGCTTCCGTCGTTCATCCAGCCTTTGAGCCAGATGAAATCCGGGTTGCCGCCGTCGGGACGCACATAGGTCAGATGATCAAAGCGGCGGCAGGTCTCGCCGTATTCGTCTGCGGCAAAGCCCAGAGGGGTCAGCGGCCGCATGTCGCCGATCCCGATCGCTTCCTGATAGTAACTGTCGGCTCTGTTGAAACTGGCGCCGTACACCATATGGATGACGTCGGCTCCGGCGGGCAGGCCTTCGACCACGTCGCCCTCCGACGGCCGCACTTCCCAGCCTTCCTCCAGATATTTCCGGATGCCCTGGCCGGGCGTGAAGTCCTCCAGCGTCTTGCCTTCGCCGCGCATGCGGATCCGGGCGGCCCGGATGATGCGGCTGCCTCCGAACTGCGGCAGCACCTGCACAAATTCCACTGCCAGCGTCCGCTCCTCACTGCTCATGAGGACGCAGACCGTCTTGCCGTCCAGGGAAGACAACGCCAGCCGGTATTCCCCTTCCGGGAAGAAGAAAGCTTCCGAAGTTTCCGGGACCCGGCTGCCCAGCCACAGTGTCTGGTTCATGCCGGTGCTGCGGCCGTTGAGATAGAACTCCAGGCCCATGTTCCCTTCCGGATCCATGCTTTTCTCCACCGAAAGGAGCTCCGGTTCACCGTCCTGGTCCAGATCCACGACCCAACCGGTATCCGCCTCCGATTCAACGTACGCCCGGCCCCGGGCAAGATCGACGACTTCCGTCAGCGCGGCTTTTGACAGATACCCGAATCCTTCGTCTATATATTCCCGCTCCCGTTTCAGGCAGGTCAGACCGATCTCGACCTGATAGAACCACAATCCACCGCTGCGGTACGCCATCAGCCGTTCTCCGGGCTCTCCCGAGCCCTTGAAATTGCCGTCCGCGCTGACCCAGTCGCTCAGGTCCATGGTGCTGACGGCCTGCAGCCGGCCGGCCGCGTCATAGCGGCGCAGTTCGGCCGCGGCAGCGTCTTTCTCCCGTACGAACAGGACCAGTTCCACGGCTCCGGCCAGGGGATCGGACTGGATGCGGATCACGCGCACGTCCTCTTCCGGGATCGCCAGATCCCAGGCGGCGCCGCCCTGCCGGACGCGGACGCGACCGTCCTCCTGCGTGAACTGCAGGCCTTCTTCCGTCGGTACGAAGGCATCCGCCCGCTCCGTCAGATAATAGTTCCCATTGTTTTTCGTGACCAGCAGCAGCACGTCGCCGTTTTCATAAGCGCTGCCCGGAAGGAAAAACGACTGCATTTCCCGGATATCGCCGGCGGAAAGTCCGTCCGGCAGGGGGATCCTGGTCTCCAGGACCGGGTCCCCGTAGAAGGCGTTCGTTTTGACGCGCAGAACTTCTTTTCCGTCCAGAATGTACAGACGGGATGAGCGATCATCTCCGCTTCCGCGCACGTACGCCATCCGGGAAGGTTTGTCACAGAAATCCAGCGGGCTGACCGCGACGTCTTCGAGGGTGTTTTTCCGGATGATGCGTTTTCCGGCCTGGTCCAGGACGGCGATCCCCGATTCCGCGGAATAGATGAAATCCACCGGCAGGATCGGCTGGTCTTCCCAGGTAAATTGCTGCAAACCGCGGCCTCCGTCTTTCACGGTGAATTCCAGCATCTGATCTCCGCCGGCCCGCAGGATGCCGCGGGCAACGGAACCGGCCAGTTCTTCCTCCGTGAGGACACGGTTGGAGGCGATGTAATAGCCGCCGAAGGCAGGCTTCAAATTCACGATACCGTACGTATTCATGTCCCGGCCGTTCCACAGCACAGCCGCTTCCCCGTTCTCATTCAGGTAGGCATCTGCGATACGGAAGTTCGAGCGGGCGCTGTCGCTTCTCAGATAATACCAGGCGTCATACTTTTCCACATAGGTGCCCGGCATTTTGCCGGTGGCTTCCGACAGTTCATGGCCGGTGAACTTCCGGAACGCGTCTTCCGCGGCCTGCCGGTCTATCCTGAACAGCGGCTGCAGGGGATGCGTTTCTCCCATGGCGGCCAGCGCCTCCGCCTTTTCCTCTTCGGACACGACCAGTTCGCTGCTCTGGTCCGGTGCGATCCCCGTGCAGAGGCCGTTGTAGAACAGCATGCCCAGATCGATATCCCGCACGTCTTCATACTCGTCCATCAGGAAGAAACCGGTGAACACGTCGCGGAATAGTTTGTCCATGGTCTCCAGATCCCCTTCGGGGGCCGGCACGCCGCCGTCAGCTTCCCGCTCGACGGCGAAATACCGCAGCGCGAGTTCGTCCTCCTCTCTTGCTCCGGACAGGGGATGGCTGCTGCCGCCCAGCGCGCGGAACCCGGCTTTGGAAAGATTGGCGTCGGGCGTCACCGGATTCCACTCCTGATCCGTCAGTTTGTAGCGGGTCGCCAACGCGCTGCCGTTCAGGGTGAGTTCGCCGATCAGGTCGTACCCGCCCTGCGTGTTGCGCTCATAGTACAGATCGCCGTAGCGGAAGCTCAGGATCACGGTATCTCCCATGATACCGGTATGGCTTCTGTCCGTATAGACGACTGCGAAGGCTTCGCCGTTGTCCGCCGCGACAAATTCGCTGTAAGGCCAGCAGTCGCCGATCTGCATGGACTCTTTGTTGAATGGCACGTTGTTCATGCCGGTCTCGTCATAATAGACAGGATAGTTTACCAGGGAGGAATGGTTCGTGACGCGCAACGTGTTCTCCTCCCCGTTCCCGGTCAGATCCAGGCGGTCGCCGTCCGCGGGGCGCACTTTCCAGCCGGCGGCGATGTAATCCGCAAGCGGCGCGTTCGGCGTGAATTCACCCATCATCTTGTGCAGGCCGCGGATGCGGATGCGGACGCCGGCGCGCAGGGTCTCGTCGTCCTGATATTCCAGGAAATCGAGGCCGTAGGTCTCCTGCATGCTTTCCAGGAAGAGGGTGATGTGCTCGCCGTCCAGGCTGGCCAGGTACATCTCATATCCGCGTTCGCGGCTGAAGTTGCCTTCTTCCGGCCAGACGATCTCGTCCCATGTATACGGTGAGCCGTATTGGATGCTCTGGGCATAGTTCATCCAGCTGACGCCCGCGGGACGGCCGTTCAGGTTCAGTTCCCAGGTCAGGGCGTTCCGGTTGCCCAGGCCGGGGGCGATGCCGATCTCCTCCAATGTGCCGTCGCCGTCCATATCGATCAGGAAGCCGGGGAAGTTTTCGTCGATATGTTTGTGATCATACAGCGGCAGCACCGCGCCGGCCAGGATCTCTTCCCGCCGGGCGGTCAGGTCTTCTCTCACACCTTCCGCATAGACGGAGGAAGTGCCGGGGACGAGACGCTGGACGTATATGCCGCTCTCGCGCGGCGCCAGCACGAACAGGCTGCCGGCTTCCCAGCGCGCAAACCGGTTGGGGATGCAGGTCCAGTCGCTCATGTCGATGGTGCTCTCGTAGCAGTAGCCGTTGGCCCCGTCCACGTACCGGACCGTGGCGATGCGGGTGTCTGCGGGGATCACGCAGAAGATCAGGCTGTCCTGATCCGGTTCCGCAAGCACGCGGACCTCGTCCGCGGCGGGGATCTGTCCGGTCCAGGTCGCTTTCGCGGTGATGATCTCCGTCAGATCGCCCTGACGGCTGATCTGATAGCCGCGCGTGGCGGGCTCCCAGCCGTTTTTGTCCGCGTTCAGCAGGTAATTGCCGCAGTCCTTCGTCACCAGGAGCAGTTCGTTCGGGGCGTCGGAGAACATGTCCAGCACGTCCTCGCCCCGCACGCCGGCGGGCAGATCGATCCGTTCATAGACCGGCTGCGCGCCAGAGAGCCATTCGGATTCGGCTTCCGGCAGACGCCAGACCGCATCTTCGCTCAGGATATAGGGGACCAGCGGGGTCACGTGGCCGTCCGTCTCGGTGACCATCTTAAACATGAGGGGCTGGCAGAAATCGAGGGACAGGGCGTGGGGAACAGCATCCGCGGCGAAGAAAAGTCTCTGGCTGACCGCATCCAGCAGGAAATGGCCATAGGTAGAAACGTGATCCAGGTCAACAGGCCCCTGGCCGTCTTTCACCAGCGGCTCCGCGCGGGGACCGTCTTCAGAAGGGTAGACCCTTGTCGAATAGCTTGTTTGCCAACTCCGGACCCTTTCCGCCAGCATGACGCCTTCCTGGTCCGCGGCCTGCGGGATCTCCTTCGCTTCGCCGCGCGGGATGTCCGGCGCGTGGGTGGGATCCGTAGGGGCGGGTTCTTCCGTGGTCGGGAGGGTGGCCTGGTCCGTCGGCGCTTCGGTCTGATCGGCCGGCGTTTCGGTGTTTTCCGAGGTCGCGGCCGGGTCCGGCGTCGTATCCGCCGGCTGGGTCGGGTTGGTCAGTGCGCAGCCCGCCGCGATGAGGCAGGCCGCCAGGGTCAGCGCCAGGATCCAGAAAGCCGGACGCTTATAATTCAACACAGATCTGATGCGGGTCTTGACGCCGACTTCGCCGAAGGCCAGCGGGCAGGCGGTGACCAGGCGGGCGGGCATGCTGCAGGCCAGCAGGGCCTCGGAATAGGCCTTGCGGAAGCCGTCGCCTTCGCGGCCGGTGACTTTTTCGTCGCAGGCCATCTCGATGTCGCGGCAGAGCAGGATGTAGGCCGCCCACATCACCGGGTTGAACCAGTGAAGGGACAGGAGCAGCCAGCCCAGCGGCTTCCAGACGTGGTCCAGACGCTTTAAGTGCGCCTGCTCGTGGGCCAGGACGTAGGCTTTGTCCGTCTCCGGCAGTTCGGAGGGGATATAGATCTTCGGCCGGAACATGCCCAGGATGAAGGGCGAGGCGATGCCGTCGCAGAGGTAAACATGACCGCGTTCCCGCACGGAGACGCGGACTTTGCGCCGGATGCGGCCGTAGCTGAAGCCCATGTAAGCCAGCATGAGGACCGCGCCGCCCAGCCAGATCCGGGCCAGGACCGGGACGATGCTGGTGCCCACGGTCTTCGGGGCTTCCAGCGTTTTTTCGGAGACTTCCACGTAAGCCTGGCCGCCCTGGTATTTCACCGGAATCTGCGGAGTCTTCTGAATGATCTTCACATACTGCGGCTCGTCTTTCGTGACGCGTACGACGGGTTCCACGGGCCGGGCCGCCACTTCCTCCACCACGGTCCCGCTGCTGATACGCTGCGGCATTACGGAAGCGCGGCTTTCGGGCAGGGCGGGGATCAGCAGCCGCACCGCCACCAGCGCCCAAAGAGCACAGACGAGGAAGCGCGGGCTTTTTTTCAGGGCCAGTCGAAGGAGCATGACCAGGCCGGCGATCAGCGCCGCGGAGAGACTCAGCTTTACGATTTGAATGAAAATGTCTTTCATGACTCAACTCCTTCTTGACAAAGGCTGGGATGCTTTGTCAATATCATCTGCAATTTGCTGTCGGGCGGCCGATGGCCGCCCCTGCGGGGTGGAAGGGCCGATGGCCGCCCCTGCGGGGCAGGCCAGAGGGATGACAGAGGTACGCCCCCTGTCATCTGCCGGTTCACTGCCGGGAGGATTCCCAGTCGTCCAGCAGAGAGCGGATCTCGGCAACGTCCCGGTCGGTGAGGCGGCGGCCGGAGGAAAAGGCGGAGATGAAGGCGGGGAGGGAGCCTTCAAAGGTCTCTTCCACAAACTGACGGCTCTGGGCTGCGTAATATTCGTCGCGCGTAATCAGGACGCGGACGATACTGCCTTCATTGGAAAAGAAACCGTGGTCGCTGAGTTTTCGGAGAACGGTGTAAGTGGTGGATTTTTTCCATTCCAGCTCTTTCGCGCACAGTTTGACAAGGTCGCCGGAGCTCATCGGGGCATTGTTCCAGACGATCTCCGCAAAGCGGGTCTCCACGACGCCTAATTTGTAATCTGTCATGATTCATTCCTCCTGAAGGTCTATCCAAAGTCGACTTCTTTTACCCAAAGTCTATCACAGATAAACCAACCTATCAAGCAGGAATTTCAAAATAATGAATTTTTTTGGGGTCTCACTATATAGAACAATTAAGAAGGGCAAAATCAGACATGATTTGAAAAAATTTTTTTCGGAAGATAGGGGACAGGGGATGACAGAGGTACGTCCCCTGTCATCCCCTGCGGGCGGCCGATGGCCGCCCTTACGGCTGCGATGCGATGCCCTCCGCTTCCTGATACACCAGCACGCCGTCATTGCCGGACACTCCGTAGTACACTGTCCGGCTTCCGTCGTTCATCCAGCCTTTGAGCCAGGTGTAAGAACTGCCGGCTTCCGGGGAGAAGTAGGTCAGGTGGTCGAAGCGGTTGTAGGTCGTATCATAATCTCCGGCGATGACGCCCAGGGTGACGGCGTCCGGGCTGTCTCCAACCTGGATCGTCTCCCGGTAAAAACTGCCCAGGCTGCTGATGACGCGCCAGGGATAGGTCACGTGGAGGGTCTGCGGACCAGCGCCGGGGATCTCGATCACGTCGCCGTCGGAAGGGCGGACCTCCCAGCCCTCCTCCAGGTACTTCTGAATGCTCCGGCAGGGGACGAAATCGTCCATGGTCTTCCCTTCACCGCGCATGCGCACCCGGGCAAACCAGCCGCCCTTGGCGCTGCCGATGTCGCTCTGCAGTGAAATAAACTCCACCGCCAGCGTGCGCCGGCCATTGCTCATGATCAGGACGATCGTCTTCCCGTCCAGACTGGCCAGATAAAGCTGATAATTCTCGTCGTTTCTGAAAAACGCCGCTTCTTCATTCTCCGTGATCAGGCCCTGTCCGTACAGTGTCCGGCTGATGCCGGCAGGCTGGCCGTTGTAATAGAACTCCAGTCCCGGTACGCCGGACGGCGTCATGCTGCTTTCCAAAGAGACCGTATCCACGGTCCCGTCCTGGTCCATATCAATGGCGAAGCCGACCCCTTTCTCGTTTCCGGCGAAGACCGACTTCAGGAATGACAGATCCACGATCCCGCCCTGCAGGATCTCCTCTTCCCTGGGATCTGTGGTATGGAGGTCGAAATAGAGCGGTTCACTGTACAAATGATTCACGCCCGGTTCGATGTAATAGCGGTACAAACCGTCAAACCGGTGGACCATGACGCAGCCCGGATCCCCGTGGCCGGTGAGCCTCATGTCCCGCTTCACCAGATCCGACAGGTTTATTCTGCTGACTGCATCCAGACGTCCCCCCGTGTCATACCGGCGGATCTCGGCGTGATCGGCGTCTTTTTCCCTGACGTAAAGCGTCAGGGACGTCCCGTTGCCATAAGGTCCTATGTCGACCACCTGTACGTCTTCTTCCGTTATCTCCAGATCCCAGCGGAGGTCGTCCTGCCGGACGGTGACCGTCGCTCCATGGCGTTCCATGTGCCAGCCCAGATCCGTGGGTTCAAAGGCGTCCCGAATTTCCCTGAACAGGTAATTGCCCTGGTTTCCGGTGATCAGGAGCAGCGCGATCTCAAAGGTATCGGGAAGTATCACCGTATTCATATCCAGCACGTCTTCCGCTTCCACGCCGTCCGGCAGCGGGATCCGCCGCAGGAGTTCCGCATCGGATGAGACGGAAAAGTGATAAAGATCCGACTTCAGTTCCAGTACTTCCGCCCCGTCCAGGATGTATATGTAATCACCATACTGGGCTATCCGTTCAGGATCGGCACAGAAATCCAGTGCGGCAGAGCCGGTCCATCCCATCGTATTCTGATAGATCAGCCGTTTGCCCAGGCGGTCCAGGATCAGCATGCCGGTCTCCGAAGTATAGCTGAAATCCACCGGAAGAACGGGACTGCCGTCCCATTCGATCTCGCGGTAATCCCGGGGATCGGACGAGCCGTAATCCAGCACCTTCGTGCCGGCAGCCCGCAGGCTGCCGGATGCCGCCTGACCGGCCAGTTCCTTTTCCGTGATAAAACGGTTCGCCAGGATATGCCATCCGTCCGGCGTTTTCTGCACGGTCACGAGGCCGTACAGGTCATGTTCAAACTGCTTCATCCGCCAGAGAGCCGTTACCGTAGCGTCTATATTGACATAGGCGTCTATTATGCTGTATCTGGCTCTGGCCGTATCGCCCGAAATGATATACCAGGCGTCAAACTTTTCCAGATATTTTCCCGGCATCTGTCCGATGGCTTCATCCAGGGTGAATCCGGTATATTTCAGAAAAGCAGCTTCCGCCTCCGGACGGGATATTTTTGTAAGCGGGAGTCCCATGGTGTCGTTCAGAGCCGCCCGCACTTCCGGGGCTTCGGGGATCGGCGCGCCGGGCACGGAGAACGCCGTATCCATAATACCGTCATAGAACAAGCCTTCCAGGTCGACCGCGCGCACATCCGGGTATGCGCTCAGCAGGAAATGATCGGCGAACTCGCTGCGGAAAAGGCGCTGCAGTTCCGCAATATCCTTTGCAGAAGCATCGCCGTGTAATGCTCGGGCGCTTTCATAATACCGTTTTACGAGCTCTTCCACGCCTTCCCAGCCGGGAAGAGGGAAAAAACCGCCGCCGATGCTGTGGTAGCCGGCCCGGGAGAAATCTTCACCCGGTTCCAGCGGTCTGGCGGTCTCATCCGCAAGACGGAAGCATGTCACGACGGTGCGGCCGTTGATCGCCAGTTCCCCTACGACGTCATAGCCGCCCTGATCGTTGAGCAGGTAGTACAGATCGCCAAAACGGAAGACCTTTCCGCTTTCATCCGCGTATCCATTTTCAAATCCTTCAAAATTGACTGGCTGCGGTGCGGCGTCGTTGACGGCGGCCCACTCCATGTAAGGGAAAGATACGCCCCAGGGATCGCTTCTCGTCACATGGATCACGTCTGCCGTCCCGTCACCCGTCACGTCCAGGGCATCCCCTTCAAAGGGACATATCTGCCATCCTTCCGCGATATAGTCCTGCAGAGGCTGAAGCGGCCGGAAGTCCTCCATGGACTTGCCAAAGCCGCGGATACGGGTACGGGCGCCGGCTGCACTGACCGTATTGGCGTCGATCTTGACGAATTCCACACCGTAGGTCTGTTCATCGCTCTCCAGGAAGAGTGTGATCCGTTTGCCGTCCAGACTGGCCAGATACATCTTGTAGGGCGTCTCACGGCTGAAATTGCCTTCTTCCGGCCAGAGGATCTCTGTGTCTTCCAGGCCAAGCAGTTCTTTCAACTCCATATTATAATTCAGACTGCTGACACCGGCGGGGCGGCCGTTCAGGCTCAGTTCCCAGGTCATGGCGTCATGGTTGCCCAGGCCGGGAGTCAGGCCGACTTCTTCCGGCTCCCCGTCGCCGTCCATGTCCAGAAGAAAGCCGGGGAAGTTTTCATTGACCGTCTTTCCGTCGTACAGCCGGACCACCCGGCCGCCCAGGATGTCTTTCCGCAGAGAGGTCAGATCCTCTTTGTCCTTCTCCTCATAAACGGAGGAGATGCCGGGGGTAAAGCGGTAAACGTCGATGGTATCTGTCTGAGGAGCCATCACATAGACGACCCCATCCTGCGCAAAGGCAAAATGATCGGGAATGCTGCTCCAGCCGCTCATTTCGATGTGGCTCTCATAGACGTGTTCTCCGTCCAGGAAAAAGACTTTGCCCTGCGTACTGTCATCTTCTTTCACAAAGAGGGTCAGGGAATCCTGCGATACCGGGCCGAGTACGCGAACGTCGCGGCCGGGCATGTCCAGGGTCCAGGAGGCGTTCTTGTCTCCGGTGACCGTGACGGTGTTTTCATCATCCCAGACCAGCTGATAGCCCCAGGAAGTGGAACGCCAGTCCACAGTCCCCCGGCCTATCTGGAGAAGATAGTTCCCGCGGGAGGTGATCAGCACCGGAGCGGAGGTCCGGACGGGGGATTCCGTGAATTCATAAACCAGCAGATCCGTGATATCGTCTCCCGCGACGCCCTCCGGCAGAGGGATCTCTTCATATGTGGCGGCGGTTTTGCCGCTCATCACACGATCCGCGTCAGGCAGACGGTACAGGGCGTCGCTGCCGGTGATGTAGATCACGTTTCCGGCGTTCTCTCCTTCTTTTTCAAACACGGTCACGACCTGCCGGGGATCACGGATGAAATCCAGAGACAGGTTGAGCACACCGTCGTAGGTATATTTCAGGAGGTGCCTTCCGGACCGGTCCAGCAGCCAGAGGCCGCACATTTCTCCATAGTACAGATCCGAAGCATCTTCCGCGTCCGCTTTGAAAAAGCGGGCGATGAACTCTGCAAGCATGATGCCTTCCTGGTCGGAGATCAGGGGGGTGCCGGAAACTTCCTCGTGCGGAGTCCCGGATTCCGCTGGATCTGTAGGGCCAGGGTCGGTCACGGGTTCTTCCGTGGCCGTGGGCTGCACGGACGGATCGGTCGGTGTTTCAGTATTTTCCGAGGTCACAGCCGGATCCGCCGTGTTCGCCGGCTCTGTCGGATCAGTCAACGCGCAGCCGGCTGCAATGATACAGCCCGCCAGCGTCAGGGCCAGGATCCAGAAGGCCGGCCGTTTATAATTCAGAACGGACTTGATGCGGGTCTTCACGCCCACCTCGCCGAAGGCCAACGGGCAGGCAGTGACCAGGCGGGCCGGCATACTGCAGGCCAGCAGCGCTTCGGAGTAGGCTTTGCGGTAGCCGTCGCCTTCCCGGCCGGTGACTTTTTCGTCGCAGGCCAGTTCGATGTCGCGGCAGAGCAGGATGTAAGCCGCCCACATCACCGGGTTGAACCAGTGGAGGGACAGGAGCAGCCAGCCCAGCGGCTTCCAGACGTGGTCCAGACGCTTTAAGTGCGCCTGCTCGTGGGCCAGGACGTAGGCTTTGTCCGTCTCCGGCAGTTCGGAGGGGATATAGATCTTCGGACGGAACATGCCCAGGATGAAGGGCGAGGCTATGCCGTCGCAGAGGTAAACGCTGCCCCTGTCCCGCACGGAGATGCGGACTTTGCGCCAGATGCGCAGGTAACTGGAGAACATGTAGCCCAGCATGAGGACCGCGCCGCCGAGCCAGATCCAGGCCAGGACCGGCAGGATGCTGGTGCCGACAGTCTTCGGCGCTTCCAGCGTTTTTTCGGAGACTTCCACGTAGGCTTCCCCGCTCTGATACCGCACGGGGATCTGCGGGGTCATTTGAATGATCTTCACATAACGCGGCTCTTTCTGCGTGATCCGCACGACGGGCTCCACCGGGCGGGCGGCGACTTCCTCCAGCGCGGTGCCGCTGCTGATGCGCTGCGGCATGACGGACACGCGGCTTTCAGGCAGGGCGGGGATCAGCAGGCGCACCGCCACGAGCGCCCAAAGAGCACAGACGAGGAAGCGCGGGCTTTTTTTCAGGGCCAGTCGAAGGAGCATGACCAGGCCGGCGATCAGCGCCGCGGAAAGACTCAGTTTCACGATCTGCATAAAAACATCTTTCATGATATGACTCCTTTTGATGTCAAACAGGCCGCGCGGCATCCGGAGAGGGATGACGCGGGCTGCGGGGCAAGGCTGCGGGGCAGGGAAAAACCTGACAAAGGAACCGTCCCCCTGTCAGGAAAGCGGGGACCAGTTGTCAAGGAGGGAGCGGATCTCGGCCACGTCCTGTTCGGTGAGGCGGCGGCCGGAGGAAAAGGCGGAGATGAAGGCGGGAAGGGAGCCTTCGAAGGTCTCTTCCACGAACTGGCGGCTCTGGGCCGCGTAATACTCTTCTCGGGTCATGACGGCGCGGACCGTTCCGTTATCGTTTGCGAACAGGCCTTTTTCGCAGAGTTTTTTCAGGACGGTGTAGGTCGTGGATTTTTTCCATTCCAGTTCCTGCGCGCAGAGCTTCACCAGTTCGCCGGAAGGCAGGGGCTCACGGTTCCACACGATGTCCGCAAAGCGGCTTTCCACGGCACCCAGTTTATAATCGGTCACGGTTTTGTCCTCCTGTCGGTCTATTGTCAGTCGACTTACCTGCAGTTTATCATCGATAGACTGCCCTGTCAAGAGGGTCCCGACAATTTTTTTCAAATATTCCGCGGTGGGGCGCGGCGGATCCGGCGCGGCCCCGGAGGTCTCCTGTATATAAAACAATCGAAAGGCCTGAAAACGGACAGGGGGATCTAAAAATACTATTTTTTCCAACTAATATAACGATCGGGAAAGCCGGAATCAGACAAGACCGGCCGGTTTTCTTTTACCTTTTTACTGTTTTTTTCGGTTTTCTGTGATATATTTTAAAGTAATATCCCCGCGGATTGACCGGAGGCCCCGCAGCGGACGGCGGCGCCTCCCCGGAGGTTTTTATGGAAAAGATCATCAAACTGTTCCCCAACAATCCCGTGCTGAACCAGGGCGTGTCCCTGCTGGTCTCCATCGCCATCGCCCTGATCGTGGTCATTCTGCTGCTGCGCCTGTCGCGGAGGGTCTTCATCCGGATCCGGGCCGCCCGGAACGTCAACAGCACGAACACGCGGGTCATGGAAAACATGCTCCGCTTCATCATCGTTTTCGTGGCGGTGCTGTGGGTGGTCATGAGCTCGGAGCTCACGCGCTCCTTCGGGCAGACGCTGTTCACCGGGACCGCCGTGCTGGCCGCCATCGCCGGTTTCGCCGCGCAGCCCGTTCTCTCCGACCTGATCTGCGGCTTCATCATCGGCTCCACCCGGCCCATCGAGATCGGCGACCGCATCGTGGTGGACGGCGGCATCACCGGCATCGTGAAGGACATCACGCTGCGCCACGTGGTGCTGCAGGGGCTGGATTCCCAGATCTTCGTGATCCCCAACAGCAAAATGAACAGCTACATCATCCGCAACATGAGCTATCAGTCGGAGCTCCGGTCCGTGGATCTGCGTTTCTCCGCCTCTTTCCGCACGGATCCGGAGAAGGCCGTTCAGGTCATTGCCGAAGCCGTCCGCTCCAGTCCCTACTCGGTCCCCGGCAAAAAAGGGGCGGACGGAAAGCCGGAGTATGCCGGCGTCTATTTTCTTTCCTTTGCGGAAAGCGCCCTGATCTTCGGCACGACCGCCTATTTTGAAGCGTCCACGCCTACGGAAGTGTTCAAAAACGATATCAATACCCGGGTCAAGAAAGCCCTGGACGAAAGCGGCATCGAGATCCCTTACAATTACATGAATGTCGTCATGAAGCCGTAATGGCTCCGGCCCCAGCGGGAGGAACAAGGACTATGGATCCTGATCGCATCCAAATAACTGAAGAAAAGCCCGAAGGCGGCGCAGAGAAGATCCCGGCGGGAGCACCGGCGGCCGAACCTGCGGATGCATCGGTGACCGCGCACGCGGAAGCGCCGGAAACCGGAGAGACTTCCAAAACGCCGGCGGCCGATGAAGCAGACATCCCGGAAACCGATGACGGCGAAACCCCGGAAGAATTCCCGGAAGAGCACACCGTCGCGGCCGTGATCGAGCCCGAGCCGGTCAGGAAGAAACGCCGGCGCATCCACGAATTCACCCCGGAGAACGATATCCGCTACCGGGGACCGCTCTCCTACCGGCATTTCAAGATCCTGGGCTGGATCTGCCTCGCCGCTTCCCAGGCCGCCGCGCTGATCACGCTGGGGAGCCGCATGACGCCGGATCTTGTGAGCGGGGAAAACAAAATGCTGCTGACGCTGCGGGTCATCGGGAACCTGGCGCTGCCGCTGCTGCTTTTTGCCAACTTTGCCATCATTCTGAACGCCCGGGAAACCTTTAAAAAACTGCTGGCGCGGTACGGGGCCATGATCCTGGCCATTCTGTCCGTATTCATGCTGTTCTACGAGCGGTATCTGAAAGGGTTCCTGCGGGTGCTCAGCCGGGGGACCCTGACCCCCGAGGACATCCTGAAATCGGTGGCCGGCGGACGCTGGGACGGTTATTTCGCATTCAACATCTTCGTCGACCTGTTCCTGTGCACGCTGTTCATGTTCTTCCTGAACTACCGGCCGAAGCACGTGTTCAAAGGCCGGGCCCTCATTATCTTCCGCCTGATGGCGCTGCTTCCGCTTGCGTATGAGGTCGCCTCCATCCTGCTCAAGGTCCAGGCGGGACGGAACCTGCTCGTGATGCCGATCTGGATGTATCCCCTGCTGACCACCAAGCCGCCTCTGGCGTTCCTGATGTTCACCTTCATCGCCCTGGTCCTGAAAAAGCGCGAGCGCCGCTACTACCGGAAAGGAAACAGGTCCCGGGAAGAATATGAGGAATTCTGGCGTAGCAACATCAATTCCTGGCATTTTTCACTGCTTGCCTCCGCCATCGTGCTGGTGACCGCCGTTCTGGACCTGCTCCTGTTTCTCGGGCTCGCGGTATTTCTGACCGCTGAAGAGGTCGGTATGGGAAGCATGGCGATACCGACGCAGGAAGTGGTCGCCCTCGTCGAGAACAATACCCGGCTGATCGCGCAGCTCGGATTCGGGGAGACCATGGGAACGATCTTCATCATCCCGCTGCTGCTGCTCTTCTCTTATACGCGGAAGCATAAGGAAACGCTGATCGACGCAATGATCCCGCTGGCCGGCATCGCGCTGATCAGCATGATCTATCTGGAAGGCGGATACGAGCTGATCGCGGCGTTGTTCACCCGGTAGATCCCGCGGCGGATACAGACAGATGCGAAGGCTTTCCGCACGGCTGAATGCCGCCGCGGTGAAAGACACGGAAATGTTCCGCACAGAAAAAGGAGCGGTCTCCCGCTCCTTTTCAGGTTCCGGCGGCCGGTGCGCCCGGGCCTTACGGCTCCGGTACGTCGTCGGTCTTGATGCCGTCTCCTTCGATGTGGTCATGCCTCTGACAGTAGCTGCAGAGCTTGGTCTTGCCGGCGGCAATGGCTTCTTCCACGGTGCCGCGGGTCAGGGAGTCGCTGCGGTTAAGATACGGACAGTCCTTGCCGTCTTCCGTGGTGTGGCCCATTGCCTCGTCGATGACGTGGGTGTGGTAGACTTTGCCGTAAGGGGTCCAGTAGACGGCCGTGCCTTCCAGGGCGACCTGCGCGGCTTCTTTCTCTTCCGCGGAGATGGGATTGTAGTCGATGCTGGCGGCGCCGCCGATCAGCAGGGCCACGGCCGCGGCCACCACCGCGATGGTCTTGGTCTTCTTGTCCAGGTCCTTATTGGTCAGCAGCAGGACGATCAGCGGGCAGAAGCAGAGCACCGCCACGATCAGGCCCATGTTGTTCCACAGCCAGAACTTGGTCGGATTCTTCTTCGAGGCCGGTTTGATGTGGTTCGCCTTCTTCCACAGCTGCGAGCCGATGATCAGGAAGACCAGGTCCAGCACGATGAAGATGATCAGGCACACCAGGGTGTTCATGAAGGTGATGCTGATCTTGCCAAAGAGCAGCAGGATCGCCAGCACTTCGCAGACCAGAGCCAGCACCCAGAGGATGATGGCGCCGACGCGGTAGCCCGTCGCGTTGCCGACCGGCTTGGCGTTCTGGATATTGCTGACGGTATTCGCGCTGGCGCTTTCGATTTTCTTTTTCTCAGCCATTGTTTTCTCCTTCTTCAAAAAGCAAATGGGAAAACGGTCCGGCGGCGGGGCATTCCCGCGTCGGCGGGCCGCACGTTTACGAAAAAAAGTATATATGAATTTTCTGCGGATTTCAAGCCGCATTCTTGACAAATCGGCAAAAAATACCGCATAATGAGGGGCAGAAAAACCAGAGTCCCACATATGGTAGGGGCAGAAGGAGCAGATCATGGACGTCATGAATGTTTTAAATCAGATCTTCAATAACGACCAGCTGGCCGAGATCACGAAGACAGCCAAAGCGTCGGAAGGCGACGTGACCAGCGTGCTGTCCAGCGCGCTGCCTCTGGTGGCCGGCCAGACCACCCAGCGGGGCTTCGACCTCGGTTCCCTGGCCTCCCTCGCGGGCGGCAATACCGGCAGCATCCTCACCGCGCTGCTCGGCTCGAACGGCACGCAGACCGTCTCCCAGCAGTCCGGCATCTCCCAGTCGCTCACCAACAGCATCCTGTCCGTTGCGGCCCCCATGCTGCTGTCCTCCCTGACCGGCTCCAACGGCAGCGGCATCCTGTCCCTGCTGGGCGGCCTGGCCGGAGGGGCAGGCACCGAAGCCGCCGACACCATCCAGACCGTCATCGGCGCCCCCGCCTCCCAGCCCGCTTCCGGAAGCGGCAAGAAGAAAAAAGGCCTACTCGCCTTCCTGAGCAGCCTGTTCGGAGGCAAAAAGTAAACATTCCGGATCCGGAAAGAGCGGAAACAGCATGAGATTCCTGCGCAGACTGCGCTCCCATATGTCGATAAGCGTGATAGGCGGCCTGGTCGGGCTGATGGTTTTGTTCGGCCTGGCCGTCTGTTATATCGGCAACCGCTGCTTCGTCGGCGCGTTCAAAAACGAGTACGCCACTGTCACCTATCATATGGCGGATTCGGTGACTTCCTACGTGGACGGCGACCTCATCGACGATTTCCTGGCCGGGGATTTTGTCTGGGAATACATCGTGACCCGGGAGAACCTCTACGTCAGCTGCCAGAAGCTGAACGTTTCCCTGATCTACGTCATCCAGGTGGACCGGAGCGATTACGGCCGCTTCGTTTCCGTCTTCAACTGCGTCAACAACAGCGTGGACGACTCCAGCTACGTCGAATGGGATCTGGGGCACCGGCGCGACACCACCAACGAGGAATACCGTCAGAAATACCGGGCGATCTATGAACAGCAGGCGGCCTACGAGACGGTATTCCGCCTGCAGACCGGCGACGGCTCGCACCCGCACATCACGACGATGGTCCCCGTGAAGAACAGGACGGGCGACGTCGCGGCGATCCTCTGCATCCAGCGCCCCATGCGCGAAATGACGGAGGCGTTCGAGCCGTACTTCCTGATGATCCTTCTCGGCGTCTTCATCATGGTCGTCATCGCCTCCGTCCTGGCGACGGTCTTTCTGCGGCGGTCGATCATCCGGCCGGTCGAAAAGGTCTCGGCCGAGACCACCCGCTTCGCGGCCGAAAACGCAAGGGGCGAACCGCTCGGCGAACTGAGCCGCTACGACGTGATCCGCGATCTGTCCCTCTCCATCGATACCCTGGAAGCGAACACGGAGCGGTATATTCAGAACCTGACGGCCGCGACCGCGGAAAGGGAAAGGATCGCCGCGGAGCTTTCGATCGCCGCCAGGATCCAGCAGGATACGCTGCCGGACGTGTTTCCGGCGTTTCCCGGCCGCGGCGATTTTGACATTTACGCCGCCATGATCCCGGCCAAGGGAGTCGGCGGAGACTTCTACAACTTCTTCCTGATCGACGGCGACCGTCTGGCGCTGATCATCGCGGACGTATCGGGCAAGGGGATCCCCGGCGCCTTGTTCATGATGCTGACGAACATCCTGATCAGCAGCCAGGCGCAGACGAGCGCGTCCCCCGCGGACGTCCTGGCCGCCGTGAACGACAGCCTCTGCCAGCACAATACCGCGGACATGTTCGTGACCGTGTGGCTGGGTTTCCTGGAGATCCCGACCGGGCGGCTCGTCTACGCCAACGCGGGCCATGAGTATCCCGTCCTCTGCCGGAAAGACGGCCGCTTTGCGGTCGTCAAAGCAGCGCACGGCTTCGTGGTCGGCGGCATGGAAGGCATGAAATACGAAAACGTCGAGCTGCGGCTGGACCCGGGCGACAAACTGTTCCTGTATACGGACGGCCTGCCCGAAGCGACGGACGGGGCAGGAAAGATGTACACCATGGAGCGCATGCTCGCGTCCCTGAACGAGAACCGGAAAGGATCCCCCCGGACGATCCTGGAAGGGGTCCGGGAAAACGTGGCTGCATTCACCGGCAGCGCCCCGCCGTTCGACGACCTGACGATGCTCTGCCTGGAACTGAAAGAAAAGCCGGCGGATCGAGAATAGAACGCGAATATGCAAAAACAGGGCCATTTGGAGACCGTCCCCAAATGGCCCTGTTTTTGCGGGCGCACCGCTATTGCCTGTCGAAGTATTTCCGGGTGGCGTAGTAATAGGTGCGGATGTAGCCGTCCACGGACAGGACGACGAATTCGCCGGTATCTTCCAGGAAGAAGACGTGGTCGCCGTCTTCTTTTTCGGTTTTGTAAAGGGAAGCCGGGTTGTTGATCACGGCGCTGGCGGCGGCTTCGTATTCCTTCGCGTTTCGGAAGCCCATTTCCTTGCCGTGCTTGTCATAGTGGCTTTCCAGGAGGACTTTGTTGCGGAAGCGGTAATCCCGGACCGCCACGTGGGTGACGACGGGATCTTCGGAAGGGGCGGCCGTGGTGGTCGGATCGGCGGCGGAGGTCGTCGCGGCGGGATCCGGGGCCTGCGTGGGAGGCGCGGTGGCTTTGGTGGCCTGTTCCGTGACGATCGGAAGCGGGGCCTCGGTGGTCGCGGGCGTTGCCGTGGTCACGGACGTGGGCTGCGCTTCGCCGGTGACGACGGAGATCCCGGGATCCGCGGTCGCCGCCGGATCATTGCCGCCGGAAAGCGAAAGCCTGCCGGAAAGCACCAGATAGATCAGGACCGCGGCCAGGACAAAGCCGAGGATCACACGCCAGTTGAGTTTCTTCTGTGTATTGTTTGCCATGTCGGTCAGATTCCTTTCAGGCGGCGGAAGGATCCGCGCAGCCGGTGCCCCCTACGAGAGGGCGTCGTTCCAGTTCTTCCGGGCGTCCCGGAGGGACTCATGGTTGGCGCCGCCGGCCAGGTCTTCCTCCCGGCGCTGCACGGGATCGTCCTCCCAGCCGCAGACCGGGCAGATCTCATAGGCGTTCCGCTCGCGGAAATAGTACTTGCCGCAGACCGGGCAGATCCGGTCCGCCGGCGTCTCCAGATAGAACACCTGCTTGCCGGTCCGCACCGCGTAGGCGATCTCCGACGCCGTGCTGGCGCCGATATAGCCGCCGACGTTGATCACGAAAATGGCGTCCGCCATGTCGATCTTCCGCTTGTGCATGTCGTCCAGCATTTCCTTCGTGCGGGTCAGCGTGCCTTCGTCCATCTGCTCCCACACTTCCCGGTCGCCGCTGTGGCCGTACAGGCCCACGGAGATCACGATGAAGCCTTCCAGGGTCAGGCGTTTGTTCGCCTCCTCGAAGGCCTTCTTGAAGCGGGTGCTGCCGCAGAGCGTGATCACATGATATTTGCCTTGCATGTCCGTTCCTTTTTAAGCCGGGGCGGCCGAAGCCGCCCCGGGTGTGCAGAAACGTCCTTCCCGCGGCCTTTCCGGCGCGCAGCGGAACGTTTCTTTTTTATTTTGCCTCAAACAGCACGTCGGCCGTATAGAGGACTTCATCCGAGAAGAAATCATCCTCTTCCACGTTCAGGATGGCCGAAATGGTCTCCACCTTATCGATCTCCAGTTCCTTCAGCGTGCTGTCGTAGAAGTACTTGCTGTCAAAGCCGCGGCTGCCGGCGGGGATGTCGATGGTCCAGTAAGGGTTCTCGACCTCTTTCCCGTTCAGCTTGACGTCTTCGAACTCGAAGGACAGATCCTTGTCCGTCTTGTTCTCGACATAGGTGACCACGCAGTAGCCGAAGTAGGTCTCGAACTTGCCTTCCATGATGACGACGGTCACGTCGTCATTGTCCAGGACGGCCACTTCGGTGTCCGCCGTGCGGCGTTCGGGAGCCACATAGGTCTCGGGATCCGTGCCGGTCGGATAGAGGGTGTACGCCTCGTTGAGATAGCCGTCAGAGAAGTAGTCGTCGGTATCGTAGACCTTCAGCAGGAAGCTGATCTGGTCGACGGATTCCACGCCGATCAGGGACAGCGCGCCGGGATAGATGGTCATTTCAAAATCGCCGGACGTCTTCGCTTCCACTTCCTCGGAGCAGTAGGTGCCGGTAAGGAAGCCGTTCACGGTCACGTCATCGAAGCGGAAGGTCAGGGACTTGTCCAGTTTGTTTTCCGCATCGAATTTCACGATGACTTCGCCGTATTCGTTCACTTCGACGCTCTCCGCCTTCAGGGAGAATTCCTTCGCATCGGCCAGTGCCTCGTCCTTCAGGGTGAAAACGCTGGCAGCCCAGGGATAATCGTCCCCATCGATGAGGCCGGGATCCACGGGCTTCTCCACGGCGCTCTCTTCCACTTCCTTCGGGAGTTCATAGGCGCCTTCGCCCCAGTTCAGGGCGATCTCCGCCTTGATGCCGTCCAGGGAGGCCGCAAAGCCTTCCATGACGGAGGACAGGTCGATGGTCAGTTCGCCGATCTCCAGCTTGATGCCGGTAGGCAGCACTCTGTCTCTGCTGATCGTGATGCGGGCGTTCATTTCCAGGCCTTCCAGCAGATCCATGTACATCGCGATGTCTTCGGGCAGCATGTCTTCGGCGTCTTCCGGAAGCTGCACTTTCAGCGGGCCTTCGATCACGTACTGGTCGCCCAGCGCGCCGAAATCGTAGTGGTCGAAGATCTCATCCAGTTTGATCACGCCGGCAAGATGTTCATCCTCATCCACGTCGAATTCCACGGGGCCGGTCTCGGTATAATACCAGACGTCATCTTCTTTCTCATAGATCTTCTCCGTAGCGAAGTCCGCATAGGCCTCGATGGCGCCTTTCAGTCTTTCCTGGCCTTCTTCGCCGCCCAGCATGGAAGCCAGCATGCCCAGGTCGACGTCATAGTTCGCCGTCAGATGACCGCCCTTTGCGGTATCCATGACACCTTCCGCTTCCACGGAAGCCTTGACGGGGATGTCCATCTTCTGCTCGCCCATGGCGATGGTGATGGTCAGGCCGCCGCTGGCTTTCCCGCTGAAGGTCACCTGTTCGGCCTGTTCTTCTTTGCCCACGCCGCGCAGGATGGTCTCCATATTGGCAAGGGCGGTGTCCAGCACTTCCTGGGCGTCCATATCGACCGGCGCTTCCGTGGTGGGCGCTTCGGTGGTAGGGGCTTCGGTAGTGGGCGCTTCCGTCGTAGGAGCTTCCGTAGTAGGAGCCTCAGTAGTGGGGGCTTCCGTCGTAGGAGCCGGGGTGGTGGGGGCTTCCGTGGTGAACGGAGCTACCGTAGTGGGCGCTTCGGTAGGCGCCGCCGTAGTCGGTTCTTCCTTCTTGCCGCAGCCCGCGATGGTCAGGACCAGGGCCAGGGCCAGAACGAATGCCATTAATTTCTTCATGAAATGTTCCTCCTTTTGCGTATTTCAACGAATGACCGTGACAGATCGATATGGAAACAATTTTCTATATAGCATAATTTCTCCGGCAGTGCAAGGGCGGAACGGGGTTTTCCCGCAGAACTGCGGCCGGAAACAGGGCCGAGCCGTCAAAAAGCGCCCCCGCGGAGGGAGGCGCTTTTGTGTTTTCTGATGAAAGGCGGGGAAACGTCACATGACAGACCCGTCCCCGACGATGCGCCGGTACATTTCCGGGTCCGTATCGCCTTCCGTGCTGATCAGCAGGATGCGGGAGGAAGCGGTGAGGCCCAGGGCCTGCCGCAGGGCGGGATCGGAGGCGGCCTCCAGGAGGAAGCCGAGCGTCGCCGCGCCGGATTCGCCGGACACGACGGGGCGGTCGTCCCCCAGCGGGTGCGCGTAGCGGCGCATGCCCGCGCGGGCCAGGTCGTCCGATATCGCTGCCATTCCGAAGGACTGGTCCCGCAGGATGGGCCAGGTCAGTCCGCAGGGCGTGCCGCAGTTGAGGCCCGCCATGATGGTCCGCGGGTGACCGCCCACGGTGTGCGGGAGACCGTCCCCCGCCTGCCATGAGGCGAACAGGCAGGCCGCCTCTTCCGGCTCCACGGTCACGACTTTCAGCTGCGGCCCATAGTGCTGCCGCAGATACGCCGCCGCGCCGCCGGCCATCGCGCCGACGCCGGCCTGCAGGAACACGTGCGTGGGGACGATCCCCTGCGCGTCCAGTTTCGCCGCCGCTTCCGCCGCGAGCGTCAGATAGCCCTCGATGATCCGTGCCGGGATCTCCTCATAGCCGTCCCAGGAAGTGTCCTGCACCAGGACCCAGCCGCGTTCTTTCGCCTGACGGTCCGCAAATTCCACGGTGCCGTCGTAGTTCAGGTCCGTGATCACCGCTTCCGCCGCGCCCGCGTCCAGGATGGCCTGCCGCCGCGCCTCGGCGGATCCCTGCGGCATATAGACGTGCGCCTTCGTCCCGAACAGCGCCGCGGCCCAGGCCACGCCTTTGCCGTGATTGCCGTCGGTGGCCGTCACGAATTCGGGGAGCGGCCGGGAGGAGGTCGGCGCGCCGTCTTCCCGCGCCCGTTTCTCCAGGATGCAGCGGATCGCGTAGGAGCCGCCCAGGCTCTTGAACGCTTTCAGGCCGAAGCGGGTCGACTCGTCCTTCACGTAAACGCCGCCCAGATCCAGGGAACGGGCGAGCGAAGGAAGCGGGACCAGGGCGGTCTCCGCATAGGAAGGGATCGTGCGGTGAAAAGACAGGGCCGCCCCGGCCGCCTCTTCCCCCCAGAAGGGGGAAAGAGCGGAGGGGACGGTCTCCCGAAACAGCAGGCGGACCCTGCCGGTCTCTATCGTTTTCATGTTCGTATGTTCCTTACGTCATCAGTATCCCAGCGCCTTGCCGTCGCGCCGCGGGTCCGCGGCGCCCTTGAAACTGCCGTCGCTTAAGCGGATGGCGCCCTGGATGCAGGGGAAGGTGAACCAGACTTCGCCGGTGTTCATCTCATGGCCCATGGCCTTTAAGGTCCCGATCACCTCGTCCGGCACGCGCCGTTCCAGGATCAGCGTGCCGAAGTCGTCGTGCATGCGGACCGCGTCGATCGCGTCCTGCAGATCCATCCTGTGATCGATCACCTTGCTGATCACCTGGAGCACGCCGGTGATGATGCGGGTCGTGCCGGGGCAGCCCAGCGTCATGAACGGGGTGCCGTCCTTCAGGATCAGGGTGGGGCTCATGGAACTGAGCGGCCGCTTGAACGGCGCTACGATGTTGGGGCTCTCCGGATCCACGGAAAAGTCCACCAGCGTGTCGTTCAGCAGGATGCCGGTGCCCTCGGCCACCAGCGCGGAAGCGAACGTGGCGTCCACGGTCTTGGTCACGGTCACCATGTTGCCGTCCTTGTCCATGATGGAGTACGAGGTGGTGGAGGCGGATTCCTCCGGCTGCAGCGGCGGCACGGGCTCACCGGGCTCGTAGCTGCCGGATACCCGCATGTCGATGCGGGAAGCCTGCTTCAGCGCGTAATCCTTGTCGATCAGTTCCTCCACCGGCACGTCCACGAATTTCGGGTCGCCCATGTAGGCCGCGCGGTCCGCGAACCCCAGTTTGAAGACTTCGGACAGCAGATGGAAGTACTCCGCGCTCTCCGGGTCCATGGCGCCGACGTCGAAGTTCTCCAGGATGTTGAGCATTTCGATGATGATGGTGCCGCCCGAGGAAGGCAGGTTGGAGGAGTAGATGTCATAGCCGCGGTAAGTGCCGTGGACAGGCTCCGTGACATTGATCTCGTAAGCCGCGAAGTCTTCCTTCGTCAGATAGCCGCCTTCGGCCTGCACGGCCGCCACGATCTTTTCCGCGATCTCGCCGCGGTAAAAGACCGCCTCGCCCTGCTCCGCGATCAATTCCAGCGTATGCGCCAGGTCCGGGTTTTTGATCACGCTGCCGGCCTCCCAGGCCAGCTCGTCTTCATCCAGGTAGATGGCCGCCGTGGACGGGAATTTGATCAGGTTCCGGTACGCGTCCTTGATGTCGCGGCTGGTGATGTGGGACACCTCGAAGCCGTTCTTCGCCAGGTCGATGGCGGGCTGCATGACGGTCTGCCGGTCCATGGTGCCGTAGTGATCCAGCGCATAGAGCAGGCCTTTGACCTCGCCGGGGACGGCAATGGAGAGGGCTCCGATCTTGTTGGCCTCCTCCTTCACCTTGCCGTTCTCATCCATTTCCCAGCGGTCCGGCGTCGCGCCGGCGCCCGCCATGTCGCGGAAGTCGATGAAGATGACCTCGCCGGTCCGGCCGAAGCGCACGGTCATGAAGCCGCCGCCCCCGACGCCCGAGGACTGCTGTTCGGAGACGCCCAGGGCGAAACCGATGGCGACGGCCGCGTCGATGGCGTTGCCGCCGGCCTTCAGGATGTCCACGCCGACCTGCGTGGCATCTTCCCGTCCCGTGGAGACCACGCCGTTCACGCCTACCGCGTCCCGGCCGCCGGTCTGCACGTTCTCCCCGGCGTAGGCCGTGGTGGTCTCCGCCGCGGGGCCGGTACCGCCCTGCGGGTGGTCCGCCGTGGTGGTCGGCTGTGCGGCCGCCGTCTCACTGCCCGGCAGCGTGACGGGATCGGTCGGTCTGGACTGTCCGCCGCAGGCCGAAAGCATCAGAGCGGCGGCAAGCAGGATCGCGATCAGTTTATGTTTCATGATAATCACCTGTAAATCATTTCGTCGGTTTCGTTTCAGAAAGCCGGACCGGCACCGGGCAGAGACAGAGCAGGCGTATGCCGCTTTAATTCATTTCTTCCGCGATCTTCAGGATCTCGCCGCTCTTCACCAGGCGCTCCGCTTCGCGGATGTCCGGCCAGATCTCGCGGTCCCGTTCGTAGAAGGGGATGGTCTGCCGCACTTTGTCGTAGATGGCCTGGTGCAGGGGCGTGATGCCCCGGCCGTGGGTGTTCAGGCGGCGGCGGATGTCGATGGCCTGGCACGCGGTCAGCAGTTCGTCCGCCAGCACGCAGTGCAGGTTTTCCACGATCTGCGCCGCCTTGCGGGCCGCCGTCGTGCCCATGGAGACGAAGTCTTCCTGGTTGGCGGAGGACGGAATGGAGTCCACGCTGGCCGGATGGGCCAGGACTTTGTTTTCGGACACCATGGAAGCCGCCGCGTACTGCACGATCATAAAGCCGGAATTGACGCCCGCTTCCGTGGTCAGGAACGGCGTAAGACCGTTGGAGAGCGCCGCGTTCACCATGCGTTCCGTGCGACGTTCGGAGATGCTGGCCAGTTCCGAGGCCGCGATGCCCAGCACGTCGAAGGGGATGGCCATGGGCTCGCCGTGGAAGTTGCCGCCGGAGATGACCGCTTCATCCTCCGGGAAGATCAGGGGATTGTCCGTGACCGCGTTCAGTTCGCGGGCGACGATCGTTTCCACATACTCAAGGGCGTCGCGCACCGCGCCGTGGACCTGCGGGATGCAGCGCAGGGCGTAGGCGTCCTGCACGCGGTCGTGCTGGCAGTTGTCCAGGATCTCCGAACCTTCCAGCAGGCGGCGCATATGGGCGGCCACTTCCATCTGGCCTTTCTGGCCGCGGACGGCGTGGATGCGGGGATCGAAGGCGTTGCGGAGGCCGGTCAGGGCCTCAAAATCCATCGAGGCGATGACGTCCGCGAGCTCCGCGGCCCGCTTCGTGTCATACAGCGCCAGCGCGCCGACGCTGGTCATGGCGCAGGTGCCGTTGGTCATGCCCAGGCCTTCCTTGCTCACCAGGGTGTCCAGGGTCGGGATGCCGGCCCGTTTCATGGCTTCGGCGCCGGGCAGGACCTCGCCGCCGTATCTGGCTTCGCCTTTGCCCAGCAGGGGGAGGGTCATGTGCGCAAGAGGCGCCAGATCCCCGGAGGAGCCCAGCGAGCCCTTCTGCGGGATCACGGGCAGGACGTTTTTATTCAGCATTTCGAGCAGTCTTTCCACCAGAACGGGCCGCACGCCGGAGACGCCGCCGCAGAGGGCGTTCGCGCGGAGCAGCATGATGCCGCGCGTCACTTCGTCCGAATACGGCTCGCCCGCGGCCGTGCAGTGGCTCAGGATCAGGTTGGTGGACAGCTGGTTGGACATTTCCTCCGGCACCGCCACCTTCTGAAAATCGCCGAAGCCGGTCGTGATGCCGTACGCCACCCGGCCCTCATTCGCGATCTTTTCCGTCAGCGCCCGCGACTTTTTCATCCGCTCCAGCGCCTCCGGCGCCAGACCGACCCGCGCCCCGTAACGGGCTGCCGCCACGAACTTCTCCAGCGTCAGGCTCTGCCCGTCGATGATGACTTCCTTGATATGCTCTGCTTCCATATTGGTTTCCTTCCGAAACTGTTTATTTTTTGGAACAACGTCTGACAAAGGAGCCGCTCCTTTATCACCTTTTTCTGACAAGGGGACGGTTCCTTTGTCAGATTTTTACCTGCTGCAAATGACGGGACTGCCGTTCTTTTGCCGTTTTTTGCGGCCCGGGGACGATTCCCTTGCCGCTTCATGCGGCAGAGACGGTTCTCTTGTCTCCTTTGTGACAGAGCGACCGCTCTCCTGTCATATTTCCGCGGGCTGCCGGATGGGCGGCCCCTGCGTTTTCCCGGTCAATTCGCGCACACGACCTCGCCGTTCTTGATCACGAAATACGCGAGATTGCTGCCCAGCCGGTAAGGCAGATAGTCCAGGTCACGGGCTTTCCAGATGACGAGGTCGGCCTGCTTGCCGGGTTCGAGAGAACCGATGCGGTCCGCGCGGCGGATGGCGGCGGCCGCGTTCAGGGTGACGGCGGTCAGCATCTCCTCCGGGGTCAGACGGTATTTCAGACAGGCGACGGTCATGGCCAGCTGAAGGTTCAGGCCCGGACAGGAACCGGGGTTATAGTCCGAAGCCACCGCCACCGGCACGCCGGCATCGATCATCTGCCGCGCGGGCGCGTAGGTGGAGCCCAGATAAAAGCTGGTCATGGGCAGCAGGCACGCGACCGTGCCGCCTTTCGCCATCGCTTCGATCCCGCTCTCCCGGCAGACGATCAGGTGCTCCGCGGAGACGGCCTTCAGCTCCGCCGTCAGTTCCGTCCCTCCGATGGCCTCGATCTCGTCCGCGTGGATCTTGGGCAGCAGGCCGTGCCGTTTGCCCGCCTCCAGGATGCGGCGCGATTCCTCCGCCGTGAACACGCCCTTTTCGCAGAAGACGTCACAGAACTCCGCGAGGCCCTCCCGCGCGATCTCCGGGATCCACTCCTCCGTCAGCCGGCGGATGTATTCCTCCCGGTCCTCTTTCCATTCCGCGGGCACGGCGTGCGCGCCCAGATACGTCGGCACCAGGTCGATCGGCCACTCGCGGTCCAGTTCCCGGATCACGCGCAGCTGCTTCAGTTCCGTCCCGCGGTCCAGGCCGTAGCCGCTCTTCGCCTCGCAGGTGGTGACGCCGAAGGACAGCATTTCCTTCAGGGCGCCCGACGCCTGCGCCTTCAGTTCCTCTTCCGACGCCGCGCGCGTGCTCCGGACGGTGGACAGGATGCCTCCGCCGGCTGCCAGGATCTCCAGATACGTCGCGCCGTGCAGCTTCAGGCCGAATTCATTCTGACGCCAGCCGCCGAAGATCAGATGGGTATGGGCGTCGATGAGGCCGGGGGTCACCAGCCGGCCGTCCGCGTCGATGACGCGGTATGCGCCCGGTTCGGTCTCCGGGCAGGCGCCCCGGCCGATCTCCGTGATCCGGCCGTTCTCATCCGTCATGAGCCAGGCGTTTTCGAGTTTCAGGATCTCACCCTGCGACGCGCCGGCGCGGGCGGCAAAGCCCTGCGGGGTGGCGAGGAGGCCGATATTGTGAAGTAAAAGTTTACGCATGATCTTCCTTTATTGGGCTGTCTGGAAAACGCCCCTTTGTTGACCGGGCCGCGGATATGACTGCCCCGCCCTTTATTCTCCCAGCACCTTCCGGACCAGCGCTTCATCTGCCACGTACGGCAGGGTGATGTGATCCTTCCCGGCGTTCATCTCGTTGTACTCCGCGGCGACCGCCATGGCGTTCTCGTTCCGCGCCCAGCTGCGGCGCGCCACGCCGACCATGGTATCCCACGGCATGGACATGCGCAGGATGGTGTCCACGCGCTCGGAGCCGTCCAGCACCATGCCGAAGCCGCCGTTCACGGCGTTGCCGATGCCGGTGCCGCCGCCGTTGTGCAGCGCGATGTAGCTCATGCCGCGCGCCGCATTGCCCGCGTAGCACTGCACGGCCATGTCGGCCATGATGTTGGAGCCGTCCTTGATGTTCGAGGTCTCGCGGAACGGCGCGTCCGTGCCGCCCGTGTCGTGGTGGTCGCGGCCCAGGATCACGGGCCCGATCTCGCCGTTCCTGACCATCTCATTGAACTTCAGCGCGATGTTCATGCGCCCCATCGCATCCTGATACAGAATGCGGCACTTGGTGCCCACGACCAGCTTGTTCTTCTTCGCGTCGCGCACCCAGACGTAGTTGTCGTAGTCCTGGTACCGGCGGTTGTGCGCCAGAATGTATTCCGCCGCCGCCTCGTCCGTTTTATCCAGGTCTTCCTGCTTTCCGGACAGGCAGCACCAGCGGAACGGGCCGTAGCCGAAGTCGAACAGCTGCGGGCCCAGAATGTCTTCCACGTAGGACGGGAAAATGAAGCCGTCCAGGTCGTCCACACCGTTCTTGCAGATGGAGCGGACGCCGGTGTCGTACACGGCCTTCAGGAAGCTGTTGCCGTAATCGAAGAAATACGTGCCCCGCTCGTGGAATTTGCAGATCATTTCGTAATGGTGCTGCAGCGAGGCGTCCACCAGCTTGCGGAAGCCGGCCGGATCGTTCTTGAGCATCTGCGTGCGTTCTTCGAACGTGATGCCCTGCGGGCAGTAGCCGCCTTCATACGGCACGTGGCAGGAAGTCTGGTCGCTCATCAGATCCACATGCACGCCTTTTTCATACAGGAATTCCAGCAGGTCCACGATGTTGCCGTGATACGCTACGGCGCACGCGGTACCGGCCTTCTGATGTTCCTTTGCGATGGCCAGCGCTTCCGGCAGCGAATCCGTCCGGTGACTGACCCAGCCCTGCTCATAGCGCGTCGCGATGCGGGAATCATCCACTTCCGCGATGATGGCCGCCGCCCCGGCGATCTCCGCTGCCTTGCCCTGGGCCCCGCTCATGCCGCCCAGGCCGGCGGACACGAACAGCCGGCCGGCCAGGTTGCCGTCCTGCGGGATGCCCAGTTTCAGCCGTCCGGCGTTCAGGAGCGTGTTGAACGTCCCGTGCACGATGCCCTGCGGCCCGATGTACATCCAGCCGCCGGCCGTCATCTGCCCGTAATTGGCCACGCCCAGCGCCGCCGCCCGGTTGAAGTGCGGCAGGTCGTCGAACGTGCCCACCATCAGACCGTTCGTGATGATCACGCGCGGCGCCAGCTTATGCGAATGGAACAGGCCGAGCGGATGGCCGCTCATCACCACCAGCGTCTGCTCGTCCGTCAGTTCCTCCAGATATTTCTTGATCAGACGGTACTGCATCCAGTTCTGGCACACCTGGCCGGTCTCGCCGTAGGTGGTCAGCTCATAGGGGTACAGCGCCACGTCGAAGTCCAGGTTGTTGTCGATCATGACCTGGATCGCCTTGCCCTCGATGCATTTGCCCCTGTATTCGTCGATGGGCCTGCCGTGCAGCTCGCCTTCCGGGCGGAAGCGGTAGCCGTAGATGCGGCCGCGCTCCTCCAGCTCCTGTGCGAATTCCTCCGCCATCTGTTCGTGATGGTCCGGGTGGATGTAGCGCAGGGCGTTGCGGATGGCCAGCACTTTATCGTTTTCCGAGAGCTTCGCCTCGCGGCGGGGCGCCCGGCGGTATTTGTCGCTCATCGCGGGATAGGCCGGAAGCTCATAATCCAGCCGGATCACCATGGCCTCTTCAGTTTTGTTCATGTCGTGACCTCTCTTTTTCACAGATTTATCGATCGTATCTCAAAAAAACGAGAACCGTTCTTTCACTCATGCCAACTATATCACAAGACGGTGTTTCCCGCAAGGGAAAAGCGGACGCGCCGGCATTTTTCCCGGAAAAGATCTCCGGACATTTTCCGCGCTTTCCCTTGAAGATGACCGCCGCATCCGCTATACTGAAAGCACTATCAAGCAACGGGAGCCTCTGTCATATGGGTAACGTGTTTTATTTTGCCTGGGAATCGGATCTGATCAAATGGATGCAGGCCAACCTGGAGGGCTTCGGCGTGACGCTGGCGTACCTGGTCTCCGTCTTCGGGGAAGAGATGATGTTCGTGGCCATCCTGGGCTTCCTGTACTGGTGCTGGGACAAGCGGCTGGGGCTTTCCGTGGGGCTGAGCCTGCTCACGGCCTCGCTGTGGAATCCGCTGGTCAAGAACATCGCGCTGCGGCAGCGGCCGTATATGGCGGATCCCGGGATCCGGTGCCTGAAGGCGGTCGATCCCAAGGCGGACGTCATGGACGTGGCCGCGCAGGGCTATTCGTTCCCGAGCGGACATTCCTGCGGCTCCGCCGCCACCTATGTGAAAGCGGCTCTGGGGCTGAAAAAGCGGGGGTTCCTGATCCTCGCCATTGCGCTGACGTTCCTGGTTGGCTTTTCCCGCATCATCCTCGGCGTGCACTACCCCACGGACGTCCTGGCCGGCTGGTCGCTGGGCCTGCTGGCGGTCGTGCTGACCGGTCTGCTGGAGAAGCGTGTCCGGAATCGCGCCGTGATCTACCTGATCCTGATCGGGACCGCGCTGCCGGGCGTTTTCTACTGTCACACCAACGATTACTTCTCGGCGCTGGGCATGATGGGCGGGCTCGCGCTGGGCGAATTCTTCGAGCGGAGATTCGTGCATTTTGAGAACACGCGGCGCGTCGTCCCGATGATCCTGCGGACGCTGGGCGGCTTCGCGCTGTTCTTCGGGCTGAACACGCTGCTCAAGCTGCCGTTTTCCAAAGAGTTTCTGGAATCGGCGGCGCCGGCGTCGTTCGCGGTCCGCTCGCTGCGCTATCTGGCCGTCACGTTCGCCCTGATCGGCCCATATCCGATGCTGTTCAAACTGTTTGACAAGAAGGGATCCGCGGAAGGATCCGTGAAGGAGGAAAACTGATATGGCAAAATTAGTGGAGTGCATCCCCAATTTCAGCGTGAGCCGGGAGAAGGATCCGGCGGTGTTCGACGCGCTGGTCGCGTGTGCGAAGAGCGTCCCGGGCTGCTTCCTGTTCGACGTGCAGTCGGACGGCAACCACAACCGCTGCGTGTTCACGCTGCTGGGCGCGCCGGAGGCGATCGAGGAGGCGGCCGTGAAGCTGACCGGCCTGGCCGCGGAAAAGATCGACATGCGCAGGCACGAAGGCCAGCACCCGCGCATGGGCGCCACCGACGTCATCCCCTTCGTGCCGCAGACGGCCGAGACCACGGTGGAGGACTGCGTGGCCCTGTCCAAACGCGTTGCGGAGCGCATCTGGAACGAGTTCGGGATCCCGTCCTTCTTATATGAGGACTCCGCCACACGGCCGGAGCGCCGCAACCTGGCGGACTGCCGCCGCGGCCAGTTCGAGGGCATGCCCGAAAAACTGCTGCAGGAAGACTGGGCGCCGGACTACGGCGAGCGGAAGATCCATCCCACGGCCGGGATCACGGCCATCGGCGCGCGCATGCCGCTGGTGGCGTTCAACGTGAACCTGGACACGCCGGACGTGGAGATCGCGAAGAAGATCGCGAAAGCGATCCGCGGCTCGTCGGGGGGGTTTAAATACTGCAAGGCCATCGGCGTGATGCTGGAGGAGCGCGGGATCGCGCAGGTCTCCATGAACATGGTCAATTACGAGGGCACACCGCTGTATTACGCCTACGAGATGATCCGGGCGCTGGCCGAAGGGTACGGCGTGAAGATCGTCGGGTCCGAGATCGTGGGGCTGACGCCGGGCAAGGCGCTGATCGACTGTGCGGCCCATTATCTGAAGCTGGAGAATTTCAACTGCACCGAGCAGGTGATGGAGTATCATCTGATCGGCATGGAATAAGGGGGGAAGCATCATGGAATTATCCAAACTGACCGTTGAGGAATTCACCGCCCTGCTGGGCTCCGATGCCCCCGCCCCCGGAGGCGGCTCCGCGGCCGCGCTGTGCGGCGCGCTGGGCTCCGCCCTGTCCGCCATGGTCTCCGCCCTGACCGTGGGAAGCGCCAAATTCGAGGCCTTCCATGCCTCCGCCGAAAGATCTCTGGCCAAGGCCGGAACGCTGCGGCAGGAAATGCTCGCCGCCATGGAGGAAGACACCGCGGCTTTCAACATGGTCAGCGAGGCCTTCGGTCTGCCCAAGGCAACGCCCGAGGAAAAGGCTGCCCGCTCCGAAGCCATCCAGGCCGCCTTGGCCGTCTGCACGGAATCGCCGCTCAAGATCATGGAACTGACTCTCGAAGCCCTGGAACTCACCATGCTCCAGGTCGGCCGCTCCAACACCAATGCCGCCAGCGACCTCGGCGTCGCCGCCCTTTGTCTCCGTTCCGCCCTCCAGGGCGCCTGGCTCAACGTCCTCATCAACGTCGGCAGCCTGAAGGACAAGGACCTGGCGGAAGCCTACCGCATCCGCGGCGAAGCGCTCCTCTCCCAGGGCCTCGCCCTCGCGGACGAGATCTACGAGCAGGTGGAGGAAAGCCTGTCCTGACCTGACGCAAAAAGGGCCGTGAAGAAGCGCTGTCCGTTCTGAATGACGCTTTTCACGGCTCTTTTTTTAGTCCTTTTATCCTGTTCCGCAGCGGTAACTCCCTGCCGGGCAGGGTCCGATCCTCTCTTCCGTGCCGGGTGCTATCGGCTTGAAATATCCGGCTGATCCTTCTTCCCTTTCCGGAACATGAATTTCCGGGCGATGTTGATCCCGGCCTTATACGGCAGCGGCCTGAGGGCTTTATCCGCCTCCTTTAAAAGCTGCCGGATCGGCAGGTTCTGCGGGCAGTGCTGCTCGCACCTGCCGCACCCCACGCACTGCGAGGCAAAAGCCGGTTTCTTGGTCATGCCCACCGTCTGCGCATAGGCAAAGCGGGCCTTGGTCCTGGATTCGATGAACATTTCATTCCAGCAGCGGAACGCGCCGGGAATATCCACGCCTTTCGGGCAGGGCATGCAGTAACGGCAGCCGGTGCAGCCGACCTTTTCTCTCGTGCGGATCTCTTTCACGACGCGGCCGATGACCCCGAATTCCTTCTCCGTCCAGCTGCCCGCCTCCGCCTCGGCCGCGATGCGGCAGTTTTCTTCCACCATTTCAACGGAATTCATGCCCGAAAGCACGACCGTCACTTCCGGCTGGTCATAAAGCCAGCGGAGGCCCCATTCCGCCGCGCTCCAGCCTTTGCCGGAATCCGCCATCGCTTTCCGGGCGGCATCCGGCAGCATGTTGACGAGCTTTCCGCCGCGCAGCGGTTCCATGATGATGACCGGGATGCCCTTTTCGGCCGCCGCCTTCAGGCCTTTCTTCCCTGCCTGGGAGACCTCGTCCAGATAGTTGTACTGGATCTGGCAGAAATCCCAGTCATAGGCGTCCAGGACCTTCAGGAACATTTCCGAATTCCCGTGAAAAGAAAAACCGATGTTCCGGATCTGTCCGGCCGCTTTTTTCTCCGCGATCCAGTCCGCGATCCCGAAGCCCAGGAGCCGCTCCCACTGGAACACGTCCGTGATCATGTGCATCAGGTAGTAATCGATATGATCCGTGCGCAGACGCGAGAGCTCCTCGTTAAAGTATCTGTCAATCGCCGCCCGGCTGCCGACCATGTACTGCGGCAGTTTTGTCGCGATGTTCACCTGATCGCGCAGGCGGTTCCGCTCCAGGATCTCGCCGAGGGCCGCCTCGCTGCCGGGGTAGACGTAAGCCGTATCATAGTAATTGACACCGGCCCGGTAAGCGGTCAGAATCTCCTGTTCCGCCTTGTCGATATCGATGCCGCGGCCCTTTGCCGTAAAACGCATGCAGCCGTAGCCCAGCATCGAGAGTTTTTCGCCGTTTCGGTCTTTTCGGTATTGCATTGTTTCCCCTTACCGGTCTTTTTTCTTACAATATCATACAAAAAGCGGCCGCTGTCAAGTTTTTCAGCCGCCGCCCGCCGCCAGGCCGGACGCTCCGTTTCTTGACCGGCCGCTCCGGGAATGATACTATGGAGACGATCCGGCAAAAACTTTTTTACGGATTTCCGTTTTTTCTTCGACAGAACAGGTAAAGGGACTAAATGATGACAGCGGCACACCCCCTGTCATCAGCAGGAAAACCTGTCAAGGGGACCGCCCCCGTCAGAGGGAAAAAATCTGACAAAGGAACCGTCCCCCTGTCAGAAAACGCCAGGAGATGCCATGGAATCGATGCGCCAGCAAAATCTGCTTTATGCGACGGATGAAGCCCTGACCGAAGGGCTGTTCCGCCGGGAGGAGGCGGCCCTGGAGGCCGTCCAGGAGCGGTACGGCGCGCTGATGAAGCGGCTGGTCTCCCGGTTCCTGGGAGATGCGCGCGACCGGGAGGAGGCGGTGAGCGATACGATGCTGCGGCTGTGGCAGGCGATCCCGCCGCACCGCCCGGCCTCGCTGCCCGCGTTCCTGACCACCCTGGCCCGCCGCGCGGCCATCGACCGGCAGCGGCATAACAGCCGGGCCGGCGCCGTTCCCGGCGACTGCCTGACGGCGCTGGACGAACTGGCGGAGCTCCTGCCCTCCGATTCCGGAACGGAGGACGAGCTGATGGCGAAGGAGCTGGGGCGCTGCCTGAACGCGTTTCTGGCGGAGCAGAAGCCCCGGCGCCGGGAGATCTTCCTGCGCCGCTGGTACGGCGCGGAGGCGGTCAGGGAAATGGCGGCGGCCATGGGCGTCAGCACTTCCACGATCGAAAAAGAACTGAAAGCCCTGCGGCACTCCCTGAAGAAAAAACTGGAAAGCGAAGGTTTTGCGGTATGAAGAAAGAAATATGGCAGGACGCCTTAAACGAGATCGATGAAAAATGGGCCGGCGAATACGCCCGGATCCTGAAAAAAGACGGGGAAGCAGCCCGGCGGAGCACGGATGCGCTGAAAGAGGACGCTCCGCAGGCCGCCCCCGCCCGCCCCGATGCCGGCGGCAGGAAGCTCCGCCGTCTCCCGAAATGGACCGGCTGGGCCGCCATCGCCGCCTGCCTGTGCCTGGTGCTGATCACGGCTGCCGTGTCCGGCGTTTTCAGCCGTCAGCAGAAGCCTGCGCAGATCTCCGCGGACCCCGCGGGGCAGGTCACCGAGCCGTCTGCCCTTCCCGTGCAGACGACCCCCGTGCAGACGGCCCCCATGCAGACGACCCCCGTGCAGACGGCCCCCATGCAGACGACCCCCGTGCAGACGACCCCCACCGAAACGGACCTCACGCAGGACGCCGCAGAAGCCGCGCAGCCTGCGCCGTCAGTTTCGGCAGGCTGGCCCCCCTTTATGGCAGCGCCGTGTAGTAACGTTCCCAAAACGAATTACGCGCCCGCCGAAGTCCCCCCCGTCTCCTATATCTACACCCCGGGCTGGAACACGGAGGAGTATGACTATATTCAGGAAAACGGCTTCCTGAGCGTCCTGACCTCTCCCTTCTCGACTTTCGCAGCCGACGTGGACACGGCCGCCTATTCCAACCTGCGGCGCCTGATCCAAAACGGCACCGCGATCCCCAAAGACGCGGTCCGCCTCGAGGAACTGATCAATTATTTCCGCTACGATTATGCGGAACCCGCGGACGGCGAGCCCTTCGGCGTCACGCTGGAACTCTCCGACTGTCCCTGGAACAGCCAGGCCCATCTGCTGCTGATCGGCCTGCAGGCGAAGAAACTGGACGCGGACACCCTTCCTCCCTCCAACCTGGTCTTCCTGATCGACGTTTCCGGCTCCATGAGCACGCCCGAAAAGCTGCCGCTGGTCCAGCGTTCCTTCATGACGCTGGCGGAGAACCTCACGGAAAACGACCGGATTACCATCATCACGTATTCCGGCTCGGAACGCCTGGTCCTGGACGGCGTCTCCGGGAACGAACAGGCCCGCATCATGAGCGCGCTGGAGGATCTGACCGCCTCCGGCTGCACCAACGGCGAGCAGGCCCTGCGCATGGCCTACGACGCGGCGGAGCGCCACTTCATCCCCGGCGGCAACAACCGCATCATCCTGGCCACGGACGGCGACTTCAACGTCGGCGTGACCTCGGAAGGCGAACTGACCCGCCTGGTGCAGCACAAAGCGCAGAGCGGCGTATTCCTCTCCGTCCTGGGCTACGGCATGGGCAACATCAAGGACAACAAGATGGAAGCCATGGCGGACAACGGCAACGGCAATTATTATTACATCGACGACATCGCCGAAGCGCGCAGGGTCCTGGTGGAGGAAGCCGGCGGCACGCTGTTTACGGTCGCCAGGGACGTGAAGCTGCAGGTCGAATTCAACCCTGCAATGGTCAAGGGCTACCGCCTGATCGGGTATGAAAACCGCGTGATGGATGCGGAGGATTTCGCGGACGACACCAAAGACGGCGGCGAACTGGGCTCCGGCCATCAGGTCACGGCCCTCTATGAGATCATTCCCGCCGGCTCGGATTTCGAGATCCCGGCCGTGGAATCCCGCTACAGCCAGCCCCAGGGCGGCGACGCCCCCACCCTCACGAACACGGACGAATGGCTGGTCCTGAACATCCGCTATAAAGAGCCGGTCGGCGGCGCCTCCGAACTTCTGACCTACCCGCTGGCCGCGGACGCCTATACCCCCGAACTTTCCGCCAACGCCTTCTGGGCCGCCGGCATCGCGCACTGGGGCATGGAACTGCGCCGCTCCGAATACGCCGGCGAACTCAATAACAGCGAATGGATCCGGCAGATGGAAACCCTCGCCTCCGACGATTTCCGCGAAGAATGCATCCGGCTGATCCGCGAGAGCCTGCGCATCGATTACCCGCTGCACTGACAGGACCGCTTCGGACGGCACTTCCTGACCCTGCCGTCCGAAGCCATCCTTTCCGACATTGTTTTTAGCAGGGAGACGGCCCCTTTGCCCGGTGTTCTGACAAAGGAACCGTCCCCCTGTCATTTTCCCGTCACCATACAAAAAACGGGACCGTTAGGAGACTATCCCCGAACGGTCCCGTTTTTTTTATTGGTCCAGATGATTTACAGCTCCTCGAACCGCTTCGTCCCGCGGTTCTTCAGCCAGAGCAGGATCAGGACGGCCAGGACGGCTGTCAGGACGGAGGCCAGGACCAGGTAAAGCGTGGCGCCGATCTTCACGCCGACCAGGAAATACAGGCCGCCCAGCGCGACGCCGTAAAACATGCCGCCGAACATGGTCAGCATAACGGCCAGGGACTGCTTGACGGGAACCATTTCGTTGGTCCAGTTCAGGTTCGGCCGCAGCACGCCCATCATCAGGCCGAAGGAGGCGAACAGCAGGACGCACAGCTGCGGGAAGATGAGGATCAGCAGCAGGCCGACGATATCCGACTTGATCACCAGGATGAGGCAGAGACTGCAGAACAGCGTCGGGACGCTGGTCACCAGAAGGTGCATGCCCAGCTTGGCCTTCAGGACCTGCCAGCTGTCCACGGGCAGGGACCGCACGATCCACAGGCTCCTGCCTTCCAGCGAGACCGACGGCGCCGTCAGGGTATTCATGCCCGACAGCATGCCCAGCGCCGCAGCGGCCACCACTGTCAGGATGTCCATCAGATTTGCCCCGCCGTCCTCGCGGAGCAGGTCCAGCAGATCGCCTCCCTTAAACAGGACGGCGCCGCCGGCCAGCACCAGGAACACGGACCCCAGCGCTGCGTTCAGCATATAGCCCGGGCTGGAGGTCAGATGCTTTAATTCCCGGCCCAGCAGGGCTCTGCCCGTCGATTTCTGCGCCTCGTTCTTCACCTTATAATTGACCCGGCTCACCTGGGCGGACTCGGAGATGATGCGGTAAAAGCTGCGGATCAGCAGATAGAGCGTCACCGCGATCAGTACCGCCGTCACGGCCAGCATGATCAGCAGAGGGCCCCATTCTCCGGTGCCCGCCAGTCCGAAGGCCTTAAGGCCCGGGATCTCCTCCAGTTTGCGGAACGCCTCCGGATCCCGCGTGATCTGCTGCAGCAGCATCTGGAAGCGGAAATAGAAGACGTAATACAGCGCCATGATCAGCAGGGAGACCAGCACCGTGATGATGCTCTTATTCTTCAGTTTCGTGCTGACCTTTGCCACGACCAGGCCCAGCAGGCAGCCCAGTACCAGCGCGATCAGGGAGATGGCCAGGGCGAACAGCAGGCCCCCCGCCACTTTTTTGAAGGTTGCTCCGCTCTTGATCCAGTACACCACCAGGGGCGGCAGGACCGCGATCAGGCTGAACATGCCGGTGACCAGGAACACGCTGATGATACGGGAACCGATAATGTCCCCCGGCGGGATCGGCAGCGCCAGCAGCTGATCGTTGTCTTTGCCCTTGTACAGGTTGGTATAGGCCGAAAAGGCGCCGCCCACCACGCCGAGCAGAAGTCCGATCGCCCCGACTATCGTGAAATACAGCCAGATCATCCCGGTCTGTTCCATCGGGTCGCAGAGCGTAAGGCCCAGTGCCGTCATCAGACCGCCGAACACGCCCAGGCCGAACACGATCGTCATCAGGATCATGCCCGCCGTCGCCACACGGGAGCGGGCCGTGTTCTTTTTCGGGTTATAGAACCAGCCGGCGTACTGTTCGCGCAGCTGTTTTCTGATCAGTAATCCGAGCATTATTCCGCCTCCAGTTCCAGGAATACTTCCTCCAGCGAATCATCGCCCTTCACTTCTTCCATGGTGCCGGACCGGATCAGCCGGCCTTCCTTGATGATGGCGACCTTATCGCACAGCTTTTCCGCCACTTCCAGCACGTGGGTGGAGAAGAAAATGGCGCCGCCGCGGTCGCAGAGCTCCCGCATCATCTCCTTCAGCAGATGGGCGGCCTTGGGATCCAGGCCCACGAAGGGCTCGTCCATCAGGATCAGGCGCGGCTCGTGCAGCCAGGCACTGATCACCGCCAGCTTCTGCTTCATGCCGTGGGAATATGCGGCGATGGGCTGGCCCAGGTTGTCCGTCAGTTCAAAGCGCGCCGCCAGTTCCGCGATGCGCTCCTTCCGGGCGGCCGTATCCACCCCGAAGATATCCGCAATGAAGTTCAGGTACTTCATCCCGGTCATGTAATCGTACAGGTCCGGGTTGTCCGGGATATACGCCATGCGGCGCTTGCACTCCAGCGGGTCCCGCTTCAGGTCGACACCGTCGATGAAGACCTCTCCCGTGTCAAACTGCTGGATGCCGGCCACGCTGCGCAGCGTGGTGGTCTTGCCGGCGCCGTTGTGGCCGATGAAGCCGTAGATCTCGCCGGGGGCGATGTGCAGCGTCAGGTCATCCACCGCGGCTTTGCTCCCGTATTTCTTGGTCAGGTTTTCAATGCGAAGCATACTGTTTCTCTCCTTTATCGTCCTTCGATGACTGCCATTTCTGTTTCGGCGGGTCCGGGGCCGGCGGCCGCGGGTCATGTTTTATTGTATATCCAACTGTATCGGTTCGTCTATACTTTCCGACACGTATTTCCCGTTTTTTTTCCGCTGCTTCACGCATTCCGTCAGCAGATATTCGATCTGCCCGTTGACCGAGCGGAAATCATCCTCCGCCCAGGCGGCGATGGCGGCGTACAGCTTGGGGGACAGACGCAGGGGGATCTGTTTTTTCTGTGTTTCATTCATGAGGCTTTCCTCCTGCGGGCCCGGTCCGTCTCCGAACCGTCATCAGTACAGGCTCCCGGAATTTACCACCGGCTGGGCGTCCTTGTTGCCGCAGAGCACCACCAGCAGGTTGGAGACCATGGCCGCCTTCCGCTCTTCATCCAGTTCCACGGTGTGGTTTTCAGACAGGCGCTCCAGCGCCATTTCCACCATGCCCACGGCGCCGTCCACGATCATTTTCCGGGCGTCGATGATGGCCCGGGCCTGCTGGCGCTGCAGCATGACCGCCGCGATCTCCGTGGCATAAGCCAGATACGTGATGCGGGCTTCCAGGATCTCCAGGCCCGCACCGGCCACCTTGGCCTGGATCTCATCGCGGATCCGGGCGGCCACCACTTCACTGGACCCGCGCAGAGAGCCTTCGTCCGCCACGCCGTCGCCCGTGGTATCCACGCCCGGGGAGACGTCGTAGGGATAGATCTGCACGATGTCGCGCAGCGCCGCGTCGCACTGCAGGGACAGGTATTCCTTGTAATTGTCCACCTCGAACACCGCTTTGGCGGTATCGACCACACGCCAGATCACGGCGATGCTGATCTCCACCGGATTCCCCAGGCAGTCGTTGATCTTCTGGCGGGCATTGCTCAGCGTCATGGCCTTCAGGGAGATCTTCTTGCCGAACTGCTTATTGAAAGCGATGCCCGCACCGTTTCCGGCCGGGATGACCAGCGCCTTCCGGCGGCCGCCGTCCACGTCGCCGGACTGGGACAGTTTGGTGTCCGCCGCCGGATTCACCGCCACGCAGAACGGGTTCACCTGATAGAATCCGGGGTCCCGGATCGTTCCGACGTATTTGCCGAACAGCGTCAGCACCAGCGCCTCCTGCGGCCCTACGACCTTGAGCCCCATAGCCGGGAGCCAGCCCACAGACAGCCATACCAGTGACAGAATGAACCACCAGGTCACTTTCTCTTCCGCTTTGATCGCGCCCCAGATGCAGCCCGCCATGGCCGCCGCGTACAGCAGGATCCACAGCCCCATCATCAACAGCCCGTTTTTATTCTTTTTCAATACGACCTCTTTCATCACAGCCTCCTTTTAGAGTAAAAAGTCGAAGAGCATAGCCTGTTATCTATTTGATATCATAATGATATCTATTTGTCAAGTCCCCTGTCAGCAGGACCGGAGTAAAAAAACAACGAACGAGGCCATTGGGGGACGGTTCTTAAATAGCCCTGTATGGCGGGCAGCCAAGTGAGGCGATTGGGGGGCGGTTCTCAAATGGCCCTGTTTGGCGGACGGCCAAGGACCGCCCCTGCCGGGGCTCCGCCGCCGGGGACGGTCTTCTGACACAGTTTGCGTCCCTTGGTCAGATTCCGTGAAAGGCATTGCCAAGGCGCGGTGCGGTGTGGTATACTGCGGGGCAGAGTATCGTTTCGGAAATTATTGGTTCGGAGGTTCAGAAGGAGAGATCGCATGAAACGCATTCAGCTGGGAAATACCGGTATTGAGATCGAAAAGAACGGATTCGGCGCGCTGCCGATCCAGCGCATTTCCAAAGAAGAAGCGGCTTCACTGCTGCGCCGCGCGTACGACGGCGGTATGAATTATTTTGACACCGCCCGCGCCTATTCGGACAGTGAAGAGAAACTGGGCTACGCGTTCAAGGGGATGCGGGACAAGCTCATCATCGCCACCAAGACCGGCGCCGTCACGGCAGAGGGTATGTGGAAGGACCTGGAGACCAGTCTGCGCACCCTTGAGACGGATTACATCGACGTTTACCAGTTCCACAACCCCGCCTTCTGCCCCAAGCCCGGCGGAGCCGACGGCCTGTACGAAGCGGCCCTGAAGGCAAAGGAGGAAGGCAAGATCCGCCACATCTCCATCACCAACCACCGTCTGGCCGTAGCGCAGGAAGCCATTGAATCCGGCCTGTACGCCACGCTGCAGTTCCCGTACAGCTATCTGTCCGGACCGCAGGAGGAAGAACTGGTCGATGCCTGCCGCGAAAAAGGCATGGGCTTCATCGCCATGAAGGCGCTGGCCGGCGGCCTGATCCGCGACGGCTACACCGCGGCCGCCTATATGGAAACGAAGGACATCGTCGTCCCCATCTGGGGCGTGCAGCGCGGCTGGGAGCTGGAGCAGTTCCTGGACGTGGTGAAAAACGGCGCGGAGCTCACCCCGGAGCGTCAGGCGACGATCGAAAAAGACCGGGCCGAGCTGGCCGGCGATTTCTGCCGCGGCTGCGGCTACTGCATGCCGTGCCCCATGGGCATCGAGATCAACAACTGCGCCCGCATGAGCCTGATGCTGCGCCGCGCTCCGGCCAAGGACTGGCTTACCGAAGCCTGGCAGGAAAAGATGCATCAGATCGAAAACTGCCTGCACTGCGGCTCCTGCTCCTCCAAATGCCCGTACGGCCTGGACACGCCCCGCCTGCTGCAGGACAATTACGAGGATTACTGGAAAGTGCTGGCAGAACAGAACGGATGACGGGAGACCTCCCCTTGTCATCTTCCCGGAAACGGGCGGCAGGACCGCCCGTTTTTTATTGATTCTTCGGGAAAACACGATACATTCCCCGTGTTTTCCCCTCGTCCGCCGCGTCCTTCCTCCGGCGGCCGCCGGCCATCCTTTCCCCGTAAAACGACAGCGGACCGTTTCCCTTCACCATTTTCTCCGTCAAACGTAAAAAACAAACTACAAAGTCGTTTCTTCTGAGGTATAATGATTTAAAAGAGGTGCGCGATGAAAGAATATTCCGATGACATCCTTTATTTTACCGACCGCGGCTGGGATGCTTTTTACGACGTGGCGGACCATCCCGACTTCCACAAACGGGAAGCGGCCATGATCTACGAGTGCCTGTCCGCGCGGATGCGGCAGATCCCCTTCTGCGAGTATCTGAAGCGTTTTCTGTATGAGAACGCGGAACTGACCGGGCCGTTCTCCGCCGTTCCGCTTTCCGCTTATCAGGACATCATCAAGACCGCATTCCACGAGCATCATACGCCCGCTTCTTTTCATCCCTCCACCACCAAACTCAGCGCGGCCAGCGCCAACTGGCTGAGCCAGAAGACCGCAAGCCGCAGCACGGTCCTGCTGCTCGGTTTCGGCCTCGGCCTGACGCGGGCGGAAGTGGACGACTTTTTTGTCAAAGCCCTGCATGAAACGACGCTCCGGCCGGAAGATCCCCGGGAACTGATCTGCGCCTGGTGCTATGAAAACGGTTACACCTGGCCCAAATTTGAGCAGATCCGGGAGAAATACGAGCGGGAGGACTGGACCGCGGGTCCAGGCACCCGGGAAGCCGAACTGATGGCGCTGCTGAAAGAACAGAAGACCCGCGACCTGCCGGGCCGCAGCGATCTTCAGTTCCGCACTTTTGAACAGCTCTATGAAAACGCCCGCTCCCTCCTGGCCGCCAATTACAACCGCACCGTCCGCCAGCTCGACCCCATCCTGACCGACGAGATCACGGCGGCCGACATGGAGCACATCCTCTATTCCGTCGTTCCCAAAGACGCATACGGCAACCTGGTCCCGGCCAAGCAGTCCGCCCTGTACCCCCTCTTCGATGATAAGCGCCTGACCCGTCAGCGCATCAACTCCCTCCTGCGCCGCGAGATCCCGGTCATCCGCAGCGACCTGACCACCCTGAACTTCTTCATCTGGAGCCAGGTCGAAAGCGATGAAATGCCGCCCCGCCGCCGCTATATGGCCTTCACGGAGGAAACGAACGGCCTCCTCTCCTCCTGCGGCTTCGGGGAACTGTACGCCGCGCTGCCGTACGACTGCTTCCTGATGCTGTGCCTGCTGGCGGAGGATCCGATGATGACGTATACGGATGTGTGGGAGAGATCGTACAGCAAATAACAGGTGAGTCTCATAACAGGTGAGTCTCATAAAAAACTGCAGGGACGAAAAAGTCGTCTCTGCAGTTTTTGTGATCTTATGCTGCTGTTCCCATCGAAACCAGTATAAATTATGATGTCTTTTTCCAGCCTCCCGACCGAAACTGCAGGACACCGTCGGTGCATCCGACTTTCAGCCCCGAACCATACTGCCAGTAATCATACATGTCTTTTTCTTTTTTCGTCAATGCGATCCATTCCTCCATGGTCCCATTGTAAAAAATATTCATCAGGCTTCCTCCGGTCAAAGACTGGGGGTGGATATATGTCGTGCTGTGAGGGATGTGAATGCTGTATATGGTAGAGCTGTAGGAAATAGCCCGGAACTCTTTCACTCCTTCCGGAAAATAGATCTCCGGCAGATCCCACACTTCGGGTTCCCCGTTGAAATCCGTATAAAACGGACCGTGGTCAATGATCTCCACGACTCCGCCGCCCGGGATGCTGAACTGGCGGCAGGCTTTCAGCAGCAATTTCCGGGATGTCTGGATCAGACACCCGTCGATCACACGGAATCCGGTAATGTTGTCTCCCAGTTTGATCGAATCTACCGTAAAGGACCCGATTCCCGATTCCGCGGACGCATCCAGGAAAGACTGGGAATTGATCGTCAGAACATTTAAATGAGCTGTGCGGCAGCTCCCATCCGCTGAAAAAACATTGTCGTTCCCCACGACTGTAGAAGGGATCGTGACCGAAGGATGGCCCTGCAGACTGCCGAACGCGACAGACTCCATTGTTTTCACGCCCTCTTTCAGAACGATCTCGTCAGCTGACACATTGGAAAAGGCCCAGCTTGCGATAAACTTTACACTGCCCGGGATCGTCAGGCGTCCCGCAATATAACTGTTTCTGAAAGTCGAATCTTCGATCCGTCTGAGTTTCGAAGGCAGCGTCAGACCGCCTTCAAAGCGGGCATTCCGGAATAAACCGGTTTTAATGTTCGTAACGGGCAAGTCTTTATAGTAGCTGGGCAATGTGACATGCGTGCTGAATTCCAATGTTTTTGTGCCTGTTATGGAATAAGACTGTCCATCCGCATTCAGCATAAAAGTGAATGTATCTTCGGGAACTTCGTCAGGCGGAACTTCAGCGGCCGTGGTAGGCGGCGGGGCCGGAGTTGTAGGCGGCGGGGCAGGGGTGGTAGGTGCAGCTGTGGTAGGCGGCGGGGCCGTAGTTGGCGGCGCTGCTGTCGTTGTCGGGGCAGGCGTGGTCGTCGGTACCGCCGTCGTCGTGGGCGCTTCTGTCGTAGGGGCTGCTGTCGTCGCAGGCTCTGCGATCGTCGGGGCTGCCGTTGTCGTCGGCTCTGCTGTCGTCGTCGGCGCTTCTGTCGTCGGGGCGGCTGTCGTCGCAGGCTCTGCCATCGTCGGGGCTGCTGTTGTCGTCAGTTCTGCTGTCGTTGTAAGTTCTGCGGCCGCTGAAAGCACTTCCGTGGCAGGATCCGGCACGGCAGTCATAGATTCGTCCGAAGAAAGTTCCCTTGCGGCTGTCATCGCTGCCTGTTCAGAAAGGTCTGTTTTTTGCGGCGGATCCGAGTCATCCGGGATCTCAGCAGAGACTGCTCCGGCAGACATGTCGCTCTCTGCGGAAGAAACGGCCGCCGGTTCCGGTTCTCTCTTCTGCACTCTTGCGAACCATCCTCTCTGCCATCCGAATCCCGCGATGCCCAGCACGATGACCGCCAGCGCAGCCGCGACGATCCCTTTCCGCCGCCAGAGCGGCAGCGCCCGCTTCTTTTCCTCGCCGCTCAACGCCTCATAAAACTCCTCCGCGGTCTGATAGCGGTCCTCCGGTTTGAACGCGCAGGCCTTCCGGATCACGTCCGCCAGGCGCTCCGACGCCTCCAGCGGCGCGGGCAGGCTTTCCCCGCTGCGGCGCCGCTCCATGGCCATGTTCCGGTCCGCCGGAGTCAGCAGGCGCTTGCCTTCCATGAAGGGCAGGCGGTTGTGATTGAGCAGACGGTACAGCACCAGGCCCAGCGAATAGATGTCCGCCCGGCCGTCGTATTGGGAAGAAAAGGCCACTTCCGGCGCCGCGTAAAAAGGCGTCCCCACCCGGGTCAGGCAGGTGGACGCGTGCTCGATGCGCCGGGCGATCCCGAAATCGCCCAGTTTGAAATTGCCTTCCTTGTCAACAAAGATATTTTCGGGTTTGACGTCGCGGTGGAGAATGCCCGCCTTATGGCAGCAGATCAGCGCGCGGCAGATGTCCCGGCCCAGACGGATCACATCGTCTTCCGGGAGGGTTTTGTCCGACAGGTAAACGCTCAGCGGCGTGAGCAGTTCCATGCGGATGAAAATGGTGGCCCCCAGACCGTCCCGCCGGGGCTCCACGGCATAATCCTCCACCCGCACGACGTTCCGGTGATCCGACAGCCCGCTGCTCAGGCTGACCTCGGAAAGCAGGTCCTCCACGACCGCGTCGAAATACTCCCGGCTCTCCTCCTCCGTCATGCCCTCGGAACGCAGCATCTCCGTTTCGGCCTCGCTCTGCGGAATATGGATCACCTTAACAGCGGCCCGTTCCGCCGCTTCTCCTTTTCCGCGGACAGCCTGGTACACCGTGCCGCAGGAACCCTGTCCGATCCGTTTTTCACAGACCCATTCCGGCCAGACTCCCTTCCAGGGTGCCGTCATTTTTATCGCCTCCGAAAATAATGGTCAATAACAGTATATCACAAAGGGGAGCGGTCCGCACGGTTGTAGTTTGCTTTTTACCCTAAAAAAACAATAACGGGGACGGTCCTTCCTCTTGTGCGGAAGGATCGTCCCCGATGGCGCCGTTTCCTTATTTCCTTACGGTTTCTGATATAATTGCTCTGCCGTCTCCCGGTCGACGCGGATGCAGGGCCGGAAGCCGATGTCGAAATAGTCCGCGCCGGTGACGTCCCAGCCCTGCCAGTTCACTTCGCCGCTGCTGCGGACGATCACGGCGTGGGTGTTGTCTTCGCCCATGGTGCGGGTCCACCAGGGGCTGTGCCCGTTTTCATTCACGTGCAGACCGTTCGCTTTGGCGTAAGCGGTCCCGGCACAGCGGCGGGCAAGATCGGTGGGCAGGAACTCCGCCGCCTTGGCAGCAGACGGGAGATAGACTTTTTCCGTGACGGTCCCGCCCTGGTCCGTGATCCGGTATTCCGGATTGTCCGTGGCCGGGGCGCTGACGTCCAGCATGCCCTGCACCTCCGCGTCCGTAAAGGAATACAGAAGGAATTCCCTGTTCAGGTATTCGTTGATGCTGCTCCCGGAATATACGACCGGGGAAGAGGTCCCGTGGAAGGGCACCACGTCCAGGATGTGCAGACTGATCAGGTCGATGTAATCGTCAAAGACGCCCATGACGATCCATTCGATCGTCTCTCTGCCGTTGGACAGGTCGTTGTCCTGTTCATATGTGCCGAAATAAACGCGGTCGCCCACCTTGAGATCGATCGTTCCGGCCGTGGTGGGCGGGACGGCGGCGGTGGTCGGCGCTGCGGTAGTGGTCGGCGCTTCAGTAGTGGCCGGTGCTTCAGTAGTGGCCGGTGCTGCGGTGGTTGCCGGCGCTGCGGTAGTGGTTGGTGCTGCAGTAGTGGTCGGTGCTGCGGTAGTGGTTGATGCTGCTGCAGTGGCAGTCGGCCCGGCAGAGGAAGCCTGTTCCGTTTCGGCAGTCACTAAATCCACCGTCGTTTCATTCTGCACTGCTTCGCGACTTTCCGTCCCTGCCGTCCCGGACGGGTCGTTCTGTTTCCCGGAACGTCCCAGACCGGAGATAATCAGGGCTCCGATGACCGCCAGACATAAGACCGCGGCGGCGATGATCCACGGCCTGATCTTCGCGGTCGGTTTTTTTCCGCTCTCCGACGCTTTCGCCGGTGCGGCCGTCTCTTCCCGGCACGGATCCAGGATCCTGCTTCCCAGGACTTTGTTCAGGAAAGCTTCTTCCGTTCTGTAATTGTGGCGGAGGATGCACTGCTGCGAGGACAGCTGCATCTCCATCCCGGGAGACATGTCCGTTTTTTCCAGTATGATCCCCAGGAAGTCCTTTCTCTTTGACAGGGCGTAGTTGACTTCCCGGCGGCAGTTCGGCGATTCGATGGAGGCTCCGGAAATAAAAGCAAGGAACACCCGGCTTCGGTTCAGGTGTTCCGCGATATTTTCCGGCCATTCGCTGCCCGGCGCGATGCCTTCATCGTACCAGATCCGGCAGCCTGCTTTATGCAGTTTTTCCAGGATCGGCAGGACGACGGCAGAATCATCGTGCGCATAGCTGACAAAAATATACGGAGCATCTCCTTCGTACGGAGTGATATTGGCGCTGATCATGGATCGATCCTCTGCAGATGGATTTATGAATCAATTCTATATCCGGCATTCTGACTTGTCAACAGGTCCTTTGCCGCTTCGCGTCCTGTCCGGATCCCTCCCGGCCCGGGGCGCGGTTTGATATCAGCGCGCGCGGTGTGCCAAACAAAAAGGACATCCCGGCGGGATGCCCATTTTCGAATGCGGTGCCGGAGTCACTCCCCGATCTCCGGCTGGTCCGCTTCCGGATAATCCGTCACCGGAGACTGCGGCAGGGGTCCTGCCTCCTCCGGCTTCCGCAGCAGAGAGAAATACCGGGCGTAGGTCCGCTCGTACGTCTCATTGAACTCCCGGTCGCCGCCCTGGTGGAGGGACTCGAAGTAGAGGTGCTCGTGGTCGGCCAGTTCCGGATAGACGCGGACCATGGTGGCGATGCCGACGTTGGAGCAGATGGCCGCGATGCGGCGGAATTCCGTCATCAGATTGGTGAAGCCCGCGTCCGCGTAGATGTCGCACTCGCCGCGGCTCATGCGGCGCAGGTGGTTTTTCTTGAGTTCCGCAACGATCTCCGAGATCACCTGCACGATCGGTTCGATGCGGCGGGCGGCGTCCACGTCGCGCTTCTTGAAGGTCTGCTCCGCCTCGTCCAGCACGCCCATGATGGCCGATTCCAGAACAGCCAGTTCGGACATGGCCATGGCGGAAAACTTCGTGTTGTTCTTTTTCAGCGCGGCCGCGTGATCGGCGATATTGACCGCGTGGTCGCCCAGACGCTCGAATTCCGCCATCACTTTATAATACTGGTTCAGGATCGCGACGTGATCCTCCAGCCGCAGATGCGGCAGCAGCTCGACGGTATACCGGCCGATCCGGTCCGTCATGTGGTCGATCTCGTCCTCTTCCGCCAGGATCTCCTTGTGCAGCGCGTCATCGTAGCGCTCCAGCAGGCGGAAGGACTTTTCGATATTGCTGCGGGCGGACCGGAAAATGGTCAGCAGCAGGTTGTAGCAGCTGCGGAGCGCCAGCGCAGGGGTATTGAAGAAGACCGGGTTCAGCGCGTCCAGTTCGTCCTTGTATTTCAGGGCGGGGACCGGATCGTCCTTGACCAGTTTGAGGCTCATCCGTTCAAAACTGTTCAGCAGCGGAAGAAACAGCAGCGCGCTTCCCAGGTTGAATACCGTATTGGTGTTGGCGATGATGCTGGAATTGACGGGCCTTTCCCAGAGAGCATCCAGCCAGCCGATATGATGGATCACGGTGACCCCTACCAGGACCGCCGCTGTTTTGCACAGATTGAAAACGATGTTGATCACGCCGACCCGCTTGGGCTCCGCTTTGGCGCCGATCCAGCAGACGATGGCCGTGGTCACGCAGTCGCCCAGATAAATGCCGACGATGATCGTATAGATCGCCTTGAAGCTCAGCAGTCCCGTGGCGGAAAACGCCTGCAGGATACCGATGGATGCCGAAGAGCTCTGCAGGGCGAACGCGACGCCCGCGCCGGTCAGGTATCCCAGCAGCGGATGATCGCCCAGGCCGGAAAACAGCGATTCCACGATGCCGGACTCCGCCAGGGACGTCACCGCGCCGGTCATGTTCAGCAGGCCGGAGAACAGGATGCCGAAGCCCACGGCGATGCGGCCGATCGAGTGGGAATTCTTCAGGAAGTTCCCCATGATCAGCACCATGCCGATGATCAGGGCGATCGGCGCCAGCGTCGAAGGCTGGAAAAAGCGCAGGAACGAGGAGCCCGACGCGTCCACGTCCAGCAGCCGGATGATCTGGCCGGTCACGGTCGTACCGACGTTCGCGCCGATGATGATGCCCATCGACTGGTGCAGCGAGAGGATCCCCGCGCCTACCAGACCGGCCGTGATGACGATCGTTGCGGTGGAGGACTGGATCACCGCCGTTATCATCACCCCCAGAAGGAACGCCTTGAACGGGTTGTTCGTTACCTTCTCGATGACCGCTTTCAGCGCGCCGGAGGAGTTCTCTTTCAGGGAGTCGCCCATCAGCCGCATCCCATACAGGAACATGGCCAGGCCGCCCAGCAGGGAGATCACGTCAAAAATATCCATTTATTTTCCTCAGCGGACCGGTCTGACCCGGACCTGTTGCATGTCTTGGCTTTCCGAAAAAACAGGGGGCCATGAAAAACAGACGATTTTGTCTATTTTTCACGGTCCCCGGTAAAGAGCGCCTCCGCTTCCGCGAAGGGGCGAAAGACTTGGTGTTAAATTACTCGATGATCTCGGTCACGGTGCCGGAAGCAACGGTGCGGCCGCCTTCACGGATAGCGAAGCGGAGGCCCTGCTCCATAGCGATGCGGGAGATCAGTTCGACCTTGATCTCAACATGGTCGCCGGGCATGCACATCTCAACGCCTTCAGGCAGGGTGCAGATGCCGGTCACGTCCGTGGTACGGAAGTAGAACTGCGGACGATAGTTGTTGAAGAACGGGGTATGACGGCCGCCTTCTTCTTTGGACAGCACGTAGATCTGACCCTTGAAGGTGGTGTGGGGATGTACGCTGCCGGGCTTGGCCAGAACCTGGCCGCGCTCGATCTCGGTACGCTGTACGCCGCGGAGCAGGCAGCCAACGTTGTCGCCGGCCTGGCCTTCATCCAGCAGCTTGTGGAACATTTCAACGCCGGTCACGACGACGGCGCGGCTCTCGTCCTTGATGCCGACGATCTCGACGGTATCAGACACGCGCACAACACCACGTTCCACACGGCCGGTAGCCACGGTGCCGCGGCCGGTGATGGAGAAAACGTCCTCGACGGGCATCAGGAAAGGCTTGTCGGTCGCACGTTCCGGATCCGGAATGTAATCGTCAACAGCTTCCATCAGCTCGATGATCTTGTCCTGCCAGGCGGGATCGCCTTCCAGGGCCAGCAGAGCGGAACCGCGGATGATGGGGGTGTCATCGCCCGGGAACTCGTATTCGTTCAGCAGGTCGCGGATCTCCATGTCGACCAGGTCAAGCAGTTCTTCGTCGTCGACCATGTCGCACTTGTTCATGAACACTACGACGTAGGGCACGCCCACCTGACGGGCCAGCAGGATGTGCTCGCGGGTCTGAGCCATGACGCCGTCGGTAGCGGCCACGACCAGGATGGCGCCGTCCATCTGGGCAGCACCGG